>NZ_CP107871.1:0-302083 GCF_041432505.1 Streptomyces virginiae
TGCGGAGACACGACGCGGAGTGACTGCGTCACTCCCAAGGGGGCTGCGTCGCTGCGCGACGCCGGGCGGAGTGTGGCCCGATGGGCCGTCACCTGCGGTGACGGCGGGGTGGTCCCGGTTGTTCGGGGACTGTGGGTCCGCGGTGGCCGGCTGGCAACGGAGGGGGGCTGCCGCGGGGTTCTTCGGCTTAATTGTAGCAGGTCAGAAGGGGTTTTGATGGGCTGTCAGGTTATCTGTAACGGTGTCTCAGGGGGGTGCGGCCCCTGCGGGGCCGAGGTCGTGCCGCTCGCGCTGCGCGCTCCCTCTCAGTAGCAGTATGCACACGGTCCCGCGGAGTGTCCACCCCGCCGGCCCCTCCCCCGGCACGCCACACAACGTAACAACAACCCCGGACCAGCATCAGCAAGTGGTCTACACCAGACAGATCGCCAACAAAAGGAAAAACACCGATTCCCGACCCACCAAACCGACCCAACGTCAAATACTAAAACCGAAACACCCCCTGACCGAATACCAAAAACACAACCCCACAACCCCCCGCCAAAAACAGCCGCCGTAACTGCATGCGGGCGTGGTCGTTGGCAGGCCATGAACAACATGAGGCGTGTACTGGCCGCTGTCGCTCTCGCTGGGGCAGCCCTGTCCTTCGGGGGAGCGGCCCAGGCCGACGATGGCAGCAACTGGGCCATCAATCAGGGTCAGTCAAGGAACGCTGGCAGCGGCGCGGGGGCGGCCGTCGCAGAAGAGGACACCACGATCGACAACAATACGGAGCACACGGTGAAGCAGCCTGGAGTCATGTCCGACGCGCTCGACAGTCTGGGCCTTCAGTAACCAAAAACGCACGATATCTGAACCGCCATCACAAGCAACGCCCACACATAGCTGCGCCCCCGGCCTATTTGACCGGGGCGCAGCTATAAATAGCGGGATGGGTCAGGCTCCGATACCGACAGAAGAGACATATGCATAGGCTGCATAGTCGGAATCGAGGTCGGTGATGACGTCGTCCCAGATTTCATCCACCAGCGCCTCATCCCGAGCGCCCCACGCACTCACCAGGTCGGTCCAGATGTACCGAACGGTGATGGAGCGGTCGCTCAGGGGGCGGCTGTACTTGGAGTCGACGTGGCTCTGGTCGACGGGGTAGATCTCCATGCGGCGGCCGCGGCCGTCGTTGTCGAGGTGCCGGACGAGCCAGCCGGAGCGGATCAGGTTCTCGCGCCGGCGCCACCAGTACGCCGCGTCGATCCGCTCTCTGGACGCCGGGGAGGGTGTGGCCTTGCCGCGCGTCCAGGAGCGCAGGGAGCGGGCCGTGACGCCCTGTTCAGCCAAGGCCTCGCGGCCGGCGGGGCTGTCGAGGTACCGGAGGCGGGCGGCCAGGCCTCGCCGGGAGGTGACGGGCGAGGTGATACCCGAGGAGTGGACGATCCGGTTGAGCTCCAGGATCAGGGCCTCACCGCCCTTCATCCCGCGGGCGTCGTGCTTACCCCAGTCACCCCAGCGAGCCCACAGATTCTCGGATCCTGCCATCAGCGCTTACCCCCCAACGTGTAGGTGCTCTTTTCCTTCACCTGATTCAGGTCCCTGCCCTCCGCGAACACCAACCGCCAATCGCCGATCACGTGCAACTCATCCGTGCCGGAGATCTCCACGACCTGCAATCCGGCCTTGTGAATTTTGTTGGCTTTCATCCACAGATTCGCGAACGCTTTCGCGCGCATGATGTGCATCCAGTCCGGGCGCCGCATATCCCGATTCGCGGTGGATTCACCCAGGGTGGAGACCAACTTAGAATACATTGATTTCACATAATTCACGGTCAGTTCATCGCCCTCGGCAAGAGCCGTCTTACGAACTTCCGCAAGGGCGCGTCGGAGCTTTTCCAACAGGACTTCTGTGCCGCCGGAAACGAGCGAGCGGTGAATTACCGGGGTGTCGGTGAGGCCTTCGCGGGCGCAGTCGAGGAGCAGTCGGAGGGTGGATTCGCTGACCCACAACTCCCCCGGCTCCATCCGGTTGCCCAGCGGGTTGGGCAGGTCGGTGTGCTCCCACTCGGCCGGAGTGAGCAGGTGGATCCCGGACTTCTTCCGGTCGTGGACGCCGCTGGTGTCCTCGCGGAGCTGTCCGATCGGCAACCAGCACTTGAAGGCCGACAGGTAGGCCGCGTTCATGTCGAGGGCGGTCACCTCGAACGTCTCGCCCTTCTTGGCCGCCTGGAAGATGTGGGGGTTGCGCCACTTCGGGCGGCCCTCCCAGATCTCGTCCGACCCCTTCTGGGAGCGCTTGCGCAGCACGTCGGCGGTCGGCGGGAACTCCGAGTGCTCGTACCGGCCCCCGACCCGCGAGGCCTTGAACAAGGCCATCACGTCCGGGATCGCGGACTTGATGAGCGCGGCCTGGGCGGCGGCCAGGTCCCCCGTGCACTCCTCCAGCACCTCGTGCACCCGGCCCGTGATCTCGTCGACGAGCGTCCCGGAGGCGTAGGCCCGGGGCCCCCGCACCACGGCCGGCCCCGTCCTGGCCGGCTCCGGCGCGGGCTCGACCTCGACCTCGGGTTCAGGCTCCGGAGTGACGGGCTCCACCGCGACGGGCTCCGCCGGCTTCGGGGCCGGCGGCTCGGCGGGGAGCTGCTGCGGGACGGGGGCCGGTGCGGGTGCTGCCGGGGCCGACGCCGGGCCCGGGGCCGGGGGTACGGCGGCGACGGCGGCCGCGCACTCCTCGGCACTCAGGTGCTGCGGGAACCCTTCCAGTTCGTCACCGGTCGGCTGCCCGCACAGCACACACAACCCCACCGGTGCTGCGGGGGCGGGCGCGGCGGCGGCCGGCTCGGCGGCGAACAGGGCGGCGGGGGCCGGCTGCGCGATGGCCGAGGGAGCCACGGCGTCCGCGGGGCGCAGGGCAGGGATCGAGCCGTGGAGTACACCGACCGCGTGCGTGGGACCGGCCAGCAGGTCCAGGAAATGCAGACCGAAGTGCTCGGCGAGCCGGTCAACGTCCTCCAGCGACCAGTGCTGGCGCCCCGCCTGTTTGCGTGAGACCTGCGCCTGCGACAGGCCGAGGCCGTCGGCGAGGTCGTTCTGGCGCTCACCGGTGCGCGTCATCAGCGCTGCAACCGTGAGCCTGAGGAGATCCTCAACACCCATCATGCACGCTACTTTAGCATGCTCAATACTGATTCCGCATACTCAATGCATGAATTGAGTATGCGTTTTGGCTGGGTAGGTGCCCCTGGTCCGGGCGTAGCGGGGTTCGTCGTGTCGGACGACGTCAGAACGTAAGTGGGAGACGACACGAGATGTCAGTGGTCGGCGACATGGGGTGTGTCAGTAGGCGGTGACGACTCGGAGAGCGTCCGGAGGCTGTGGAGCACGTTGTCCTGCAAGCGGTCGAGGATGTCGCCGTGGGTGACCATCTCGGTGGCGGCGAGGTCTTCGAGGGCCTGGCGCTGGGCGGCGTGGTGCGGGTCGATCCCGCCGTCGCCCCAGACGCGCAGGAGGGCCTCCGCCTCGGAGGACTTGGTCGGTCCGCGTACAGAGGCGTGCGGCTTCCTCCGCCCGGTGGCTTCTACCGGCCCGCCCCCGTTGAAGGACGTGTGAGTACCAAGCCAAACGCAGGAGCGGGCGCCGGGCTGGATCGCGAGGCGGGACCGGCCGGTCATGTTGGGCCACGGCCGCCGGCCCCGCCGACATCGGTGTTCCCCCCAGGGGGACAGGAGCGGTCGATCGTTCATCCGGCGACCGCGCCTGTCCCGGGCGTGCCCTCGTCGAGGACCGCTCTTCGACCTACACGGGAGGTACTGCGTCGAAGATCATCGCCACGACGCCGGTGTAGTCGCCCGGCTGGAAGGTCGTCCCCTTCGCGCTGATTTTGAGCGGGGCCCTGTAATTGACATCCGACTCGGCTTCCCCGACCACCATCTGGGGCGTGAGTGTCAGTTCACGGGTGCGGACGGCCCCGGCGCCGTCCTGCGCGGGGGCCGGTTCGACGCTGCCCTCGGGGGCTGCCGTGATCAGCTGGGGGAGGGCGAGGGCGATGTCCGCGGCAAGGTCGCCGGGCTCACGTCCGAGGGCTTCAGCGGTCCGGGTGAGCTCGTCCTGCCCGATGACCAGGGTGATCTGTTCGGCGGTCACCGGCTCGTTGGGCCCGGAGCCGACCCAGGACCGCAACTGCGGTTCCAGGCCGGCGTCCGCGAGGTCCTTCACAGAGATCGACAGGGTGGTCGGCGTCGGTGCGCCGTCGTTCACGGGATCGGTCATGAAGGAACCCTCCCACCATCCAACCGCCGGAAGATGGAAACCGACGGGTTCCCGGATTCCGGAAGCAGATTGGCCACGAACCCGGTGCCCGAGATCCGTTCTGACCGAGAGTCTGCAGTGGGTTCGTCACCATTCGCTGGGTAGTACGCGGGACATCCCTGCGGCGGGAGGCTGACCCTTAGGCCGATAATCATGGGCTTGAGGCAGCGGTCGATCTGTCTCTGGGGCCGAGGCGGGCGCACTCCGGGGTTTGACGGACGCCATGATCGGCTTCCGGCCAGTGAGTTGAAGTCAGTAGTTGTCCGATTACGGTGCGTCATGAAAGGCTCCGGCCTGGCAGGCAACGGGCCTGCTGGTGAGGAGCCAACGTGTCCGAGACCACGCCCAACTCAAAGGGCCCCGCCAAGGTTCAGTTCCTGGAGCAGGGGGCGAGCCTTGGTCTGACTCCCGCACCCGGGGCCACGACACCCGACGTGTCAGCCGCGCCTCTGGAGAAGAGGGTCGACGTTCGGTCGCCCTCCGCCGCGCTCGACTTCATCAGGACAACCGAGGGGCACCTCGATGAGCTGACCGGTGTCCTGCAGCGGATGCGGGTGCTGTCGATCCAGTCGGCGAACGGCACCTACAGCGAAGAGGACCGCTCGGCGATCCAGATCGAGGTCGACCAGCTGACCGACGAGATCGCCAGAGTCGCCGACCAGGCCGACTTCAACAAGATGAAATTGCTCAGCGACGCCTCGGCCGAGGCCAACGTACAGGCGGCCGACGAGCTGGGCATGATGCCCGCGAAGATCAACACACCGGCGTCACTCGCGAACGCCCAGGCATCGTGGACACTGCGCGTGCACGTGGGCGCGAATACCGACGAGGCATTGGCAGTGAACATCTTCGCTGCCGACATCCAGCATCTCTTCGCCGGCGAGGCGGCCACCCCCGCGGATCAGGGCGCAGCCACCCCGGCCGATCAGCAGGGCGGAGTCGCCGTGGCGGGCCCGGTGAATGTCATGACGGCGATCGACGCAAACTCGACCATCGCAAAGATCGACGTCGCGATCAAGACTGTCACGGCCCAGCGATCGAACCTCGGGGCGTTCTCCAACCGTCTGGAGTCGGCCATCCGAAGCAACGACTACGCAGTGGAAAACCTGACGGCGAGCGACACAGGCATCGAAGGGGCTTGATGGTCGAGAGCGCGAAGGCTGAGTCCTGAGCGGTCCCTGTTCGGTGATTTACTCCGAGGCACCGTTCAGTCTCCGGACCGAGCCGACCGTGGTCACGCGCTCCTGCGGTGAAGTCTGGTCCGGCGACGCCAGACCAGACCTGCTTCTCACCGCTGGTTGAATCCACCCGGCGTACCGCTTCACGCACGACGGCTCCTCGATGCCCGGCGGGGGGGCAAGTACGCGACCGCCGACCGCAGCGCATTTTCTCGCCAACTGGACTCCAGCGGCGTGCGTGGCGACACCGGGGCCGGAGACTCCCTCCCCCGCCCGGCCGTGTGGCCGGCTGGCTGCCCTTCCGGCTCAGGGCCGTCAGCCGACCACAGCCTCCTCGGTTCACTGCCGGAGGTGTGCGGACAGCGATCTACGGGGCAATGGGACCGATTCTCTTGTCGGGGTGTGCCGACAGGACCTATCGGGTGGCGGAGAGGTTGGACAGGCCGAAGAGGTCCATCAGCCGAACGGGGTCGGCGCTGAGACGAGCCTCGTCGACGATTCGGTCCACGCGCAGGCGGCCGGCCGGCAGGCCGACTCGCTGGAAGAGCAACTGAACCACGCCGGCGCTGATGGGCGGGCCGGAGTCGTCGACGGCGGTGTTGCGGGTGACGAAGAAGTGGGGATTGGAGCTGTCGGGCCAGCGCTGGTGGCGCTGGAGCTCCCACGCTGTGGCCAGGCCCAGGGTGAAGACGTCGAGGTAGATGACGTGGTCCATGCGTCCCGCCCGGCGCAGGCGCAGTCGGCCCTTGCTGCGGTCGAGGTCGGTTCGCCGGAGGTGGGCGAGCTGTCCGGGGAGAAGGGCGTAGATGGCGACGAGGGCGACCATGAGGCGGTCGCGCGGGTCATCGAGGCGGTCCAGGAGACCGGCAATGCGGTCGGAAGGCAGCGCGGTCGGCACGGATCGGCTGCTGGTGAGGGAGACACTGCGGGCCAGGTCTCGGAACACGAGGCGTTCGCGTTTGAGGGCCCTGAAGAAGGAGCGCAGTGCGGTGTGCAGGCGGCGGGCCTGGTCACTGCGGAGCGGGTCCAGGGCGTCCTCGATGTGCTTCCTGGTGATCTCACGGGGATCGGTGAGCCCGTCGGCGATCCACGCTTCGAGGGTGCCCTAGATGGCGATCACGTAGTTCTCGATGGTCTTGGGGCTGCGGGCCCGGCTGGAGGTGCGGCCCTGGCCGAGGAGTACGTACCGCGGTGGAGAACGCCGGGCGGGCGATGGCAGTGGCGTGGTGCCGGGCTCGGGCGATGCACGAGTCGGTGGGCGGTCGCGCAGCGAGCAGACCGCGTAGGCGGAGGTAGGGCCCGTCGGCGTGCGCGGTGATCAGGGTGAGGGCGTCGTGGCCCGTCACCCCGACGTCCTCGCGGGCCTGCTTCAGGCATCCGGCTACCTGGCCGAGCACGAGACCTTCGTCACCGTCTTCGAGAAGATCCTGGACGAGCAGAAGTGGGAGACCCGGGCGGTCATCCAGCTGACCATCGACGGGTACTCGGACACCGAGATCGCGGACAAGCTGAAGATCACCAACGCGGCGGTGCGCATGCGCAGGAGCCGCTTCCGTGGGGTCGTCTACCAGGCCGCCCGGGAGCGGCGTATCCGGATCCCTGAGCAGCTCCACACCAAGGCCAAGATCAACCGCGCCAAGCAGCAGGCAGGTGCCGCGTGAACACGCCCGCCCCGACGTGCAGGTGCGGGTACGTCTCGTACATCGTTCCGCCGCCCGTGGGGGCGGCCGGGGCCGGGAGCAGCCCGCCCACCCCGTCGGGGTCGACGGTCTCGGCGTGCGCGGCCCCGGACATGACGGCGAGCGTGGTGAGCACCGCCATGACCGGGATGGCCACCGTCCGGCCCCGCAGGCGCCGCATCACCTGACCTCCCGGGACAGCGCGGACAGCACCGCGTCCACGGGGGCCGTCAGGTCGGTGTCGGCGACGTCCTCGCTCTGGGCCACCCACCAACCGCCCGCTTCCTGCGTCATGCGCAGCGCCACGAAGGACGTGTGCGGCCGCTTGCCGGGCCAGGTGACGGCGTGGGAGGTCATCACGCCCCAGCCGGCCGGGTATCGGGACGTGGCCGGGACCTGCACGGCGGGTCGGTCGACGACGACGGGCCCGCCCGGTGATCCGGGCGGGGCGTTTGTCGTTAACGAGCAGGCCCGTTGCCGGGCCACGGGTCAGCGCCGGCAGACGGCGACCCCGACGCCGACCGCCGCAGCCAGAGCCCCGGCCACCGTCGCCACCGTCGCAATCGGCCCGGTGAGCGACGGGTGGGCGACGCACATGTAACCGGCCGTTGCGAGGACCACGGCGCCGACGATGACCAGGCACAGCGTCAGGAGCGGGTCCGTGGCCGGCTGCTGGGGCGGCCGCGGGGGCTGCTGCTGAGGGGTCTGGGGCTGCGGGTCGGTAGCGGTGGACATGGGGTTCCCTCCCGAAAGAGCGGCCCCGGACGATCCGCGGACATGGCGCTGCACACCTCTCCCGGGGGTTGCAGTCTGCGCACTCCGGTGAGGGGCAGACAGCACAGTGCGGAACGCGGGGGTTAGCCGCGCAACCCCACCAGTGCAGGGCCGAGGAGTTCGTTCGATGTCGTCGGGCCGGACGACCGGCAGAGCTCCGCGCAGACGTCCTCGCGCGCAGGACACTGTCCTGGTGAACACTCGACGCGTCTTGGGCACGGGCCCCCGCGCCTCCGCTGCCTCCGCCGGATCCCGCAGGGCCCGCCTTGCCGCCGAGGGCACCGCGCCGGCTCCCCCGGCAGAGTCCGCCCCCGAGCCCCAGTCCGTACCCGGCCGCCGCACACTCGGCGAAGGCCCCACACGCCACTGACCAGTTCGCACCTCACTGGCCCGTGCCAGCGTCTTCGTTGCAGGAGCATGCACGCCGCCCAGGAAGCATGGGCGCTCAGCCAGATTTGGCGCGTAGGACCGTTGTGCCCAAGCTGCACCTGGTGGACCATCGCGCGATGGCGATGTGGGAGACGATCCTTGCAACGGTTAGTGGCCTTGGCGGGGCGGGCCTCGGCGCCGGCGGCGCCCTCTTGGTGCAGCGGGCGAAACGACGTGACGATGCCGCAGCCGCAGCCGCAACCGCCCGGCGAGCGGAGGAAGAGCTCACACTGGAGATCATCGCCGCAGCACGCGCTGCGGCCAGGGCGTGGCTGATTGCTGCTGAGCGCGCGATCAGCGACCTGCAGCTGGGCCGGGCTGTCGACGCCGAGCGCTATGACGGGCAGCTGCAAGCGGAGCTGAGGGAGTTCACCTCGGGGCTGTATCGCATGGCGGGCCGCCGGCTTCCCGACACCCGGCTGACAGGCACCTGGACCCGCCCGGCTGGTCCCTTCGACTCCCGTCCGCTCGTGGACCAACTCTCAGATACCTCTCAGCGCATTCGTGAGGCTATCCATCACGGCACAGGGTCGCCGCTGCCGCAGACGGAACTCGAAGGAACCCTTACGGAGGCACGCTCCACCTTCTGGGCGATCAACGAATTCTTGATTCGGAACACCCAAGCCCTCACTGAACAGTTGTTCCCGCCCCCGATGGAACAGTTGCTTCCGCCCCCGATGATGGCCCCAGCCCCCGACTGGGCGGCGCACTCGGCGCCTGGCCAACCGCATGAATGACGGGGGGACCGGCACCCACATGAGGCAGTCAGACGCAAGTACCGACGCGCTTCCAGAACTCGACAACACAGTCCTGCGCCGCCACAGACCGTTCCCGGTTCTGACAAACAATCGCTGCTGCCTCTCGGCGACAAAGCCAGCCCCGTCATGGGTGACGCTCCCTCGCCCGTCGGCGTGTGGCCCTGTACAGCCCTGTGCTGGCCTGATGGGCGGTCAAGCGGCGTGGATATCTCGGGGGGTGGCGTTGATCGCCGTACGGGGCGCGCAGGGCTGCGTACGGGCAGTCACGGACATGGGCCCGCCCGGCACCTGAACGGGCACCGGGCAGGTCTTGAACGGGGCCTAGGAAGCCAGGGCGGCCTTCGCCGCCTCGTATAGGGCGTTCGGGTGCGAAAGCGACCACGGGGCCGGAGCGGCCGCCTGCTGCTCTTGGACGTCGGCGGTGACGTCCGGCACGGGGGCCTCAAGAACGGGTTCGTTCTCGAAGTGGCCGGGGGCGAACGGGTCCTCCTCGACCGGGAAGGCGTCGGCCTCGGGGTCGGCGGGGTCCTGGTCGTGGGCGGCGTGGAGGGGGGCAGGGACAACCGGCCGGGCCGCGGCGGCGTCCAGTGCGGCGAACTGCTCGGTGAGTTCGGCGCGGAGGCGGGCGGTCTCCTCAGCCTCGGCGGCCGCGGCGGCCTCCCGGGCTGCCCGGCGGGCGGCGGCCTCCTCGCGGCGCGTGTTCTCCTCCAGAGCCTCCCCGTGCGCCTGCTCCCGTTCCTCCGCCAACTGCCGGGCCCGGAGCTCCGCCGCGGCCGCAGCGCGAACCTGCTGCTCGGCGAGGAGCTGCGCCCCCTTCGCCTGGGCGATCCGCTCCGCGGCTCGGTACTGGCAGGTGTTGCACTCCTCGCCGGTGTTGAGGAACACCCCGGCCTCACAGTTCGGGTGGTCGCACTCGTGGGTGGTGAGCAGCGCGGCGAGGTAGCCGGCCGGTCGGGCGATCCGATCCCCGTCCTTGTAGCCAGCGCTTGAACGGAGAGGGCCCCCGGCCTGGTGCCACCCGATGCTCAGCCGGAGCGCGGCGTGCTCGGGGCGGCGCGGGTACATCGCGTACGGCCCCCGAGCGGGCGTCCGCGTAGTGCCCGAGGAACTCCCGTACCGCGCGGCGCAGGGTGGAGATGCGGGCGGCCGGGGAGGTCAGCACCCCGAGGTCGTCGAGCATCGCGTACACCTCGCCCTCACCGGCCACCGGCTTCAGCTCCGAGACCTGAAGAGGGCCCTTCGCTGCCCGCTTCTTCGGCTTCGCCGCCGCGGCGCCGGCCTCCTCCCCCTCCTCCGTTGCTGCCGACTCCGAGGAGTCCGCCCTCCGTGTCGGGATCCCACTGGGCGAAGCCCCATGGATCGGCTGCGGCGGCGTCCGCGCCTAAGCCCACATGAGGCCGCCTGCGCGCCTCCCACGGTTCCTGCTGCGGGAGGAGACAGGGCGTCACACGCGTCCGCACACACGCGACCTGAGGACCCTTACGCAGGGCCCGGACGCCCTTCAACCCACAGCGTCGGCTGGGCGGACCCCTGCGGGCCCGCCCAGCCGACGCTTCGGTTCAGACCCTCTCGGTCAGACGACAGACGTCCTCCCCGGACATCGCTTCGGCAGAGGCTTCGTCCTCTGTCCCAAGCCGGTCACTGATCCGCCGGCACACCTGTCCGAACTTCCGGCGCAGCCGCGCCACCTTGGGCGCCCAGTACTCCCGCACCAGCACACCCAGGTGCTTGACGACCGGCGGCACCACGACCACCAGGACGACTCCGACGGCCACGGCCGCCACGATCGGATACTCCGCGGCCAGCGACATGACCGCGTCGATGATGCTCTTCAACTTGATCTCCACATCGATGAACGGGCGCAGCGCCCGATCGGAGATCAGGCAGTCAGCACCCAGAAAGGGCTGGAGGCATCGAGCTGGAGACCGAGTTCCGGCCCACGGGGAACTTCGGGTGAAGCCATCCGGATCACACCGCACGGAGAGCACGCGAGCGGCGGCCCATGGTCGACGTACTCGTACGCAGCCGGGGACAACCACCGCTGGATGGCCAGCAGGAGGTCAGCCCGCCACACCGCGATCATGTCGGCAAGCGCGGCAAGGTCGCCGAACTCCGCTACGTGGAGGAGGGCGAGGGGCCTTGCTTCGCGTTCGCGCCAACCGAAGCTGCTCGTCGGCAGGACATCGTCGACGGTCTGTGCCAACAGCCCCGCCGACAGCACATACGCGCCGAAAATCTCGGGACCGCTGGCCCCCTTCGCGGGCCGCTCGTCCTCGTACTTGTACGTGTACCCGTACTCGTGTGGCCGCCGAAGTTCATCGACTCGCGCCTGCGAAACCTCACCGAAGGCCTCGCCCAAGAGCACGCCGAACGCGCCACGAGCGTCCTCGGCAGCCGCCGAACCACGCCGAAACGCCTCAAGAAGTGAGGTCAGGCGCGATTGGCCGGACCACATCACGCCCAAGCGCGTCGCTCGGCCCGGCCTCTGCACGAGGGTTTCGGTCAGGGTCTCGGCCCCCCGAAGCGTGTCCTGGTATGGGAGACCGTCGAGCATGGCAAGGGCGAGGCGGTACGTGGAGTCGGCCAATTCCTGACTCGGAGCAGGAGCAAGGATCGAGATCACGGGACTCGTGTCTCGGTCCCTCTGCTCCACCGTCGTCATACCGACAAGCGTACCGGCGCCGTGAGACGGTCCGTCGAGGTTTGCAGCCCGGTGGTACTGCTTCCGAAGAACCGGGCACCGGGCCTCACCCGCACACGCCATGTCGGCGCGAGGGCGCGGCCGCCCCCGGCCTGCGACGGCCTCGCGCCGGACGGCTCCACCCGAGAACAGGATCCCGTCGGCTCGGAACGGGCGGCCCCACCCAACCGCCTGAACCGCCGGCACCCTGCCGCTCCGGCACCCGACGTCACAGGCGGCTCGCTGAGCGCCTGTCACAGAGCCCTGAAGCCGAGGAGGCTCGGGCAACCCGCGCGTCCGCGTATGAGGCGCCTACAGCCCACACGGAGGGCTTTCGGCCAAGGGTGTGCCCGGCGCCCCGTATTGGGGCACTGGGCGAGTGGGTGGTTCTACCGGCCGAGCGGGGCAAGACGGGCCTGTGCCTGCTGCTCACGCCACGCCAGGTACTCCGCGCTCGGCGGCGGTGCCAACCCCCACGAGCTGTCCTCCTCGGGGCCGGGTTCCTCGGCCGGTCCGTGGCAGTCGGGGGCCGCATCGGCGAACTGCCCCTGCTGGGCGACGTCAAGGTCGAGCGCCGGGCCAGCCGGATCCGCGTTGGGTGCAGTTCCTTTGAAGGGAAGTGCTGAGCTGGGAGAACGCTGATCGGGCTGTGTTCGGGGCTTCTCGTCTCTACCGTGGTGGTGGAGGAGGGGGAGCGGATGGGCTCGCTGTTCGAGGAGTTGGAAGCCCGCGAGGCGGCCGCCCGGGTTCGGGTGGAAGAGCTCGAAGCCGAGCTCGCTGAGCTGTCCGGGAGGCTGGAGGTGGCCCGGGAGGGGCTGGAGCGTCTGCGGATCACGCGGGCGACGGTCGCCGAAGTGCTCGCGGAGATGGATCCGCAAGTGTCCGTGGCGGCGGCCGGTGCCGGACAGTCGCCTGCGGGTGAGCGGGCGGTGTCGGCGTATGCGGGGGCCGAGAGGCAGGTAATCGGGGTGCTGACCGTGCCGAACTGGCAGCCCGGGATGATGCCGGATGTGCTGCCGTCGGTGTACCGCGACATCGTGGAGGTGGTGGCGGACGCGCCGGGGCCGGTCCGCGCCAAGCAGATCGTGCCAAGGATCGGACTGCCGGCCGAGACCGGGAAGATCGAGGGAACCCGGTCAAAGCTGAAGCGGCTGGTGGAACGGGGCTGGCTGGACGAGGACACCCCCGGCATGTTCACCCCGGCCCGCCGCCGATCGGATGCTTCGCCTAACTCCAGCTGATAACAGGGCTCTTCCCCCTACATTCGAAGGTGCGACCCAATCGGATGCAGGACAGGAAGAGCCCCGGAGATGAAACCGTACGACACTCATGCCACCGCTGACCTCTTTGCCCGCTCGGTCAGTGCCTTCGAGACGCTGATGCGCACCCTGTCGGGCACGGATGCGGGCGCGTGGACCCACGCCGAGCTGGAAGAACACCTCGACGCCGCCGGGCGGGAGCTGTTACGGCAGCTGCTGCAGGACCATTTGGACCTGCGTGCGATGCGCGAAGAACAGCCGGTCCGCGCCGGCAGCAGGCCTCTCGTGGTGGGGCCGGAGGGACGAGGCAGGCCCTGGCGGGAGACGGGACACTCCCGCTGGCTGGCCACTGTGTTCGGGCTGGTCCGCGTTGGCCGGGTTGCTCATCGGGGCCCGGGCGTCGGCAACGTGCACCCCGCCGACGCCGCGCTGTCACTTCCTGCGGGCCGGCACTCTATGGGCCTGCGCCGGCTCGCGGTCACCGAAGCCGTGCGCGGCTCGTTCGACCAAGCCCAGCAGGCGGTCGAGCGTCGCTGCGGGAAGGTGCTGGGCAAACGCCGACTCGAAGAACTGGTGGTCGCGGCCGCGGTCGACGCCGACAGCTTCTACCAGGCCCGGATCCCGTTCCCATGCAGCCGGCAGATGCCGCTGGTGGTCCAGGTGGACGGCAAGGGCGTGGTCATGCGGCCCGAGGCCCTGCGAGAGGCCACCCGCCGGGCCGCCGCGAAAGCCGCCAGCGGTCATCGCGGCCGGCTCGCGCCAGGCGAGAAGCCGAACCGGAAGCGGATGGCGACCGTGGCCTGTGTCTTCGACACCCGCCCGGCCCCCAGGCGCCCCCACGACGTGATCCACCCGCCCGGCGGCCGAAGGGGCGAACGCCCCGCTCGCCCGGGGCCGAAGGCCGAGAACAAATGGTGCACAGCCTCGCTGGTCCGCCCGCCCGCGCAGGTCATCGCCGACGCATTCGACCAAGCCCAGGCCCGCGACCCGAAGCATCTGCGGCCGTGGATCGTCCTCGTCGACGGCGCCCGTCATCAGCTTGACCTGGTCACCGCCGAGGCTGGCCGGCGCGGTGTCACGCTGCACGTGCTGCTGGACTTCGTGCACGTCGCCGAGTACGTCTGGGCCGCCGCCCACGCCTTCAACAAGCCCGGCACCACCGAGGCCGAAGGCTGGGCGGCCGACCATCTGACCGCGATCCTCGCTGGCCATGCCTCCCGCACCGCCGACCAGATGACCGCCCAAGCCGACCGGGAACACCTGTCGGCCGCCCGACGCGAGGCCGTCGACGCCTGCCACCGCTACCTGACCGGCCACCTCGACCAGCTCCGCTACGACACCGCGCTCAACAGCGGGTGGCCGATCGCCACAGGGGCGGTCGAGGGCGCCTGCCGTCATCTGATCGCTGATCGCCTCGACATCACCGGCGCCCGCTGGGGCCTGGACGGAGCCGAAGCCGTCCTACGGCTCCGCGCGGTCGTCGCCAACGGCGACCTCGACTCCTACTGGCGCTACCACGCAGCCCGCGAGCACGAGCGCCTCTACCCCGCGACCGACCAGCAGGAATACGACCTCATGGCTTGATTCGGGACTTGTCCGAAGACATAGAAATACCCAGCAGAGTTGACGTCCAAGGTGTCCTCGGGTCTCCTGCTGAGATGTCTGATCTTCGTATCCAGCGGCCGGACGGCGACGCCATGCTCAAAGACTGGCAGTACGCCCACAACGTGATCATTCCTACCCATTCCCTGTGCCTGGACGAAGTACGGGAACGTGCCCAGCGCCACCACCTGGAGATCGCGTATCTCGGTGACGATCTCGTGGGCTGCAGCACGGTCCGCCCGCCGACGGACGAAACACGGACGGCCACAGTCATCGCCCGAGTGCTCGCCCCTCACCGCAGGCAGGGGTTCGGCGGGGAACTCTATGCGCGCGGGGTCAACCGGGCACGGGAACTGGGGGCCGAGGTGATCGAGACCGTCGTTCTGTCCTCCAATGAGGACGGACTCCGGTTTGCGCTGAAGCACGGCTTCGTCGAGACCGAGCGATACCTGCTACCTGGAGACACGATCCCCTGGATCGACTTGCGGCTCTCCTGACTGGAACAGACCCGATGCGGGTTCACCACCCATCCGCACCTTCCCTTCAGAAGAGCCACACCCATCGCCTTTCGTGCCCTAGTGCCGCATCAGGCAACGTTCGCCCTGTGACTTCGCGCTGCAGTTGGCCCTTAAGCGGTCTATTTGGCCGCTGAGCGGTGTAATTGGCCCGTGCGGTCCCGTCTAGGCTCCCGATCATGGACATGGGTGAATGGTGGGCGATGCACGAGGAGCTGCGGGGGCGGGTTCCCGCGTGGCATCCGGCCGGGGTGGTCGTCGAGGTCGACGGGCCGGTCGTACGTCGGCACTACGGCACGCACGGCACCGCTGAGCATGCTCCCCACATGGCAGGCACGGACACCGCCGCAGTGGTGCGCAACCAGCAGGAGGCGTTCGCGGAGCGTGGTGAGCCGGTGGAGTGGAAGGTGTATGGGCACGATTCGCCGGACCTGGCACAGCAACTGACAGCGGCGGGCTTCACCCCGGGCTGGGAGCGCTCTGTGCTGATCGCCGCCCCGCTGCCCAGTGAGCAGCCCACCGACGTGACGGAGCCCCGGGAGGGGGTCCACGACCTGTACCGGGTACGGAGCCAGGCTGAGCGGGCCTGGGAGGTCGCCGTCGGCTCCCCCGGGCCCCACGCGGCACCGTACGCGGAAATGATCGCGGACGGTTCTTCTGACGAGGGTGACGTCCTCATCGAGGTCCTGCTCGAGGCCGGGATAGTCACCGAGGTCGCCTGGGCGCACGGCGACGAAATCCCTTTCACTCTCATCGGCGGCTTCACCAGCGAAGATGCGAACTTCGTCAAGGCCGTCACCGACCGCTGGCGGCAGAAGAGCTGGCTCAACCACCCCCTGCTCGCCGAAGCCGACGGCTCCCTGCGTGAGAGCCTCCTGGAAGCCGGCTTCACCGAGGCCGCCACTGTCCGCTCCTACCACTGGAGTCCGCCAGGCAGCCCCGAGAGCACCCGCCCCGCACAGTTCCTCGACTGGCTCCACGACGACGGTCCTCTGTGGGACCGCTTCTACGCAGACTTCGACTTCAAGCCGATCACCACCTACCGGCCTGCGATCACCGATCCCGTTCCCTCCGCGGTCTGGAACCTGCACTCTCACCACCGGATCGTCCCGGACCTCCCCGCGGAGCTCGACGCGATCGTCCAGCGCGGACTGCTCGTCGCCACCGAGCCCCGGGAGTTCATCCACTGGCTCGACTGGAATCACGACGGCTACCGCTACGACCCCCGCCGCACCGACGTTCCCGGACGCCCGCCCCGGCCTGGCAAAGGCGCCTATCCCAACGGCGACTACTACCTCCACCTCACCGCTGACCTGCGCCTGGGTACCTTCGGCCACCCCTGGGAACAGACACTGACCGTCTGGGGACCGAAGCTGCTCGCGGCCATCGAGGCGGACCTGACCGAGTTGCTTGGAAAGCCGATCAGGCGCCGCGAGTAACGGTGCCGACCCTATGGTGCGTCCTCGTCTCCGCTCGGGTACGGACACAGCAATAGCCCAGGAGCGGTCCCTCCTGATCAACGTTCGCTGCGGCGCGGGCTGAGCGATGTAGTTGGCCGGACGGGCCAAGTAGGCCGCTAAGTCACACGCCCCGTCCTGCCGGACGGGGCGGCGGCAGGCAACTGTCGGACGGGGTCCGCGTAGTCTCGCGGGGTGCATTCTCATCTGACCTTCGAGAACCCTCCTGCGCTGCCTCACGAGGTGGTGGTCGAGATGTTGGAGCGGGCTCTGCGCGACCACTCGGCGGAGGGCGGGGCGGCGGGCGTCCTGGTCGGGACCGCGTTGAACGACGACGACGCGGAGTTTGTCGAGCACTGGTGCGTGCAGGTCGGGACGCGGGCAGTGTCTGGCAGTCCGTTGCTCGGGCTGGCCGGCCTGTGCCTTGGACACACCGCTCGACGCTTCGGGCGCCTCAGCAATGAAGCCCTCGCGCTTGCACAGTCGCTGGCGACGCGGGCCGAGGCCGACCCGTCGGACGTGGACGGTCGGGCCGTCGACGGCTATGACGACGTCCGGAGCTTCCTGCACCTGTGGTGACGACCGTTGTCGCCGTGGCAGGTCAGGCTGCGTTGGCCCGGCTCACCAGGGCTTTGAGGCGCTTGTCGGCGGCGTGCTTGTTTCGCCAGATGATGTAGCGGCGGATCATGCTGCCCTGGGCCTTATGGCTGGGGTGGTCCGTGCCGTCGAGGGCGAAGTAGCGCAGGGCGGTGAACTGAGCCTCGATCCGGTTGAGCCAGGAGCTGTTGGTCGGGGTGTAGGCGATCTCGACGTTGTTCGTCGCGGCCCAGGTCCCGACTCGCTGGCACCGCTTGGTCGTCAGGTGCGGTGAGTAGTTGTCGCAGATGATCGCGATGCGTGGGCCGGTCGGGTGGAGGGAGCGGAGGTAGCGGCAGAACTCCAGGAATTTCGACCGGTTCTTGGTCTTCTTGATGTGGCCGTAGAGCTGGTCTTTGCGCAGGTCGTAGGCGGCGAACAGGTGTCTCACCCCGTGCGGTCGGGTGTAGGTCGCGCGGCGGCGCGGCCGCGGTTCGCGGTCGGGGTCCTTGTGCTTGCCGCCGCGTTCGGCCCACTGGCGGCCGGGGTGGGGCTGGAGGTTGAGCGGCCCGAACTCGTCCAGGCAGAACACGACCTCGGGTTCGCCGGGCTCGGGGAGGACCTCGCCGTCGGCGATGGCGTAGAGGTGCTCGACGCGGGCCTTCTTCGTCGCGGGGCACGGTCCCAGATCTCGTCCGCCATGGCCTCGTCCCGGGCGGCCCGGACGTGGACCAGGTCGGGCCAGATGTACTGGACCGTGATGGAGCGGTCGTTGAGAGGGCGGGTGCACTTGGCGTCGACGTGACTCTGGTCGACCGGGTGGAGCAGCAACGTGGTCACCCCCATGACAGCCAAGATCAGAAGCCCAACAGGGCACAGACAGGAACAACGGTCTCGACCTGGCTGACGCCCACCCGCTGCCACCAGCCCGTCCATTCACGCCTATGGCCCGTACCGCCTGGCTGTGCTGTGGGAGAAGGTCGGGGACCAGGCGGGTGCGAAGCCCTGGCCGGCGTACGACGCGCGATCCAGGGGGCATGGACCGACCTCGGCCTGAAGGGCGGATGTGGGGGTGTTAACGACAGTCGCCGCTCAACATCCGACACCACGCCCCGACCCGCGACGGCGTCGTCCTCGACGGCACCCAGCTCATCACCGACCTCGCCGTCGAGAACCACGGCTTCGGACAGTTGCCCTGCGGCCGCGACGAAGCCACCTACCCGGTCCTTCATTGGCTGGCGCCGCGATGGAAGGGGCTGAAAAGGGTGCTTGGTTCGCGCAGATGAGGTGAGTTCCGTCACTCAGCCTCTGCCCGTGGGGGGAGCTGATGTGGAGGTTCCGGTAGGTAAGAGGACTTTACGACTGACGCGTAACCGATCATGATCGGTCGTCTTCAAGTGAATCTTGTGCACAAGCCGTGAAAGTAGATAGGACAACCCCACTGATCATCTATGTGGGGGAAATACGTGCGCACAGCGCGACCACTAGTACTGCTAGTGGCATTCATCATGGCCTTTCTGGCCGGAACAGAACAGGCCGCACTCGCGGTGGCCCAATGGGGCACTGCTGACACCGGTTCCGGCGCCGGCAAACGGCCTGAGCAGGGCTGGGGATCGGCGCGCGGTCGGGGCCACAGCGCCTCCGGCGACGCCACCGACGCGGCGGCTGAAGGGGGACGCAACGGCGCGCTGAAGGCGCCCGGCGAGCTCCCGCCGGACGGTGGCGCCACGCCGCTGAAACTGGGCCAGGTACCCAAGCCTCCGGCGAAGCAACCGTTCGACAAGGTCGCGGCACCCAGCGTGGCGCCTTCGAAGGGCTTTGCCCCGAAGACAAGCACCGAGGTACTCGCCGAGCGCACCGAGCGCGGCCGTACCTTCGCAAACCCGGACGGCACCTTCACCACCCGTTTCTACGACGAGCCCGTCAACTTCCGAGGCGACGACGGCAAGTGGAAGAGCATCGACACCACCCTTGCTCCCAAGGCGCAGGATGCTCCGAAGGACGCGGGGGGCTCCGTCTGGGAGCCCCGCTCCACCGAGGCCGAGAGTCGCTTCGGCGAGTATGCGGACGCCAAGACGCTGGTGCGCCTCGAAGCCGGTGACCAGGCCGCCATCGCCTATGGAATCGAAGGCGCCGCGCATACCCGAGGCCAGGTCTCAGGCAGCGTCATCACCTATCCGACGATCCGTCCCTCCACGGACCTCGAGCTGATCGTCGGCGGCGAGTCGGTCAAGGAAACCCTGGTCCTCAAGGACGCCCAAGCTCCCACCGTGTGGCGCTTTCCGTTGGCCTTGGAGGGCCTGACGGCGAAGCTCGACGGGCACGGCGGCCTGAGCTTCCTGGACCCGGCGGGCCGCCAGAAGGCCTGGATGCCGGCTGGCTGGATGGAGGACTCGAAGAAGGCGCCCAACTCCAATGAGGGAGTCATCTCCTCCGGAGTCACCTACGAGATTGTCGAAGAGGGTGGCCGTCAGGTCCTGGTCGTCACCCTCGACAAGAAGTGGCTTTCGGCCCCGGAACGGGTGTTCCCGGTCAAGGTCGACCCGTCGGTGGAACGCGCCGGTGCTTCTTCGGGTACCTACGTCCAGTCTCCGTTCAACCAGAACTTTTCCTCTGACACCGTCCTCAAGGTCGGTACGTCCAACGGGGGCGGGAACAAGTCCGCCTCCTTCCTGCGCTTCGACAGCATCAGCAACACGCTGAAGAACGCCTGGATCCACAGTGCCCAGCTTCAGCTGTTCAACAGCTGGTCGTACTCGTGCACGGCCCGTCCCGTGACGGTCCACCCCATCACCTCTAGCTGGTCGGAGACAACGACCTCCTCCTGGCCCGGCCCGGCCACAGGTGACGCCCTGGGATCGAAGAGTTTCGCGCACGGCTGGCGCCCCGAAGGCCAGACCGGTTATCCCTGCGGCGGCCCCGCCTGGGAAGCGATCGACCTCGGTGGCGCCGGTCGGCAGCTGGTCGACGACTGGACGCACGGGCGCAAGCCGAACTACGGCCTGGCCCTCAAGGCCTCCACCACCGACTCCTATGCGTGGAAGCAGTTCGGCTCCGACAACTACCCGAACGGCAAGCCTGCACTCGACGTCACTTGGTCCAAGTACGGCGCTACCTATCAGTTGGGCCAATTCGTCCAGCCGATGACGGCGACCACCGAGGGCACCTTCAAGGTCACGGTCACCAACCAGGGCCAGCAGACCTGGGGCAAGGACTCCAACTTCAAGCTCCGCTACGACCTGTACGACGCGAACGGCAACCTGGTGGGCGGTGACTACTGGAGCAAGATCCGGTGGACGCCCATGCCGTATGACGTCCCTCCGGGCGGAACTGTCACCCTCGACGCGAAGATCGCCCCGCTCACGCCGGGCACGTACCAGCTCGTCTGGACGATGGACGAGTACGGTGTGTCCAGCTTCGCCGCCGACGGTGTCCCCGGAGCGGGCATCCGCTTCGACGCGGTCAACGTCGAGCCCTATCTCACGGGTGCGGCTCCACCGAGCGGTGCGCTGGCCGACACACTTACCCCGACGCTGTGGGTGTCGGCCGCGGACGTGGACAAGTCCCCCAGCTCCCTCACCTACCAGTTCGAGATATGTGAAGTGGAGGGCAAGGACACCCGCAAGAACTGCAGAGGCAGCGCTCATGCCGCCTCTCAGAGCTGGACCGTCCCGTCGGGCTGGCTGAGCTGGGGCAAGACCTACGCCTGGTACGCCTACGCCAACGACGGCAAGGACCAGTCCGCCCGGACCGAGCCCTCGATCCTGAGCACGCAGGTCCCGCAGCCGGTCATCACTTCCCACCTGGGCGGCGCAGCCCCGGGCCGGCGTTTCGACGAGCGGGCCGGAAACTACGCCACCGCCGCGACGGACGCCGCCGTACCCACAATCGGCCCTGAGCTCGCGGTCACGCGTACGTACAACTCGCAGGACCCGCGCAAGAGCAGCGCCTTCGGCGCCGGCTGGGCAACCCGCTGGGACATGAAGGCCCTGACGGAGCCTGACAGCAGCGTCGTGATCACACTCGCCAACGGCAGCCAGGTCCGCTTCGGAAAGAACAGCGACAACACCTACAGCGCTCCGTCCGGCTCAACGGGCGTCCTCACGTCCGCCTCCGGCGGGGGCTGGATCCTGCGTGACGCAAGCGCCGCGACGTACACCTTCGACGCGACCGGGCTGCTCACCAGGATCAAGGACGGCCACGGCCGAGAACAGCAGCTCACCTACGCCGGCGGCAAGCTCACCAAGGCCATGGATGTCGTGTCGAAGCGGGCGCTGACCTTCACCTGGAGCGGGGCACACGTCGCGTCCGTCTCCACCGACGCAGTCGGGCCGGACGCTCCGGCGCTGACCTGGTCGTACACCTACAGCGGTGACCTGCTGACGAAGGTGTGCCCGCCTTCTTCGACGACCGCGTGCACTGTCTATGAGTACACGAGCGGCTCGCAGTACCGAAGCATGGTCCAGGACGCCGGCCCGGTGGCTTACTGGCGGCTGAACGAGACCGAGGGCGAGACTGCGGCCAGTGAGGCCGTCTCCCGCACCGGTATGAACGCCGGGCGCTACCGGGACGTCGGACTCGGCGGTTCCGGTGTCCTTTCCGGCACGGGCAACAAGGCGGTGTCCTTCAACGGCACGAACTCCTACGTGGAGCTGCCGGAGTCGGCCCTGGCGTCCTCCACCGTGCTGTCGGTGGAGCTATGGTTCAGGACGGACAAGCCGAACGGTGTTCTCGTCGGCTTCCAGGACGACCCGCTGGGCACGACGCACCCCAACGTCTACAACCCCGTCCTCGCGGTCGACTCGGCGGGTAAGTTGCGGGGAGCCTTCGCGAAGGCCGACGGTGGCCTCGTACCGATGACGTCCGCGGCCACCGTCACGGACAACGCCTGGCACCATGCCGTGATCACCAGCACGGGCACGGGCCAGACGCTGTATCTCGACGGTCAGGCTGTCGGGACCCTGGCCGGTCCGGTCAGCCACTCCGTGAAGACCTTCACCTACCTCGGCGGCGGTTTCACCGACCAGACGTGGGACGGCGCGGGCACCTCCGGCACCCGCTACTACAAGGGCCTGATGGATGAGGTCGCGGTCTACCACCGTGCCCTCGACGCCGGTTCGGTCCGCGCGCACTACGCGGCCCGCACGGGGGCCTCGAAGTTGGCCAAGGTGACCCTGCCGTCGGGCCGGGTCGCCGGGACGGCCGAGTACGACAGCGACACCGAGCGCGCCACCAAGGTCACGGACGAGAACGGCGGGGTGTGGCAGGTTTCGGCTCCCCGCTACGCATCGGGCTCTCAGGCCTACGCGGACGCCGTCCGGGCCGCCGGCCCGGTCGACTACTGGCGCCTCGGGGACACCAGCGGCGCCGCCGCGGCCGACGAGATATCCGACGGCGGCAACGGCTCCTACCGGGACGGCGTCACCCTCGGCGGGGTCGGCACCTTCCTCGACGGAGACGACGGCGCGGTCACCCTCGACGGGGCGAAGGGCGCCATCTCCGTACCGGCAGAGTCCATCGCCGAGGCCACCTCGCTCTCCGTGGAGCTGTGGTTCCGGACGGACAAGCCCAACGGCGTGCTCCTCGGCCTCCAGGACACCGAGGTCGGTACCGCGCCGACCCTGTGGAACCCGAGTCTCCTCGTCGACGGCGAGGGCAAGTTGCGCGGTCACCTGTGGGATGCCACCGATCCCTGGCCTGTCATGGGCGGCACCAAGGTCACCGACAACAAGTGGCACCACGTCGTGATCAGCGGTGGTTCCGCCGGGCAGTCGCTCTACCTCGACGGCGTCAAGATCGGGTCGAAGTCGGGTGTGGTCAAGCCGCAGACCCTGGTCCACGCCTACCTGGGCGCCGGCTACTCCAGCGAGTCCTGGGACGGGCAGGCGCGTGGCACCCGGTACTTCAACGGCCAGCTCGACGAGGCCGCCTTCTACACGAAGGAACTCGACGCGCAGACCGTCGCGGACCACTTCAAGGCCCGCAACAAGGCGATGAGCGGCACCGGTGACCAGTACCGGGGCGTCCTGACGGCCGGCAGCCCGGCCGGCTACTGGCGCCTGGACGAGACGAGCGGCACCAAGGTGAACAGCCGCGTCGCCGTCCTCGGCGGCGGGGGTACGTACACCAGGACCACCCTGGGCGTCACTGGCGCCTTCGGTCCCGGCGACGGCTCCGCGGTGCAGTTCAACGGCGACGGTCACGCGGAGGTCCCGGGCGTCGGCATCGGCACCGCCGACGTCTCGGCCAGCCTCTGGTTCCGCACCGACAAGCCCGGCGTCATGCTCGCCAACCAGTCGGCCCCCATGGCCGGAGCCACCGATGCCTCCGGCAACTGGGTCCCGGTCCTGTACGTCGGTGCCGACGGCAAGCTGCACGGTGAGTACTTCTCCCCCGGGGTACAGGCCTCGAATGCCTCACCGGGCACCGTGACCGACAATCAGTGGCACCATGCGGCCATCACCGCCAAGGCCGGGGTGCAGACCCTTTACCTGGACGGCACCCAGGTCGCGTCGAAGACGGGCGCGCCCATCAGCCACGAGACGAACAACCGCACCTACATCGGCGCGGGTTTCGCCAGGAACTGGCCGTCCGCCCCGGCCAATGTCAGCTACTTCACCGGCGCGCTCGACGAGGTCGCTGTCTTCCGCCGCGGCCTCACCGCCGACGAAGTAGCCGGCCAATACGCGGCAAGCACCATGTCGGCGTCCTCCTCACTCACCTCGACGGTGACGGTCACCGACCCCACCGGGGCGAAGACGACCAGCACCTTCGACGCGGTCCGCGGACAGCGGCAGGTCGCCTCGACGGACGCGGACGGTGGTGTCACCACCTTCGCGTACGACAGCGGCGGCTTCCTGCACACGGTCGCCGACCCCAACGGTCACGCGACCACCACGGGTCACGACGAGCGCGGCAACACCGTCTCGACGACGACCTGCCGGGACGCCAACTCATGCTGGACGTCGTTCGCGGAGTACTACTTCAATCCTGCGGATCCGCTGGATCCGCGCAACGGCAAACCCACAGCGATCCGCGACGCGCGCTCCACGGACGCGGGTGACAACCGCTATCGGACGGCCACGTCCTACACCGCCCTCGGCCTGACCGACACCGTCACGCTCGCGGACGGCCGTACGGCGTCGACCACCTACACCACGGGCTCCGAGCCCGCGGTCGGCGGCGGCACCACCCCGGCCGGCCTCATCGCCACGAAGAGGAGCACCGGCGGGACCACGGTCGCGTACGGATACTTCGCCAATGGCGACCTGGCCAAATCGACGGCGCCCTCCGGCCTGGTGACATCGCACACCTACGACCGCCTCGGCCGCGAACTGACCGAGACCCAGATCTCGGACACCCACCCGGACGGCGTAACGACGTCATACACCTACAACACCATGTCCCAAATCTCCACGGAGACCGGGCCCGGCATCAAGAACGAGATCACCGGCGTCACCCACACCGCAAAGGTCTCCCAGACCTATGACGCGGACGGGCAGCTGCTCACCGAGTCGACGCAGGACACCACAGGCGGAGACACCACCCGCACGACCACCTACCGCTACAACGCCCTCGGCCTGAACGAGAGCACGGTAGACGCGGCGGGCAACGAATCGACCTTCGGCCACGACGCGCTGGGCCGGGTGATCCGTGAGACGGATCCCGCGGGCAACGTCGTCACGCACGCGTTCACCCAGCGCGGGCAGCTTGCCGAGTCCGTCCTGAAGGACTGGACGGGCAACCCGACCGGTGGGACCCGTGACCTGGTCCTGGTCTCCAACGCGTACGACCCGGCGGGCCGGCTGGCCTCGACGACGGACGCGATGGGCGCCACGGCCACCTTCACCTACTACGACGACGGCCTGAGGGCCACGACGACGGCGAAGCAGGTCACCCAGTCCAACGGCTCCAAGAGGGACATCGTCCTGGAGTCGATCACCTACGACGGCGCGGGCAACCTCACTTCGCAGACCGCGAGCGGCGGCCGCACCACCGTCGACACGGTCGACGCCACGGGCCGGGTCACCCGCTCGGTGTTCGACCCGAACGGCCTGAACCGCGTCACGACCGCCGTCTACGACGGTGACAACCGGATCACCGAGCAGACGCAGTCGATCGACGCCTCAGGCAAGAAGCTCACCTCGACGACCGAGTACGACGGGGTGGGGAACCCGAAGAAGGCGACCGTCACCGACGGCGCCGGAACCCGGGTCACCTCGGGCACCTTCGACCAGCGGGGCCTCCCGCTGACCCAGGTCACCCCGCGCGGCAACACCTCCACCAACCGCTACGACGCCCTCGGCCGCCTGGTCGAGACGACGGCGCCGCAGGTGCAGGCCGAGGAGAACGGCGGTGCGGCCACGGCCGTCGCTCCCCAGACCCTCACCGCGTACAACACTTTCGGTGAGGCCACCGAGACGCGCGACGCGCGCGGCCTGGTGACCCGTGTGGAGACCGACAAGCTGGGCCGCCCCACGGCGGTCACCGGGCCCGATTACACGGCGCCGGGCGCCGCGACGCCGATCACGGCCGTCTCACGGACCACGTACGACGAGCTGGGAAACCCGGCCTCCACCACCGACCCTCTGGGCCGCGCGACACACTTCGCGTACGACCAGATGGGCAATCTGATCCGCAAGACGGACCCGGCCATCGCCGGTACGCAGGGTCTGAAGGCTCCGGGTGCCGCCACCTTCGACGGCACTTCCACGGACCTGTCGGGTGGTGGCGTCTCGACCTACACCTGGACCCCGACCGGTCTGCCGCTCTCAGCGACCGACCCGACCGGAGCCCGCACCGAGTCCACCTACGACGAACTGGGCCGCAAGCTCACCGCCACCATGGTGGAGCGCAAGCCCACCCTGCAAAACCTCGTCTCCCGCTACACCTGGGACGACGCGGGTAACCAGACCGAGTCCACCACCCCCGGCGGCCGCCACACCACCGCGGCGTACAGCACTGCCGGTGAGATCCTGACCGTCACCGACCCGCTCGGGGGCGTCACCCGGTCGACCTACGACGGCCTCGGCCGCCCGGTCGAGAACAAGGACGCCACAGGCCGCAAGACGGTCACGGCCTACGACGTCCTCGGCAAGCCGGTCTCCGCGTCCGACTACGGGACCGGAACGAGCGTCCTGCGCTCGATGTCCTCGGAGTACGACGCCGACGGAAACGTCACCGCGTCGGTCTCCGCCACCGGGGCGCGCCGTACATACACGTACGACGCGCTCGGTCGGATGACCAAGCAGGTCGAACCGGTCACCGCCACGGACTCGATCACGACGACGTTCGGCTATGACGCGGCGGGCAACCGTACGCGCCTGACCGACGGCCGCGGAAAGGCCACCTACTACACCTTCAACACATGGGGGCTGCCCGAGTCGACGATCGAACCCAGCACCACCGAGCACCCGGCACTCTCCAGCCGCACGTGGACCAACGTCTACGACGCAGCAGGGCGGGTCGTCACGGAGCTGCTCCCCGGTAGCGTCAAGCGTCAGAAGACGTACGACGCGCTGGACCGTCTCACTGCGGAGACCGGCTCCGGTACTGCCGCGGCCACCCGTCCCCGCTCCCTTTCCTACGACCTTGTGGGCCGTCTGACCGGTGTGGGTGGTGACGGCGTCCTCGCGGGCAACACGTACACCTACAACGACCGTGGCCAACTGCTCAACAGCGACGGCCCCTCGGGGACATCGGCCTACGCGTATGACGCGGACGGTCAGATGACCTCCCGCACCGACGCGGCCGGCGCCACGGCCTTCACCTACGACCAGGCCGGACGCCTCAACACCACCACCGACCCGCTCACGGGCACCCAAATACGCAACGGCTACGACGCGGCCGGACGCCCGACTGCAGACGAGTACGCGCGCCCCGCCGGCGGCGGCACCTTCACGATCGGCGCGAAGCGCTCGTACACCTACGACTCCCTCGGTCGGCTCACCGACGACAGCGTCAACAAGACCGGCACCGGCGCCGGGGTCCAGGGCTCGGCCTACGAGTACGACCTCGACAACCAACTGGTCAAGAAGACCACCACCGGCACCGCCGGGGCAGGCACGGAAACGTACGCGTACGACCGCGCCGGCCGCATGACCTCGGAGACCAGCGGCGGGACCACCACCGCCTTCGAATGGGACAAGTCCGGCAACCTCACCAAGAAGGGCGACGTCACCGCCACCTACGACTCCCGCAACCGCCTCCAGACCTGGGGCACGCAGACCTACGACTACTCCGCCCGCGGAACGGTCCAGACGGTCACCGACGGCGCCACCAGCCGGGTCATCAAGTCCGATGCCTTCGAGCGCACGGTCAGCAACGGCACCAGCACCTTCACCTACGACTCACTCGACCGCGTCCTGACCAACGGCTCCGCTGCCTTCAACTACGACGGCGGCTCCAACAACCTGGTCAAGGACGGCACGTCCACCTACAGCCGCACCCCCGGCGGCACGCTGCTCGCCAGCGCCACCACAGGGACGGCGGGCTCCGCCCGCCTCGCGGTCACCGACCAGCACACCGACGTGGTCGCCGGCCTCACCGCGGACGGCACCGCCGTCTCCGCCTCGCGCGCCTACGACGCCCTCGGCAACGTGACCGCGTCCTCGGGCGCCAACCCGTCGCTCGGCTACCAGTCCGGCTGGACAGACGCCTCCACCGGCGAGGTCAACATGGCCTCCCGCTGGTACCAGCCCGCCTCCGGAGGCTTCACCAGCCGCGACACCTGGCAACTCGACCCCAACCCGTCAGTCCAGGCCAACCGCTACACCTACGCCAACGCCAGCCCGCTCAACGGCACCGACCCCACCGGGCACTTCCAGATCGAAGGCGACCGCTACACCGCACCGACGATCATCCCGAACCTCGGGAGCACACCCGGGAAGGCGCCCACTCCGCCTCGGTTCAGGGGTAAAGGAGGAGGAGGAGTAGGAGCCCTGGTGGTCATAGGCGTCGATATAGCCCTGGGCGATTACGGAACGCCGCGCAGGCAGATGAAGACCTTGGGTCCCAGAACGCCCTGGAACCTGGGCAGGAGTGGTCGTGCCTGCAGCCACTGGATGTGCGGCGTCGGCACGCCCCCCAGGGGCACGACCGTAACCACGCCGGACATCGGATGGGCCTGGACCGAAACCAGGGCTCGAGGCTATGGATCCCCTCCGCCAGGATGCAGGCGGAACTGCACGGTTCCCACTGGCGCACCCTTCCCCGGCCAGCCCGGCCGGCCCAGCCGGCCCGTCCCGCCCCCGATCGACCAGAACCCGTACAACGGACCCCATCCCGTTCCCGCCCCGGACATGCCGGGAATCACACCGGTCTGGACGGCCATGGTCGGCGCGGCTGGACTGACCTCAACCACCGTCAGCGCCGTGGCTGTCACGTCACAGGGCATCCTCGACGGTCTCGCCATCGCAATATTCACACCAGTCATCGTCGGCAGCCCCGATCCGAGGCTCCAGCCTGAACCGGGCGGGAACAACAAGTGGCGTACTCGGACGGACGGCCAATGCGACGACGGCCCCGGAAGAAGCGCCAACGGACATCACGTTTATCTCCCGAGAGAGCGATACTTCGACACATTCACAAGCACTGAACAATGCCGCGCGACAGGCGTCTACGGGATTATCGACAAGCAGGACCTGACAACGAAGGCACATCCCGGCCCTGGCACGGACGTCAGCGATACATACCGACCGCCGGGGTACGATGAGATCAACAGCCAGCATGGACAAAGGGCGGCGAACAATGGACACCTGATCCCGAAGATCGGAGGCGGGTCAGGAACTGACCTGCGAAACCTGGTAGCCCAGTATCGGTGGGTAAATTCTCCTTACATCAGAGACACCGTCGAGAAGGAGATGCGCACCAGCATAGAGGCAGGGAAGAGAGTGACGGTGTCCATCGTGCCCCACTACGATCGATCCGACACCGGAATCCCGACTCGGATCGAATACAACTACTCGGAAGTGGGCAGCGGCGAATGGAAACACTGCACCATCTGGAATAATCCAGGAAAGACTGCCGTAACAACCGGAACGCCCAACTGCCCGCAAAAGAAGTAGGCAATCTCAGTGATCAATGATTACCATCAGGCCGTTGTGGGACTCCTCGGTGAGCCGAGGCATGTATTCGCCAATCACGGCACCTGGCAGCCGATCGAGGAATCACTCGGGATGTCGCTGCCGCAGGACTACAAGGACTTGATCGATGAGTATGCACCTGTCCAAGTAAACGGCCATCTGTATCTGGAGCATCCGGCGAACGAGTTTTACGAGCTTGGGACATGGATCGCCGAGACAGTCGAGGATTTCCAAGGAACCGATTGGGAGCCAGGCTCCTCATGTCCGGGATACGAGAAGTCCGGCCCAAGTTTCGGGGGCCATGACGGGATGATCCCTCTTGCCTGTACAGACAGGTCTGAATATGTCTTCCTGGCGCCAGGAATCGACTCCGGACAGTGGCGCATCCTTTCGTGCGGCAGGGATTGGCAAGATTTCTATGAGCATCGCATGGAGTTCTCGGAGTGGCTCTATAGGTATCTGATGGGCGAGGACATGTTCGAAACCGGACAGGGCGTTTTCTATGCCGGCCCTGTCCGGCTTGAAAGCCTCCCCATCGCGGCCGGAGATCGTAAATCCGAGTGGTTCGGGCCGGACAGAGGGATCTGACGGTCCACCCATACAGAACTAAACACCGCAGGGCCGCAGCCGGCATTCCGGCTGCGGCCCTGCGGCTTTTGCCGACCGGAGCATGGGCTGGCACTCGACACCGAAACCCCAGGCCGCGCCTATCACCGCCATACGGCACCCCGCCGCTATGGGACGGCGAAAGGTAGGTCAGGCGCCGATGCCTACGGAGGAGACGTAGGCGTAGGCGGCGTAGTCGGAGTCGAGGTCGGTGATCACGTCGTCCCAGATCTCGTCGACCATCGCCTCGTCGCGGGCGGCCCAGGCGTGGACGAGGTCGGGCCAGATGTACCGGACGGTGATGGAGCGGTCGCTGAGGGGGCGGCTGTACTTGGTGTCGACGTGGCTCTGGTCGACCAGGTAGATCTCCATCCGGCGGCCGCGGCCGTCGTTGTCGAGGTGCCGGACGAGCCAGCCGGAGCGGATCAGGTTGGCCGCTCACACACGTACTCACGCCCGACCAGATCGACGACGTCGGAAGCCTCGGCCAGCCGATTCCCACCGAGAACACCCGCTGACACCAAACCGCTGCCCCTCCTCACACCTGGCGAGGGCGAGTACCAGGAGCACCTCCCCGTACCCGCGCCCGGACGCGGCGCAGCTGCGGCGCGATCACAGGCGGCGGGTCTCCGGCGCGTTCCGGGCGTTGTACTGCGCGACCCCCTCGACAACGTCGGAACAGTCCGCTGGCGGGAAGACATGGGCACGAGCCGGAGCGCCTCGGGGACGTTCACACTCGGATACACCGCCCGGACATACGTCCCGGCCTGGGTCACCGCCAGATCCAGCGTCCCGCCTTCAGGGACGAGCTCGGCGCGACCTGGGCCAGCACCATGCAGCGCCGGAACCTGGCCGTCGACGGGAACGAGCGTCACATCCTCCTCGGTCCCGCCAAGGAGACCCCACCATCGTCTGTCCGGGAGCCCGCCCCGTAGTCCCCCGGCCTGGCCGCAGGTAGCGCGTGCGTGCCGAACCTTCGGCTCGGCATGCAGTGCCTCTACTCGTATGACGGCCCTGTCACGTTCAGGTCCGCCCGCATCGTCGCACGCACCTGGAACAGGACGTCCCAGCAATGGTTGATGCTGTCCTGTGCGGCGTTGATGTCGTCGCCGTCCTCCGCGGTGCCACGAGACAGGCGGGCGAGTATGGCGTATGCCTGGGCCGTACTGAGGTGGGCCTGCCGCAGCTCCGTCAGCACCGTATCCGGCACGATCAACTGGGCCTCAGCGTAGATCTGCCGAAACTCCTTGCGTGCAGTCTCCAGCGCGCCGAGCGCATCGTCCGTTTCGGCCACGCCTCGTTGCAGCGCGTGGACGTGATCGTTGAGGTACGCGAGATAGTTCCGGGTGGTGGCATTGAATGCCGTGTACGCCGCACTCCGAGCCGTCAAACGTTCTTGGGTGCGCTGGTCAGCTCGATCGGCAAGACGGGAGCGCTCCACGCGGTCCCACTCCTCGCGTCGGGCAACGTCGTTGCGTCGCTGTGTCAGCCAGGCCGATCCCAGTGTGCCGCCGACACCTACTGCCGCCGCGAGCAGGCCCACCCAAGCCGCGTCCATCACGCCTCCCCTCGCTCCGGTGGCCAGTGTCCCTGAGGCGAACCTAGTTCGAGTCGAATCCTTCCCGCTCTCGCCAACCAGGCTTCAGGCCGGCGAAACCGGCGGCATGCGACAGCCCGCCGTACTTTCACCTGGCAGCCGGGAGGATGGCCCAGTAGGTGACGGTGTGCGCCAGGATGCGGGTGCCGTGGGCGCTTGCCAGCAGGGTGATGATGGCCACCCCGCGGCCGCGTTCTTCCGGTGCGCAGCTTGTGGCCCAGGTGCCGTGGTTGTCGGTGGGGCCGCCGTCGTCGACTTCGATGTGCAGGGTGCCGTCGTCTTCGGCCTGGTGCAGGTGGAGGGCGAGGGGAGGTAGGGCGTGTTCGAGGGCGTTGGTGACGAGTTCGGAGACGACGAGGAGTGCTTGGTCGATGGTGTCGTCGTCGATGTTCCATGTGTGGAGTGCGGCGCCGGCGATGCGGCGTGCGGTGCCGGCGGACTCGGGGTGGTGGGGCAGCCACCAGATGCGGGGGGCGTTGGCCTGTGTGTGGGTGGCGGGCTGTGGCGGAGCGGTGGGGGGAGGTGCTGTTTCGGTGTGGGGGCTGGCGTCCATGGCAGGGTCCTGCCGGTCGGGTGTGTGAAGAGGTGTGGGCTGGAGTCGGGCTGGTGCGGCTTCGGTGGTCAGCGCAGGAGCTGGTCGAGGACGGTTGAGGCGAGCGCCGCGTCGAGTGCGCCCACGCCGGTGAGGTCGGCGACCGTGATGGCTGCCCCGGGGCGGTCGAGGGGTGTTTTGAGGAGTTCGCCCGCCGCGATGTCGCTGTCCTGGGCGGTGGCCCCGGCACGGACGGCGTGGCCGAAGTCTCCGTGGTCGATGCACTGGGCGTGGTCGTCGGTCGCGATGACCTGTGCGCGGTGGAAGAGCTCGGGCGGGAGCTCGTTCTTGTGCGGCATGTCTGTGCCGATGCCCGTCACGTGTGCGCCTTGGCGTACGTGGGTGGCGTCCAGAACGGGGGTTGTGGCCGCGGTGGTGGTGATGATCATGTCGGCGGCGGCGGCGTCCTGGGCCGCTGCGGGCCGGGCGTTGAGTCCGTGTCGGTGGAGCTGTTCGCACAGGGCGTTGGTTCTGTGCAGGGTGCGGCCGTGGACGAGCACGGTGGTGACGGTGCGGAGTTCGGCGAGCCAGGTGGCTTGGAGGCGGGCTTGTTCGCCGGTGCCGAAGACGGCCAGGGTCGTGGCGTCGGGGCGGGACATGGCGTGGGTGATCAGGGCGCCCGCTGCCGCGGTGCGCCAGGCTGTCAGCAGGCCGCGGTCGTCGAGGACTGCGCGTATCTGTCCGGTGCGGGCGCTGACGACGCAGACCAGGCCGTGGTTGGAGGGGATGCCGAGGGCGGAGTTGCTGTAGAAGCCGGTGGCGATCTTGACGGTGAAGTTGGGGGCGCCGGTGATCAGGCCGGCTTTCACGTGGCAGTCGCCGTCGGCTTCGGGGAAGGCCATGTGCAGCGGGGGCGGCACGCTGGTACGGCCTTCGGCGTGGGCGATCAGCCCGTCCTGGACGGTGTCCAGGACCTGTCGCGAGGTGACCGTCCGCTCGATGTCGGTCAGGTCGAAAACGGGGAGGTTCATCGGCGGGCCCGCATCCATGAGGCGAAGGCGGCCAGGCCTTCTTCCGGGTCGCGTCGGCCGATGCCGATGCGGAACCGGTCGGCGGGGGTGGCGGTGAGTTCGGAGTGGTAGATGCTCGCGGGCAGCAGCAGAACACCGGCTTCCTCCACCAGACGGGTGCAGAACTCCTCCACCCCCTCGGCGCCGAGGTAGCGGGGATAGGCGACGCATCCGCCGTCCGGGGCCTGCCACTCGAAGTCGTCCGCGAACTCGGCGAAGAACGCCTCGAACGCGGGCAGGTTCGCCGCGATCCGGGCCCGGTTGCGGTCCAGGAGCGTGGCGCGGGCCTTCAGCGCGATGCGGGCCAGGACCTCGCTGGGCGCGGAGTTGCAGATGGTCGTGTAGTGCTTGGCGCGCTCCAGACGGGAGCGCAGCTCGCGGTCGCGGCAGGTGATCCAGCCGATCCGGAGGCCTGGCAGTCCCAGGGACTTGGAGGTCACGTTCAGGGACAGTGCGCGCTCGGAGAGGTCGGCGGCCTGGGGCAGGATGCGTGCCGGGTCGTATTCGAGGCCTCGGTAGACCTCGTCGCTGAACAGGTGGATGTCCCGCTCGTCGCACAGCCGGGCGAGCGCGGTGAAGTCGGCCGCGTCGATGATCTTGCCGGTCGGATTGTTGGGGAAGTTCACCGAGACGACCCGGGTGTTGGGCCGTATCGCCGCGGCGACCTCGTCGAGGTCCAGGGCCCAGTCCCGGTCCGGGTCGAGGGCCACCCCGGTGACCTCGCACAGTGCCATCGGCACGGTCTCGGCGGCCTGGTAGTTCGGGGTCACCACCACCGCGTGGTCGCCCGCGCCGAGGAGGACGTTCATGGCCAGGTAGAGGGCTTCCTCGGCACCGGCGAAGCAGATGACGTCGTCGGCGCCGGCGTGCTCGTACGTCTGCGCGATCACTTCCCGGAGTGCCGGGTCGCCGAACGTCTCGGTGTAGCCCAGGGGCAGGTTCTCGAAGGCGTCCCGGTCCTTGTCGTCGGCCAGCGCGAGGAGCTCGCCGAGCGTCATGGTCTGCACGTCGGAGGCGGTCAGGTGATGGCGGGCGGTGAACTCCCACCGCGAGAAGTACGTCTCCAGGCGGAAATCGGGCAGCCGGGTCATGGTGCATCAGTCCTTTGTGCTGGGTGTTCTGAGCTCGGCCAGCAGGCCGTAGACGGTGGACCGGGACACCCGCAGCGCCCCGGCGACGACCGGGGCGGCGCGGCGCACCGCGAACACCCGGGCCTCGTCCAGGCGGCCGAGGACGGCCAGGCGGTCCTGGCGGGTCATGCGTTCGACGGGGCGGCCCGTCTCACGGACGTAGGAGCCGATCACATGCTGGATGCGCTCGGACCAGTCCTCCTCGAACAAGGGCTCGGGTCGCTCAACGACCGGGGCGCCGAAGGCGGACAGGACCGCCGCGGCCTGTTCCAGCGGGGTGCGGTCGAGGTTGATGCACAGGACCGCCGACGGCCGGTCCTGCGCATCCCGCAGGACCGCGCTGACCGAAGACAGGCGCCGGCCGTCCACCAGCATCTTCGGGTACGGCCCGTACACGTCCTGAGCCGACGGGGCGAGCGCGTCCAGCTCGCCGAGCAGCGAAGGATCTCCCGCCCGGCGGGTGGTCATCGGGTTCCAGATCTGAAGCACCCGGTCGGTTTCCGGATCGTGCAGGACCACCTCGGCATACGGGCCGAGCAGCAGTGCGACGGCCTGGCACACCGGTCCCCACATCCGAAGACGAGGATCGCGGCCGGCTTCTGTTCCACTCATGATTGAACTGTACGTCCAGTTTGGACATAGTGTCCAGAGATCCATGAGGGCTGTTTCCGCGGGCCCGGAAGTGGTCGAAGAGCTGCCTTGTCCGACTGCGCACCGAACGTCGACAGCAGGCCGGAGCACTCGGCGTAGGTAGCTGCTGGGGACTGCGGGCCTGCAGTACGTTCCGGGCGTTGTACTGCGCGATCCGCCCGGCGACGTCGATACGGTCCGCGCCCGCTTCGGGTCCCTGGGCCGTGGGGCCGGGGTCGGCGGCGGCGGGTGGAACGGCCGAACCGCAGGGGGCTTTTTTGCCCTATTCATGGCTCATTTCCGCTATGCGGCCATGGGGTGGGTTCGTCGTGGCTAGCGTCCGGACCGGGTCCGGGCCGGACGGCCCGGACCCGCCGAGCTGAGGAGGACACGTCATGGCTGATGCGGGAACGACCGCCGGGGAGCGGCTGGAGCGGTTGCAGGGGCTGCTGACCGGGTCGCGGAGTGATTCGCGGGTGGGTCGGAACCTGGCGCGGGTGCCGAAGGCGAACGTGTTGTTCGGTGCCGTGCTGCACGCCGCGGACCGGCTGCGGCAGGGCGAGGAACTGACCGATCTGGAGGAAGTGCTGCTGGGCGGGTTGCGGGGCGCTCTGGGGGACGAGGAGGTCAAGGAGTGGGGGCGCGTCTACCGGGAGTCGGTGACCGCGCGCGGGTCGCTGACGGGGGTGCCGGCGGTCATCACCGGGCGTTCCGTGTCCCAGGGGTACGGGTTCGAGGACCTGGAGGAGGATCTGCCGGCGGTGACGGCGGAGTGGACGGCGCAGTCGAACTGGTCCGCGGTCGACCACAAGGCGCTGGCCGCGGGAGCGGACTTCGACAGTGCGGAGTTCGTCGAGGGCATGCGGGAGTGGGGCTGGGCCGTCACCCTGCCCGCGCACCTGGTCGCGAGCGGGGACGACGGGGCGGTCCAGGAGGGGCGGGAGGAGATCGACGCGGCGGCGTATCGCTTCAGGCTGTCGTTCGAGAACTTCCACGTCCACCGCACGGTGGGCGACGGATGGCCCGGTGTCGGGGACGAGATCCGGTGGGTTTCCGCCGGTCAGAGCGACCTGGGGGCACCGGCTGTGCCGTTCCTGTCGCAGGAGTTCGGCAGCGGCTCGGCGGATGCGGGACGCACGCCGGCTTTCCATGTCGGCAGGCACATCGTGTTCGACGCGGGTGCCGAGAACGGTCTGGTCCTGAACGTCACGTGCTGGGAGTGGGACACCGGCGACGGCAACGACGACAGCATCGGCGAGCGGCTGATCCTGCTGAACCGCGATCCCCTATTCAGCCTCATCTGGGGAGCGGTCGCCGAGTTGGCGCCCTCACTCATCGGGCTGCTGATGGACCTCACCTCCCTCGGTATCACCGTCGTCAGCCTGATCGCGAGGAACGACGTCTCCGCCTCCCGCAGCCTCTACCTCGACCGGCACGCCCTGGCCGCGCTCTCCCAGAGCGGAAGCGCCCAGTGGCACTTCAACGGCGACGGCCACCACGAACTCAAGGTCAAGTTCGCAGGGAATCCCATTCCCTACCCCACCGGCACCCTGGAATACGCCGTGCGCACCGGAAGCACCTGGGGTGCGCCGGCCCCGCTGCCCTGGCAGAGCATCACCCCGCCCGCTCTGGCCTCCTACAACGGCAAGCTCTACGCCCTGTTCGTGCGCACCGACACGGCGGTGATGTGGACCCGGATGGAGGCAGACGGCACCTGGAGGACCCCCGAGCGGGTCGGCGGCGACGGCAGTCACTTCGCCCCGGCCGTCACCGCGTTCAACGGCAAGCTCTGGTACGCCGTCACCGGCGGCGGCGGCGCCGTGTACTGGCGGACCTTCACCGAAACCGGCGGCTGGAGCGCCATCACACGGTTCCCGAACTACGGTGCGGCGTCCGGTCCCACCCTGGCCACCCACAACAACATGCTGTGGCTGGTGCACCAGGGCACGAACAACCGCCTGTGGCTCACCCGTCATGCGGGCGGAAGTGCCTGGGCCGGGCCCTTCCTGGACAACCTCGGGTGGAACACCACGAACAGCATCGCGCTGACGTCCTACAGCGGATACATGTGGCGGATGCACACCGCCGACCACGACAACGCCCTCTACCCCGCCAGGTGCTTCGAGAAGCCGACCGGGCCCGAGTGGGACGGACGCGACCCCATCAACGGCTGGCGCACCGACCAGGGACCCGCCCTCGCCACCCACGCCGGAAACATGTGGATCTTCCACCGAGGCCTGGCCGGAGCCCTCTACGCCTCCGTCCACGGCGGCACGAACTGGGGCACCCCCCAGATCGTGGGCGCCGGAGCGATCAAGCCCATGGACGAGGCGGCCGCGGTCTCCCACGACAACAAGCTGTACGTGATGTACCGCAAGGCCTGACCCGGCCAAGACACACCCGCCCTCCCGACCGCCCGGGACCACAGGGTGTGTCACGCGTGGTGCGGGTGGGCACGATCCGGACCGGCCGCACACACGCGGCCCCGTGCGGCACGTCGACAAGGAACACCGATGGCAACAGGCACCGTGAAGTGGTTCAACTCGGAGAAGGGCTTCGGCTTCATCCAGCAGGACGACGGCGGACCCGACGTCTTCGTCCACTTCTCCGCCATCCAGACCACCGGCTTCAAAGAACTCGCCGAAGGCGCCTCCGTCGAGTACGACGTCACCCAAGGCCCCAAGGGACCCCAGGCCGAAAACGTGACACCGCTCCGCTGACCCACACCCACCCTCGACAGGAGCCCCCGACCGGAAGCTTGTGTTCTACTGATCGTCGCAACACCTGGCACATGGGGACGCGATGACCAACGGCGGCGCCTGGCGAGGGCGACCGAAGGCCGAGGAGCGACAGAAGTTCCTCGAACTCGTTCGCCAGGGCATGAGCAATGAGGTAGCTAGTCGCATTGTCGGCATTAACCCCAGGATCGGGCGAGAGTGGCGAAACGGACGCAGTGAGCGTTCGAAAGGTCCCTCGAAACCGGGCAAGAGGACTAGGCCGGCGATCCAGCCCATCACGGGCGAGGGACGAAGGTTCGCCCCGCACCCTCTCCACGGCGAACAAACCGACCCCAAGCCCTAGAAACTGTCCGGCCGATCGCCTGCCGGGGCGGTGGCGCTCACTTCCGCGCGCCACCGCTTCACCGTGGCACGCCGACACCGATCCGCTCGGCCGGCGCCCGCATCCCTTCGGCGAACGCGCCGCGCGTAGCGCAGGCCGGCGCCCGCGTGCTCGGACCGAACTCGCGAACGACATCACTCACTGATCTGAGTGTGTGCCGGTCCTGAGTCGTAGCGGTCGAGGAACGCGTTCGCGGGGAGGTCGAGTGCATGCAGTTTGGAGAACACCTCCGTACCCGCGCCCATCTCCTCGTCGCTGTCGGAGATCCGATATGCCTGCACCATGTCGAGGACTTCGAGGTCGCCCTCCCTGGCGTACTCGGCCGACTCCCGCTCGGCCAGTTCGATGGCCTCGTCGAGGGACCGCGCTCGGAACAGCACGACACGCTCCTCGAAGGGACGGTTTTCCCATGTCAGCCATCTATAGAAGGTTCTGGCGCTGTACCACGCCTTCGGCTCATGCCTCATTGCCGGTCCGCCATCCCGTCGCGCCAAACCGGGATCATTGCAAGGGAAGATCCACTTTCGCAACAGGCCCTGGCCACCCGGTCCTCGCTGCCAGGAACGCCAAGCTCCGCCGGACGAACCGGTCACTGACCGAGAACCTCCGCTTCGCGGCGGCTCAAATCCAGCACCTGGCCGTGGACAACGCCCGCCTGCGCGAGGGCCTGGAAGCCAGCAGCAACGGCCGGGGCCGTCCGGCGGGCTGGGTGTGGGGATATCGAGGTCGGTTTGCCACGGCCGTCAGCTGGTGAAGCTGGCGGTGGCGGACGTGGCGTCGGCGCCGCCCGCGGCTTCGGCCCAGGCGTTCCAGGTGCCGGTGTTGTAGTTGCCGTCGCGTTCGATGAGGCGGTTGGTTTTGGTGGTCGCGAAGACGTGGTTAACACCGTTCGCAGCGGCGCTGGTGACGCGCTTCAGGTTGTCGCCGCCCATGTTGCTCCAGCCGTTCCAGACACCGCCTCGGTCGAAGTCACCGTCGGTGTTGAAGTACTGGCCGGTCAGGCTGATGGCGCCGAGGTGGACCGTGTTTTCAGTCGCTGAGGCGGTGACATCGAGGGCTTTGAATCCGCCAGTGGGGCCGGCGACGCGCCAGCTGCCCCACGCGCCGGCGGCATAGTCGGCGTCGACTTCGAGGACCTGGCCCGTGGCGTCGGTGGCGAAGACGTGATTGACCTGATCGGCGGTGGTGGCACTGGTCACGTGCTTGAGGTTCGTACCTCCGTGATCGCTCCACCCGTTCCACTTTCCGGCCGTGTAGTCGCCGTCGGTGTTGTAGAGGTGTCCGTCCGAGCCGATGGCCACGAGGTGAACGGTGTTGCCGTAGGAGGACGCCGCCAGTGCGGTGAAGGTGGCGGAGTTGTTGATGGCGGGTGCGAACCAGCCCGACCATTTCCCGGACGCGTAATCGCCGTCGTTCTCGTAGATCTTGTTGTCACTGCCGATCGCGAACACCCGGTTCACCGGCCCCGTGCCCGCACTGGTGACCTCCTTGAGCTGCGCGGCCCCCTGGTGGCTCCAGCCACTCCACCCGCCCGCCGCGAAATCACCCTCGGAGTTGAACAGATCCCCGTTCGGCGCGATCCGCCCAAAGTGCACCGTGTTCTTGAGCCGGGGCTGGTCCGGCCGGGCCGGGCCGCCGGTGAACCAGTGTGCCGAGTAGGCCTCGTCCAACGGGGTGAAGAAAGCTTGGGCCAGTTGGGCGTAGCCGGCGTCGTTGGGGTGCAGACCGTCGGACATCTGCGCGGGATGGGTGGCGTCCGCCCGGTTGGTCGGTGTCAGTGCGGGTGCGTCGACGAACCGGAAACGTTTGCCGGCGTGCTGCTTCTCCTGTTCCAGCTGCTTGAGTCGCTGGTTGTACTGCGCTACGGGCTGGGACAGGTCCTGGTAGTTCCATCCGGGGGTTGTCGGAACGAGGCCTTCCATGACGATGGTGACTCCGGGCCGGGCCGCGAAGATCTGGTCGACGAGGGCAGAGGCCTGGTCTGCGGCCTGTCCTGGATCCGTTCCCTGATTGAGATCGTTGATCCCGGCGTGGAGCAGTACGACGTCGGGTTGTGCGGCTGCTAGCCAGCGGTTCGCGCCGGCACGTATGCGCTCGATGGTGTAGCCGGCGTGTCCCTCGTGAGCGGAGTCCGGCAGTGCTCCGTGTTCCAGTGACCCGACGAAGTCGAGCGAGTAGCGGGACTGCTTGGCGGCGAGTTCGTTCAGCGGCAAGCGGTAGCCCGATTCGTAGGAGCTGCCCTGGCCGTAGGTGATCGAGTCACCGAGGGGCATGACGCGGACCACGGGTGTCGAGGGTGTGGCGGACGTGGGAACTGCCCCCAGAACCGGGACGGCGACCGCCGCGGCGAGGAGAGCGGTGGCGCTGGTCAGGATGCCGAGGCGGTGCACGATTTCTCCTTGGGAAAAGCCGTCCTGCCCGGCACGTGGTCGTGCCGGGCAGGACGGGGTGTGTCGCGGGAACCGCGGTCAGGGCGCGCCGTGGGGGTGCCCTGACCTTCCTTTACGTGCCTGGGCCGCGTATCTGCCTGAGCCGGTACGCGGCCCGGAAAGTGGGGGTCAGGCTCCGGGGGTGGCGCTGATCTGCTTGAACCCGGCGGCCGTGCCGATGAGGGAGAAGGAGCTCCACGAGCCGGCGGTGTAGTCGCCGTTCGCGTTGTAGACCCGGTCGTCCGAACCGATCGCGTACAGGTGCACCGTCTTGCCCGCGGGGGTGACGGCGAGCTGCTTGAACCCGGCCGTCCCGCTGACCACGCTGAAGCCGCTCCACGAGCCGGCCGAGTAGTTGCCGTTGTTGTTGTAGACCCGGTCGTCCGAACCGATCGCGTACAGCCGGACCGTGCCCTCGCTCGTCGTCGTCGCGGCGACCTGCTTGAACCCGGAGGTTGCGCTGATCACGTTGTAGCCGCTCCACGAGCCGGTGGAGTAGTTGCCGTTGTTGTTGTAGACCCGGTCGTCCGAACCGATGGCGTACAGCCGGACGGTGTTCCCGGTCGCGGTGGCCGTGATCTTCTTGAATCCGGCAGTGCCGTCCACCAGCTGGAAGCCGCCCCAGTTGCTCTGCCCGTAGTCCCCATCGTTGCTGTAGACGCGGCCGTCGGCGCCGAGGGCGAAGAGACGGACCGTGTTGCCGGTCGCCACGACCGAGATCTGCTGGAAGCCCTGCGTGCCGTCGACGAGCTGGAACCCGGTCCACGTGCCGGTCTTGAAGTTGCCGCGGTCCTCGTAGATCCGGTCGTCGGCACCGATCGCGTAGACGTGCACCTCGTCACCCACCCGGATCGAGGTCGTCTGCTTGAAGCCCTGCGCACCGTCGACCGTGTTGTACCCGTCCCACGTACCCGCCGAGTAATCGGCGTTGTTGCCGTACACCCGGTTGTCCGAACCGACCCCGTACAGGTTCACCGTCGGCGAGACCGCAGGAGCCGCCGGGGCTTCCGGGGTACCCTCCTCGCCGCTGCCCAGCGGGGAGATGTAGGCGGTGATGACCTGGCCGAACGGGGACTGGCCCACGTGCCAGTTGGTGGTGGTGTTCGTCTTGACGGAGTTGCTCTCGTTGCCGCCCGTGATGGTGACGCTGTCGCCGGAGACGGCGGTGACGATGGCGACGTGGTCGTTGACGTAGGTGCCGTCGTTCATGTTGTAGACGACCGCGTCGCCGACGTGCGGGGTGTTCGACCGGGTGCCGTACTTGTTCCCGTAGTCGAGGAAGCTGTTGGCCATGTCGGTCAGCGTCCCCCGGCCGGCCACCCCGGCCTGGGCCCACGCCCAGCCGGCGAAGTCGGCGCACCAGGCGTGCGTGCGCCGGCCGTTGTGGCAGCTGCTGTTCTGGTTCGGGCCGCCAACGTATCCGCCGTGTGCGCAGGGCCCGCTTCCGGTCTCGCCCCTCGCGGCCGAGGCGATGGTCACGCCGATCGTGGCGGCGCTGGCCGGGGCCGCTCCAAGAACGCCCAGCGCGGCGACCGAGATCGCGGAGGTGAGCGCGAACGAGACGGAGCGGCGCAGCGAGGCACGGACGGGCTTGGACATGGTGGTTCCCCCACAGGATGATCGGCGGCGCTCGAACTTCTGTCCAGCGCTTCGAGATCAACTCTGTCCCGGGTCTCTGACCTGCGGAAGTGCGCTCCGCTGGACGCAAACGGCCTTGGACCAAAGGGGCCCGGGCGGGCTGCCGGGACCTCCCGGAAGGATCGCGGGAGGTCCCGGATGCACCGCTGTCAGCCGGGGTCCGAGGGCAGCCAGCCCTGCTGGACCGCGCGGACACCCGCCTCGAAACGGCTGCGTGCGTTGAGCCGGCTCATCAAGTCCGTCGCGATCCGCCGCGCGGTGCGCTGGGAGACACCGAGCCGTTTGGCGATCGCCTCATCCGTGTGTCCTTGGGCGAGGAGGTCGACCGTGGCCGACTCCTGCGGGCTCAGGCCGTGCCCGTCCCGCACGACTGCCTCACCCAGTGCCTGTGCCCCTCCCCAGACGGTCTCGAAGAGTGCGCACAGTGCGGTGAGGGTGCCGTGGCCTGTCAGCACGACCGCTGCGGCACCCGAGTCCTCGCTGTTGACCGGGATGACTGCGGTCGCACGGTCGGTGATGATCATTCGGGTGGGCAGGGACGGGACCGTACGCACCTGGCCGCCGAGCCGGGCCAGCCAGTTCGCATAGTCGACCGTGTTCTGGTCGTTGCGGACGCTGCTCAAATAGACGCTGCGCATCCGCACCCCCCGGCCCAGCAGCTCCTCGTCCAGCGGACGCGATGCGTCGAGCTGTTCCAACGGCTGGGCGCCGCCCGGCAGGAAGGCCATGACCTCCGTGGCGACGTCACGCGTCAGTCGGACGAGCGTGTCGCGAATCGCGTCTATGCCGATGAGTTGTTCGACCCCTGGAGTGGTTGCCGCCGGCCGGATGTCGGCGTACTCGGCGATCAGCTGTGCAGCCACACTCCGCGACGATTCCAGGCGCAGCTGCTGCGCCGCCAGCTCGGCCTGCTGGCGGGCCATCAGGACCTCCATGCCAATGTCCGGAGAGACGGCCCGCAGGCCCCCCTCCCGTTCTGCCGACGGCCGTACGAGGGCCAGTTCACTCAACGTGTCGAGAGCGTCCCGCACCTCCTCCTCGGTCCTGCCCACCCGCGCGACGAGTTCGGCGACGCCGCCCGTCGGATCAGCCAGCATCGCGCGGTAGACCGCCTCCGCCACCGTGTCGAGTCCCAATGCGGTCAGCATCCTTGAAATCCCCCCTGAAAATTGACGAGCCCCACCCCTTTTCGATCATGCTGCCACGGCCGGGGACCCCGGGCGCGCAAGAGGCCCGCCCGTACCAGGGGCGGACGCAAGAGGTCAGGGCCCGAACGGGCCACATGCAGATGCCTGACAAGGGAGTTGGGGGTTGGAAGAGTCGACTCCATGTATCTCGTCCACGCCGGCCTGCGCGCACCGCGCGATGCCTCCGCTCCCGCGGACCTGCGCTCACTGATCCTTTCCCGCCTCGGCCCGGACGACGGGGCCGAGCACGTCAGTGTCCATCCGCTCGCCCGGCCGGATCCCGTGGTCGGCGTGTACCTGCGCGCGGGCAGCCTCGTAGAGGCGGAGGAACATGCGGCCGGCCTGATCCGCCTGCTGCTCTCACGCTGCCCTGAGCTCGCCGACTGGACTCCGTTGAAGGTGGAAGTGCCCTTCATCGCCCCGGCGTTCGAGACCCGCCCTCCCTCCTGCGAGGCCTCCAAGCCTCTGCTGGACTGATTCGTCCAAAGCCGCTTCGGGCCACCGAATGCCCTTCCACCCCCTCTGACCAGCGACGAAAGTAGTTCTCGCCAGCTGGGACCAGCTCCCGGCGGGCCAGGACCGGACAGCGCCACCGCGGGACGCAGGCCGGTTGAGGACACCAATCCGTCGCTCGAACCGTCAGAAGAGGACACCCCCATGCTCCGCACCCGTACTGCCCAGGCCGCCGCGGTCATGGCCCTTGCCGCCCTCACCGCCCTCGGTGTCGACGCCGCCGCCGGCCAGGCCGACGGTACGGGCCGGCTGGTCGCCGCCGCTCCCGCCGCCGCGCAGGCCGGAGCCTCCACGGACTCCATGGGCTGGTCGTAGGACCGCGGCTTCCGCCCCCGTCAGTGCGCCCTGCACGCACACGCCGAACCACCGAACCACCGAACCACCGAACCGAGGTATCTCCATGTCTGCAACCGTCCGTCCCCGCACGAAAATCGCCGCACTGGCCGGGCTGTCCCTGGCCGGACTCGTCCTCTCCCTGGCCTCCGCAGGTACGGCGAGCGCCGCCTCCGTCGCGACCTGGGACAAGGTCGCCCACTGCGAGTCGACGGACAACTGGAGCACCAACACGGGCAACGACTACTACGGCGGCCTCCAGATATCCAAGCCGACGTGGGACGCCTACGGCGGACAGAAGTACGCCGCCTACCCGCACCAGGCCACCAAGCAGCAGCAGGTCCTGATAGCCGAGAAAATCCTCGCGGGTCAGGGCGCCGGAGCCTGGGGCACCTGCGGTGCGGCCGCGGGCCTCGCCGCAGACCACGCCGACCCCTACCCGGACACCGATCCGGCGGCTCCTGCAGTCTTTTCGAAGGTCCACCTGTACGGGGTCGGTTCGGACAACCGGGTGTACGGCAACAACGCCGATTACTCGGCGGGTACGTGGGACGGGTACAACACGGTCGACGGTGCGCAGGGCTTCAAGCAGACGACCTCGATCCGGGTGGGTGACGAGGTGCACGTCTACGCGATCGGTGCCGACGACCGGATCTACGAGGACCGCGGCAACTTCAAGACCGGCACGTGGACCGGGTTCCAGCTCGTCGACGGCACGCAGGGCTTCCAGCAGATCTCGGTCGTGGCGACCGGCAACACGGTCCGTCTCTTCGCCCTCGGCGCCGACGGCCGCGTCTACGGGAAGAGCGCCGACTACGCCCAGGGGAGCTGGACCACCCTTCAGCTGGTGGACTCCACTGCCGGATTCAAGAAGATCACGGCCACCGCGACCGGGAACACCGTCCGGCTGTATGTGATCGGTTCGGACGACCGGGTCTACAACGCGAACGGCAACTACACCGCCGGGTCGTGGAGCTCCTTCTCCCTCATCGGCACCACCTCCGGGTTCAAGCAGGTCGCCGCGACGACGACGAGCGAGGGCACGGTCCGGCTGTACGCGATCGGTTCGGACGACCGGGTCTACAACAACAACGGCAACTACTCGGCCGGCTCGTGGAGCGGCTTCAGCGTGGTCAGCGGGACGGCCGGGTTCAAGCAGCTCGCCGTCACCCCCGCGGGCAAGACGGTGCACCTGTACGCGATCGGTTCGGACGACCGGGTCTACAACGCGAACGGCGACTACACCGCCGGCTCGTGGAGCTCCTTCTCCCTCATCGGCACGGCCGCCGGGTTCAAGCAGATCAGCGCCACCCCCGGAGCCTGACCCCCACTCGGGTGTGCGGTGGCCGGCCCGTACGCTGTCGGCTGGGCCGGCTCCCGGGCCTCACCCAGCCCCTTCCTTACCCTCGGGCTCGCTGGGGGACCCTCAAGGTGGTCCGGCGTCCCCGGCCGCTCGCAGGTGTGCTGCCAGGCCCGGGAGAACGGTCTTCACCCTATGCCAAGGCCGCAGCGCCGCACCACGCCCCAGACAACAACCACGTGTTCAACCCAACCGACGCCCGAACCGCGCAACCGACCGAGACCGTCTCGGACACAGCGAGAACTCCCGGCTGCCTCTCAGCGCAAATGGCGAAGCTCCCGCAGTCCGTAGTCCGGTGGCAGCCATCCCTTCTTCCGCCGTTCGATGGTCTTCCGGGTATGGGGAGGCGGGTACGGGCAGCCCTGCATCAGATCGGGTTCAGCTCCGGCCAACGAGAGCCGGTAGTGAGCAGTGCACACGGGCCAAATCGTCTTCTCCGGCCACTTCACGCTCGGTGTCTTCCCGCGCCGGCCACGACGTGGCTTGGGGCGCGGCGGCTGGGGTGGGCGGAGCCTGCAGCTCTCGGCGAAGGCCATCAGGGATGGCAGTCCCTCGCTTCTCAGCGGATCGCGGATCGCGGATCGCGGATCGCGGATCGCGGATCGCGGATCGCGGATCGCGGAAGAGTGGCCCGCTGGTGCCGGCCCCGAGGCGCCGGAGCAAGGCTGCTGCCCTCAGCAGGGGGCGGGCCCAGAGGGGGACGGAGTGGGTCATAGAGCCTCTGCGCAGACCGTGGTCGTGGAGCGTGATCGTGGAGGCGTCCGGGCCAAGGTCGCGGACGTGCGCGGTATTGAGCTGGGTGGTGGCAGCGGCGGTGAACGTGGCCGTGGCGAGCTCGGCCACCAGATACGGGTGCGCCGTTGCGTGGTGGAGCCGCCAGGCGACCTCGGTCTCGGTGGACGGCGGCATCACCGGCGGGAAGAAGTCCCGGTCCGCCGCCGTCGGCGAGGCACACCGGCAAGGGTCGGTCGCGTCGTCAAGAGCCTTGAGGGTGGTCAGCGCGGGCAGGCTGATCCAGCGGTTCGCCAGTGCCCGCGCTGCCCGGACCCTCTGGTGCTCCAGGGTGGCCGGCTCCGCCTCGGGCAGCAGTGCGCGGACTTCGGCGATGCCGTGTTCCACCTGCCGCAGTTCACGCTCCAGGAACGCCCGCATCGCCCGGTGGTTGCAGACAAGGATCAGGCGCACCCCGGTCCGCCGACGCAAGGCCAGGAGACCAACAAGGACGGCGGCGGCGCCGGCATGAGCCCGGCGATCCGGATGGAGTACGACGACCACCGCGGGGTGACGAGCACCGGGTCGAGCGCGGAGTCCATCAAGTGGCGGGCCGACAGCGTGCGCTGATCGACGCCGGCCGGTGGGACCTCGCGATGAAGATGGACATCGACGAGATCCGGGAGTTGTACGGAGACAAGTACGACACGCACATCGCGGAATGGAGAGCCTCAAGGTGAACAAGAAGTTCCAGAAGATGCTCGAGAAGCGGGAGTGGACAATAGACTACGAAGTGCTTAAGTGGACAATCGGAGAAGCAGTATGGATCTGCTCCTGACGCCGCCGACCGCCGCTGGACCCGTGCACCTCGGCAGTACGTATGAAGAGGCGGTGGCCGCGCTGCAGCCCTGGGGTGAGCCCCGGGTCGTCGGCCCGACCTCCCGGCGCGCGCGTCGGCTCATGGGCGATGTCGACGGGGTCGGTTACACGGTCTTCTTCGATGCGGAGGACCGTGTGACGGCCGTTGAGCTGTGGTGGCCCGGCGAGGGCCGCCGGAGTACCACGCGCGTCCTCCTGGACGGCCACGACGTCTTCGCAGACCCCGCCGACACAATCCTCGCGGAGCTGACCGGGCACGGCGCCACCGTGGACACCGAGGACCCGGAGAACATCGTGGTCCCGGGCGTCTCGCTGGGCTTCACCCGCCAGACCTCCCAGGAAGTGCCCCGCGGGCCGCAAGGCCTGCCCGTCTCCTTCACCTCGGTCCTCGTCGCGGGCAAGGGCTACTACGTCTTCCGCGACGCGCAGTAGCAAGGCGGGCGGTCGGCACGCCTGGCTGTCCTCCTGCACCTCGCCTTCCGAAACCGTGAACCTCTCAGCCACCACATCCAGACGGCCGACCCACGCTTCTTCGACCGACAGAACCCCCAGGCCGATCCGCGGCGACTCGGTCGTCGAGGCGCCCGGAGGGCGAACAACAGGACGGCCGCTACCGAACCGGTGGCGGCCGTCCTGTCGCGTATGAGCAGCCTCAGCGGCTTCCGTCGGATGAGGGGTCAGGCGCCGATGCCGACGGCAGAGACATACGCGTAGGCGGCGTAGTCGGAGTCGAGGTCGGTGATGACGTCATCCCAGATCTCGTCCACCATCGCCCCGCCCCGAGCGGCCCACGCGCTGACGAGGTCCGGCCAGATGTACCGAACCGTGATCGAGCGGTCGCTGAGGGAGCGGCTGTATCTGGTGTCGACGTGGCTCTGGTCGACCGGGTAGATCTCCATCCGGCAGCCACGGCCGTCGTTGTCGAGGTGGCGGACCAGCCAGCCGGAGCGGATCAGGTTCTCCCGCCGGCGCCACCAGTACGCCGCGTCGATCCGCTCCCGGGACGCCGGGGACGGCGTCGCCTTCCCGCGGGTCCAGGAGCGCAGGGAACGGGGCGTCACGCCCTGTTCGGCCAGGGCCTCGCGGCCGGCGGGGCTGTCAACGTCTCCATCGCAAAAACCGCCTCCGCAACACCCCCACAGCAATACGGGGTGCTGGCATAAGCCTGGCCTCCTGGCCCGGAGATCAGTCACTGTCGCTTGGCAAGCTCTTGTAGCAGTCGATTTCATCCTTAGGCGTATCTGCGGGCATCGGCTGATGGTCGTTGCGAAAAAGCAAACTCCCACCCGGCCCGAGCGCTTCAAAATCTGCCACATTCTTACGGCTGATTACGATACAAATCTCTTTCACAATCGGCGGTCGACCACCGGATCGGTGAACTGAAAGCAGTCCCTGATACTTCTCCTTCTTGAATTTCCAACCTTCAGCATTGAATCGCATCGTCGGCTGCTGAGGCTTCTCGTAAGGTACCAGGACTGGGGTGGGGTCAGAAGTCTGCCGGTACGTCAACTTACCTTCGACAACAGTCCACTGCCCGGATTCATCCCAGAAGAAATGCGGCACAATCTTCTCTTCTGGCGGCGGATTCAACGCAAGAAGCACATTGGTGATCACCTCAACTTCTTGGGTCTGCTCCTTGGCCGTGATGGTGGGCTGCACGTACAGGCGGGCACTCTTCCCTTGCGATACGCGCACGACATGAGGCATCGCTACATCGATGTCAGGGCTTGACTGAAGTGTCACAAGGTTGAAAACAGCAATACCCAGCGCAACCAAACCGGTCACCGTCGTGGCCCACAAATGAAGGTGGTCGAATCGATTTCTACCATGACTCTCAACGGACACGGCAGCAGTATGCCGCTCACCGCCATGCAAGCGCAGGCGCACCGCCGCCTATGACGTCAGTTGCTTCGTACGAGAGGCGACTGGACGACTCGTACGTCCGCCGAGAAGGCCGCTACTGGAGGACCACGGAGCCAGCCGTTGGCCCCGGCGAGTACGCGCTCACCTCGTTGCATCCTCAACCGGCACCTCATCCCGCCCCGGTGGAAAGTACGGCAACCCATAAGCAGTCTCCACTTCACATGCTTCCTCGGGGGTTGCTGCCGCCCGCGTCACGGCCTGCGGAAGAAGAGTTGAATTTATCTTTAGGGCCTTCCTCGAAGGCGCCCCAGTGAGGCGTACAGCCCTTTACCTGGGCCGCTCTATCCTGTAGACTGACGGTACGTCACAACGTAGCCCCACTGAGGCTCTTGATAAATAAATAGAGAAAAGAGATTTCCCCCATGGAAATTATTGTTGGATTTGTACAGTTCGCTTACTACGTCCTGTCGTCTGCCTACTACATCGTCAGCCTGTGGTCACGTTTCCGGCACTAGAAGCGTCGCCACGGCAGAGGCCTCATCCATACGGAGGGGCCATTTTTGTTGCCCGGATCCAGCAGTACCCCCTCTGAGGCCGCGCCGACGAGCGCCACGCATGTCCGTCGAGGCAGGTGTGATCCTGGGTCTCACGTCCACAGGACCGCCTCGGAGGCCACGGCCTGCAGAACCCCAGGAACGTCCGACCAAGCCAGCCCAAACGGGTGAATTGAGGGCTTCGGACCCTTTGAAGTTATATAATTTCCGCTAGGGTTGTTCTCACCGGGGCGGCCAACAGGCCGCAGGTCCGGTCCCCTTGGGGGTTCGAATGTCCGCTCTGACGTCCGGTACGGCGGCGGTCATCCCCAGTAGTGACGAGCGGCTGATCCGCACGGCCGAGGAGAACGACTGGCAGGCTTCCGCCGTGTTCGGCGCGGCCGGCTCGAAGGGCCGGACCGCGGACGTGTGGGTCGTGGGGCTGGAGGCTTACACGACCACAGGGGAGGTGTCCCTGCTCCTGCACTGGGAGCGCGGTCCCCAGGGGTTCCGGTACGTGGCCAAGGAGTCCCGGGGTGTGCGGGACGGCGTGCAGCTGACGGACATGCAGCTCAAGGCCGTGAAGGCTCTGGTGGAGGAGCCGGAGGTGACGGAGCCGTTCGCGTTCGGCGAGTGCGGGTGTGAGGACCCGGAGGAGGTCGACGACCCGCGGGTGTGCATCGAGCACGCGTACTGCCCGGAGCGGTTCGACGCGCGGTGCGGGTGAGGCTCTCAGGTGACCCGGAACCACGAGCTTGTGGGGTGGGGCGAGGACGGCGGTACCGGTGGCCGGTACAGCCTCCGGGTGGAGCCCGTGGAGGGTCAGGTGGAACTCACGCTGGCGGACGCGATCCCGGCCGAGGTGCGCACGGCGGTCGTCCCGGGGATGCCGGAGCCGGTCGACGTCGGCGACTGCGGCGTCCAGGTGGCGGCCGGCTTCAACGGCTTCTGTGACGCGTACGGGGTCCGCCTGTACCTCGTGGGCACCCGTCGGGACGGCCGGCTCATGTGCGCCGAACACGCCGCCGAGCGCGCCGGAGTCCCGGTGGACGCGCTGCCCGTGCTCGCCATGGATGCCGAGGAGCGGGAGTACGCGGCGGACTGCATCGAGGACAACCGCCGGCACCGGATGCTGCGTGGTGCCGAGGAGTGGGCGGAGGCGCGCGAGCGGGAGGGGCGTTCGATCTCGCACGCGTTCGAGGGGTGGGCGGAGGAGAACTGGACGGGTGACGACTACGCGGCGGCGTACGTCGCGTGGCTGCACGCCACCGGGCGCGCTGCGGACCCCGTCCACGCGTGGGCGGTCACGGGGCCGGTCGACCGGGTGCAGCAGGCCGAGGTGCGGCTGGAGGCCGCGCGTGGCCGGCTGGCGACCGCGCAGGCTCTGCACGTCTCCGCGCAGCGATACGGCCGGGAGACGGCGATGCGCGAGGCGTTGGAGCGGCTGCACACCGCGCACGCCGTGGTTGCGGCCGCTGCTGCGGAGGAAGCGGTGCGCGCGGAGGAGTCGGTGCCGGCCGCTCCGGCCGCCGTGCCCGCGACGATCGGGGCGACGGGCCGCTACCGCTTCGGTCTGCCCACGGGTGAGCTCGGCGGCCGCGTCGTGCACGTCGACGGACACGCGGCCGGCCGCGTCCGGAAGTCGGGGCGTCACTGGTACGTGATCGCCCCCGGACGGGACGCTCGGCCCACCGAACAGCGGACCGCGAGGCCGCGGCCGCCCACCTCGTACGGTACGCCGACGAGCGCGCGGCCGAGACGCGCCACCGCATCCGGGCCGAGCGCGCCACGGCCGCCGCCCACCACACCGCCCCGTGCGCGGTCGCCATCGCGCCTGTGACGGTCCCGGACCGTCACCACGGTCGGACCGTCGCCGAGTGGAAGGACGGCGGACGGACACGCGGTGCGTGCCGTGCGCGCAGGACGGACGGTTCAGGCCGTGCGCGTCGCGCTGGAGGGGCCGGCCGTCCGGTGGACTCCCCCGCAGACCGTCACCTGGACCTGGAGGATCTGGGCGCACACGGTCAGAGGCCCGGTGCGTGCCTTTGGGCCGGTCCAGGACGGGGGCGAGGTCGGTACGGATGCGTGCGGATCTCCGACGCCCGCCTCGGCACACCGTGCGCCTGGACCGCGTCCGCGCGCACTGGGGCGACATGCTGCGGGTGGCCGGCTCCCTGACAGTTGGCGAGGTCCGCGGCCACGGCCTGATCCGCATGCTCTCCCCCGGCCCCTTGGCGTTCCCGTTGCGCACGTGGGCCGCGGCTGCCTGGTTCGCCGGCCGCTTCGGCTGACGGCGGCCCGTACCGGGCCGTTGGGGTGATTTGTCCGTCACTCCTGAGGGTGGAACACAGCGGTCCAGTGGGCGCAGCCCCGGCCCGCCGCGGCCCCGTCCCGGCCCGGTGTCCCAGAAAGCTGGGGCACCCGAGGAACCGACGGACGGAAGTGGTTCGCGCATGTCCCAGCACTCCCCACGGCGCCGGGCCGGGCGCGCCGGCGCCGTCGGCGCCGCCGCCTTGGCGCTCGTACTCGGACTGCCCACGGCGGCCACGGCCGCTCCGGGCGATCTGGACTCCGCCTTCAGCGGCGACGGCAGGGTCGTCACGGATGTGACCGGCTACGAGAACGTCTCGGGCATGGCCGTCCAGCCCGACGGCAAGATCATCACGGTGGGTGACGGCTACTTCGACGAGACCGGCGGCGACTTCGTGCTGGTGCGCTACAACGCGGACGGCAGCCTGGACACGACCTTCGGCGGCGACGGCATCGTCAACACCGACTTCGACTTCAACAACGACGAGGCCAGGGCCTTGGCCCTGCAACCCGACGGCAAGATCATCGCGGTCGGCGGGTCCACCTCGATCGCCGGCTACGGTGACTGGGTGGCCGCCCGCTACAACCCCGACGGCAGCCTCGACCCGACCTTCGGCACCGGCGGCAGGGCGGTCACCGACATCGACCCGGACGCGATCGAGACCGCCATGACCGTGGCCGTGCGGCCCGACGGCCGCATCGTGGCGGCCGGCCAGAGCTTCGCGAGCTGGGTCGTGGTCCGTTGGAACGCCAACGGTTCCCTGGACCCGGCCTTCGACGGCGACGGCAAGGCCGTCACGACCTTCCCGGGCGGAACCTTCGCCTCGGCCGCCGACCTGGCCCTCCAGCCCGACGGCCGGGTCGTCGTCGCCGGAGCCGGCCCCGGCGGCGTCACGCTCGCCCGCTACAACACCGACGGCAGTCTCGACCCCACCTTCGACGGCGACGGTCGGGCGGCCCCCGGCTTCGGGGTCAGGGCCCGGGGCGTGGCCCTGCAGTCGGACGGCCGGATCGTCGTCGCGACCGGCGATGACAATGTCTTCGGGCTGGCGCGGTTCACCGCCGGAGGCTCCGTGGACCCGACGTTCGGCAGCGCCGGCCGGGTCACCACCAGCTTCGGACCGGACATCGCCGACGCCGCGGACGTCGCCCTGCAGTCCGACGGCCGGATCGTCGTCGCGGGCCGGTACGCGGGCGACTGGGCGCTGGCCCGGTACAACACCAACGGCGCCGCGGACACTTCCTTCGACGGCGACGGCCGGCTGACGACCGACTTCGGCGGCCCCTCCGAGCAGGCCTCCCAAGTGGCCCTGCAGTCCGACGGGAAGATCGTCGCCGGCGGGGTCGTCGGCCAGGCCAACAGCCTCGCCGCCGACCGCGGCGTGGCCCGCTACCTCGGCGGTGGCGGCACCACGCCCCCGCCGCCGTCGGCGGACCTGTCCGTCACCAAGTCCGGTACGACGACGGTGAGCATCGGCGACCAGGCGACGTACACGGTGCGGGTGACCAACGCGGCGTCCTCCACGGCGACCGCGACGGGCGTCTCCCTGACCGACTCCCTCTCCGGAGCCGGCGGCACCCTGATCTCGGCCGTGCCCTCCCAGGGCGCCTGCACCACCACCGCGACGGGTGCGACCTGCGCCCTGGGCAGCCTGGCCCCCGGCGCGAGCGCCACGGTCACCGTGACCGCCGAACCGCGCACGACCGGCACCCTGCGGGACACCGCGTCCGTGACGGGCTCCCCGCAGGACCCGAACACCGGCGACAACAGCGCCACCGCCACCACCTCGGTCAACAACGCCCGGGGCTGCACGATCGTCGGCACGTCCGGCACCGACACCCTCACCGGTGGCTACGGCAACGACGTCATCTGCGCGCTCTCCGGCAACGACACCGTGCGTGCGGGCTACGGCAACGACACCGTCCACGGCGGCCCGGGCAACGACAACCTCGACGGCGGCTTCGGTGACGACACCATGAACGGCGACCGCGGCAACGACGTCCTCACCGGCTACTACGGCAACGACCGCCTGACCACCACCGACGGCGTGAGCGCCAACGACACCGCCAACGGCGGCTCCGGCTCCGACACCTGCACCACCGACAGCGGCGACACCCGCATCAGCTGCCCCTGACGGACAGCCGACCGCGCACCCCCAACAGCGCCGGCCGGGCGAAACCCCGGCCGGCGCCGGGGCGCAGCCCCGCCGGGCCTGCGGGCCATGACGGGTCAGGAGGCGAGGGCCCACACACCGCAGGACGGCCCCTCCTGGTTGATCCTTTCGCGGCGGGGTAGCCGAACCCCATGGCCCTCGACAACACCTCCACCCCCACCACGACCGGTTACGTACAGCCCGACATCGACGTCCAGGCACTGTCCGCCGTGCTCGACGGCGAGTACGCGGAGATCCGGCGTCTCGTACGGAACAACCTGTCCAGGTACGCCTCCATTCTCGAAGAGGCCGAGGAACTCGGCCTCGACGCGTTCCGCGAGCGGGTGCGGGAGGTCGTGGTCGAGATGGCCGCAACAGGGCAGACCGGTATGGGGTTCCCGGCCTCCTACGGCGGTGGCGACGACGTCGGTGCCTCGATCGCCGCGTTCGAGACGCTGGCCTTCGGCGACCTGTCGGTCCTGGTGAAGGTCGGCGTTCAGTTCGGTCTCTTCGGCGGCGCGATCCTGCACCTCGGCACCCGGCGCCATCACGACGCCCATCTGCCCAGGCTGATCACGGGCGAGCTGATGGGCTGCTTCGCGATGACCGAGACGGGGCACGGCTCCAACGTCCAGGCGCTCGGCACGGTCGCCCGGTACGACGCCGAACGCCAGGAGTTCGTCCTCACCACGCCCGGTGACGAGGCGCGCAAGGACTACATCGGCAATGCGGCCCGGCACGCCGAGCTGGCGGTCGTCTTCGCCCAGCTGGAGGTGGCCGGGGAGTCCCACGGCGTGCACGCCTTCGTCGTACCCGTCCGGGTCGGCGGAGAGCCCGCGCCCGGCGTCCGTATCGAGGACGACGGACGCAAGATGGGGCTCAACGGCGTGGACAACGGCCGGATCCGGTTCGACGACGTGCGGGTGCCGCGCGAGGCGCTCCTCAACAGGTTCGCCGACGTCAGCCCGGAGGGCGTCTACGAGAGCTCGATCGACAACCCCCACCGGCGGTTCTTCACGATGCTCGGCACGCTGGTGCAGGGCCGGGTCAGCGTCGGCGGGGCCAGCATCAGCGTCTCCAAGGTGGCCCTGTCGGTCGCCACCAGGTACGCCGTGCGGCGGCGGCAGTTCTCGGCGGCCTCGGACACCGAGGAACAGGTGTTGCTCGACTACGGCCTGCATCAGCGGCGGTTGCTGCCGCTGATCGCCCGGACGTACGCGCTGCACTTCGCCCAGGACGTGGTCCGCTCACAGCTGCACGACGTCTTCTCCGGCATCACGGACGACGCCGAGGAGCGGCGCCGCCTGGAGTCCCGCGCCGCGGGGCTGAAGGCGCTCGCGACCTGGCACGCCACCCGGGTCGTCCAGGAGTGCCGCGAAGCCTGCGGCGGCGCCGGATACCTCGCGGTCAACCGGTTCGCCGCGCTCAAGGCCGACAGCGACGTCTTCACCACCTTCGAAGGCGACAACCACGTCCTTCTGCAGCTCGTCGCCAAGGGGCTGCTCACCGATCAGGCGAGCGCGTTCGAGGACCTCGACCAGGCGGGCATGGTCCGCTTCGTCACCGGTCTCGCCGTCGAAACGCTCCTGGAGCGGACCTCCGTCCACAAGCTGCTCGAACGTGTACGCGATCTGCTGCCCGGCGGCGACGAATGGGACCGGGAAGCCGGACTGCTCGACTCCGACTACCAGCTCGCCATGGTCCGCTTCCGGGAAGAGCACATGCTGGCCGGCCTGGCCCGCCGGATCAAGAGCGGGACCGACCAGAAGCGCGACCCGGGTGCGGTCTTCTCACAGGTGCAGGACCACGTCGTCGCGCTCGCCCGCGCCCACGTCGAGCGGCTGGTGACGGAGGCGTTCGTGGAGAAGGTACGCGCGATGCCCGAGGGCGACGAGAAGGTCGCGCTGGCCTTGCTGTGCGATCTGTTCGCCCTCTCGACGATCGAGGCGGACCGGGCCTGGTTCATGGAGCACGGTCGACTGACCGTGCAGCGCTCGAAGGCGATCAGCCGCGAGGTGAACGACCTGTGCCGCAAGGTCCGGCCGCTCGCGCTCGACCTGGTCGACGCCTGGGACATCCCGCCCGAGATGCTGCGCGCGCCCGATCTTCTGGGTTGAGGCCGGCGGGCCCACGTTGCTACGGCGTGCCGGCCCGCCGGTTCACCTGCTGCCCGGCACGCGGACGGCTTCCACGATCAGATCGCGGGGAGGACCGTACGGGCCCACTCCGGGCGCCGGCCGGCGGAGTCCTGTACGTACGCGGCGGCCTCGTCGATGACCTCGGTGATGCCCTCGCCGCCCTCGCCGCCCTGGTCCTCGATCCGGACGCCGATGCCGGTCAGCAGGTCGGAGATCATCCCAAGCACGCCGGCGGACCGGTTGCGGTCGTCGTAGAGGGCATGGAGGACGGCGGCCTGGTCCTCGTGGTCGGCGGTGTCGCCGGGCACGTTCTCGCGCAGCGCTTGCAGACCGAGGCGGATGGGGGCGACGGCGGTGGTGGTCGGCGCTCACCGGTGGGACGCCTTCACCGCCGCGACCAGGGCGCCTCCACCTGGGCAGTGGTCGTAGCCGGCCCGGCTCCCGCCTCGGATACCGTGTTCCTCTACGGGGTGCCATAACGGATGTGACGCCCCCCACCGGAGGTAGTCAGCGTATGAGTTCAAAGCGCAGCAAGAATCCAGCCCTGCCCGTACTTGACGACGCATTCCGACTCGCGTCGGTCAAGGACGCCGAGGAGTCCACCCGTGACTTGGCCGCCCGGCTGGCCACCACCGAGCTGCGCCGCGTTTCCCACCCGGGCCGGGTCACCTGGGAGCCCACCGATCAGGCCGAGCCCGTACCGGTCCCGCCGACTGTGGTCGACGGTGACGGGGACCTGTGGCTGCGGGACCGGGGCAATGGCACCTGGACCATGCCCGAGTTCAACCCGAAGGAGTTCCCGGCCCGCTGTGGCGAGGTTCTGACGTGGAACCAGCTTGCCCGCGAGTTCGGCCCTCTTACCGCACTGGCCGACGACCGCCGCATCGGCGGCGGCCGGCGCTGACCGCGCAGCCTTCTGGGATTCCCTGAAGCGCCCGTTACGGGTATGGGAGCTCCAGCTCACCGCCGAGCTCGACGATGGCGGCGAGCAGGTGAGCGTGATGGTGGCGTGCGACGGCCTCGAGCTGCGTGGTGCGGGCCTGGCGCCACCCGATGTCCTCGGTGCGGCCGGCGTCGGTGGACCAGCCGGGTAGCGGTCGGTCTTCAGCCGCTCGGCAGCCGCGCGTTCCTTGACGGTCGTGGGGATGGCGGCCAGGGCCTCAGCCGAGCGGTGAGGTTTGTCGGCCAGGTCGAAGGAGGCCCGGCGGCGGGTGGGGCCCGGCGTGTGCGGGAGGATCGCTTCGTGACCACTCTCATCCCGCCTCCCGGGCCCGACCGACATGGTCAGTGAGGTGGCCCTCCTGTGGGCCGCGCACCACCCCGGGCCGTTCCCCGACGTGCCGTTTGATCACAGACACGATCTGGCGTACCTGGATTTCGACATGGCCGGCTGCGTCATGACCTACCTCAGGAACGATGATGTTCCCGGCCCGGGCGCCGTCGAGGTTCTCCGGGACTGCAGCGTGACACTCGACAACAACAACGACCGCAACGGCTGCCGCACCGCTACCCCATAGCCTGCGGCGGGCAACGGTGTCAGCATTCTCCGGTCGGACCCCCTTGATGCCTCTTGGCCGAGCCGCCCAGCCATCGGATTTCCCTGGGGCGTGAGAAGGTGCAGGTTCTTATCAGCGGTGGATCTTGGCTAGTTCGGCGTTGAACTGGGCACCGATGAGCAGGGCGAGGTTGGACAGCCAGACCCACACCAGGAAGACGACGATCCCGGCGAGGGAGCCGTACAGCCGATTGTAGGATCCGACCTGCGAGGCATAGAGGGCGAAGCCGGCGGAGGCGGCGAGCCACAGGGTTATGGCCAGAGCGTCTCCCAGAAGTCTTTGCCGCACGCCGCGCGTCTGGGCCGGGCCCGAGCGGAACAACACCAGCACCAGGACGGCGACCAGGCCCAGCAGGAGTGGCCACTTCAGTACGTTCCACGCGGTGCCGGCCATGCTGTCCATGCCCACGATCCGGCCGAGGGCGGGGGCCGCTTCGGCGGTCAGGATGAGCACCAGGGCGCTGGTGACCAGGAGCGCCAGCAATACCAGAGCGGTGATCACCAGTCGTGGTGCGGTCCTCCATGCGGGGCGGAGGTCCTCGACGCCGTGCATGGCGTGCAGGGCTCGGCGGAAGACTCCCAGGTAGCTGGAGGAGGACCACAGAGCGCCGATCGTGCCGAAGACCGCCAGTACCCAGGCAGCTGTGCGCTGGTCGGCCATGCTCCTGAGCGTGCTGTGCATGACCGGGCGTGACTCGGCCGGGACAACAGCGATCACATTGCTGATGAGGCTCTCTGTGGCCGAGGGGCCGGCGATCCCGATCAGCGAGACCGTGACCAGGAGGGTGGGGAAAAGCGCGAGCACCGCGTAATAAGTGAGCGCGGCGGCGCAGTCCGTCAGATTGTCGTTCCACACCGATGCCGGTGTCCGCCGCAGCCCGGTGCCGATGTCATGCCGGCCGGGCAGGTTACGCGCATACGTCGTGGCGGCAGGCGGTGTGCAGGAGGCGGTGCTCCGGAGCCGGCCGATGGGGTGCAGCCGGCACCGTCCGGCTTCAGCGCAGGTGTCGGCGAATTGCTCACCGCGCTGCCCTCCACTCGTACCCAAGGTCCACCGCTCTTGTATGTAGGTTCTCCGATGCGCCGCTGACCAACGTTACGGGCGCTGGGGGATGGTGAGCCGCATCGCGCTCGCGTGCAGGCCTGCTGGGGGTTACCGGACACGGCGCTGTGCATCGTCGGCGCGCGGTGCGCATCGAGGTGCGGACGATGTCGTGCATCTGTCAGCATTCCGCGCGGAGGCGGCGGGCCTCACGCTCGGCGCAGCTGCTCTTCGTACGCCTCCTGCCGGTCCTTCTGCTGCTCCCGCGCGCGGGCGAGAGCCGCGTCCCGGGCGCGGGGCCGATCGCGCTCCGCGCCTGATGAGACGAGTCGCTGGAGAAGCTGCTGGGCGACCTCGAGTTCGCCTGGGGGCCGGCCCACCCGCCTCAGCCGGTGAACCTCTGGAGCAGACGGCGACGGGCCGCACGGAGTCTTGCGTGCGGCCCGTCGCTGTACCCGGGTCAGGGTGTGTCACCGGACCGGTCCCAGCGAGGGCGGTGCCGTCCGGCTGCTCGGGGGAGGGTCAGGCCGGGGTGATGTTCTCGGCCTGGGGGCCCTTCTGGCCCTGGGTGACGTCGAACGTCACGACCTGGCCCTCCTGGAGCTCGCGGAAGCCCGTCGAGTTGATCGCGGAGTAGTGGGCGAAGACGTCCGGGCCGCCGCCGTCCTGGGCGATGAAGCCGAAGCCCTTCTCCGCGTTGAACCACTTCACAGTTCCCGTAGCCATGTTCATGCCTTCCAGTCGATGACGCCTCCCACGACGTGCGGAAGGCGGAGGTGATCGCCCTGGTTCCTGCGGCACAGCACAGCAGAACGCCCACGCCGAAAGCGTGGGCAAAGGGAACTTCCGAACCACGACAGCTGACGCAGACGCTACACGCCCGCACACCCCGTCACCATAGGGCGACCTGCGCATCCCACCCCGGGCAGGTGGGCGAGGGGCCGCCGGTACCCGGCAGGCCTTCAGGCTTCCCCGCCTCAGGTCGCGGCCGTCGGATTCGCTGATTCGGCGGCGCTGCGGTACTCGGCGTTGATGCGCTGGGCTTCCTCGAGCTGGTCTTCGAGGATGACGATGCGGCAGGCCGCCTCGATCGGGGTGCCCTGGTCGACGAGTTCCCGGGCGCGGGCGGCGATGCGCAGCTGGTAGCGGGAGTAGCGGCGGTGGCCGCCCGCGGAGCGGAGCGGGGTGATCAGGCGGGCTTCGCCGATGGCGCGGAGGAAGCCCTGGGTGGTGCCGAGCATCTCGGCGGCCCGGCCCATCGTGTAGGCGGGGTAATCGTCGTCGTCGAGACGGCCGAACGAGTCGTCTGCTGTCATGGAACCTCTCTTGTGGAACGCGTGGAGGGGCCCTGGTGCCGTACGGCACCAGGGCCCCGAAGGAACTGCTACACCATCTGCCGGCCCTGATACTGCGCCGGCTTCCTGTATCCGCCGACCCGCCCGAACGGGGACGGGAGATGCGGGGATCGCGGTTGCTTGACCGGAGACCACCTCACTGTCGATGTCCTGCGGTACCCGGGCTCCGACTTCCGCCCGGGCGATCCTGATGGCGCCTCAACTCCTCCGTTCATCCCTCGGGTGATCAACTGCTTACAAGCGGGGAACTGCGAACTGCGTGTACTGCTCCACTCGGTACTACTGATACTGCTCGTGGCCTGACCGAGCGCCACGCTCCGGCAGCCGGCCCCGTCGCCCATCGTGCGTCTGCTCCGGCTTGGAACCCCACTGCCGAACCTCCCGGTGCGCGCGCCCGCAGCCGACGCCTTCACCGAGGTACTGCTCTTCACTGCCGGGTACTGCCATCACTGCGGTAACCGCGGTACTGCCTGCGGCGGCCCCTGACGACTGCGGGCCACCCGGTCCGGCCGTCAGCCCCGTCACCGTCCTGCAACCGCTCTGGCTTCGGAACTCCACCACCGCACCGCCCAACAACTGCAACTGCGGGTACTGCTGCCCGGCAGTTCGCCTCTGCCGAGCTTTTCTTGACTGGGCTACGGGAGAAACCATAACCACGCCACGACCCAATGTCTACTCCGGCCGACATAGATTTTCCTGTGTGTGTCCCTGAGGTAATCGGGTGCCGCCGGGATTGAGCGACTGCGGACGGGGGCACAACGACCCGGCAGGCAGGACCGGGACACCGACCAAAGACCCGGAGCGCGCACGATGACCACGACGAGCACCGAGCGCACAGCACTACGCCCTCTATCCGCCGCCACGGAGGCACGCCAGGCCGCCCGGGCGTTCCTCGAAGCCCTCGGGCAGCCGGCCATCTGTCGGGAGGAGGCCGACACGGTCGTTCTGGTCGTCTCCGAGCTGGTGACGAACGCCCTGCGCCATGGTGGTGGCGCCTACACCCTCCGCCTGACCGCGCACCCCAGCTGCATCGAGGTCGCTGTCGAGGATCCCAGCCCGCGGATGCGGGCTCCCGACCTCGTCGACGGGACGGGTGGGTTCGGCTGGCACATGGTCGACGACCTCTCCCTCGCCACTGCCGTCACGCCCGGGCCCGGAGCCGGCAAGACGGTCCGCGCCCTCCTCCCCCGGTGGCGCGCCGCCCGTACCTGCGGTCCTGGCGAGCCGGGGTAAGCCTGTTGCGCGGTCGCCCTGTTTACGAAGCCGTTCAGCGGCCATACGGGGTCTCGTAAGGCGTTTCCGCCCAAGAGGGAGTGATCAGCTGTGTCTGGTGAGCAGAAGGCCGAGGCGAAGGTCGAGCAGGCCAAGGGCAAGCTCAAGGAGACCGCCGGCCGCCTGACGGGCAACGAGCGGCTGACCGCCGAGGGCCGCGCGGAGCAGGCCAAGGGCGATGCCCGTGAGGCCAAGGAGAAGGTCAAGGACGTCTTCAAGGACTGATCGACATACGTCGGGGCCGGAACCGCTCTTGCGGTTCCGGCCCCGACGTATGTTCGCGCGCTCCGACCCGGGTCAGGCGGCAGCAGTCTCAGGCCGGCGCAGTTCGGTCTGGCCGAAGAGGAGGGCGTAGCCGTCGGGGAGCCGGCGGAGGGTGCGGGTGAGGAGGTCGGGGCCGGCGAGGCGGGCGACGACGCCGAGTACGGCGCCGGTGTCCCAGCGGGCGGTGGCCGGGGTGGTGTTGGTGTGTTCGGCCAGGTCTTTGACGAAGCCCCAGCCGGTGAGGTGTTCGGTGTCGGGGATCTGGGCGGTCAGGGTGAGGGCGGCCTCGACGGGCAGGCACTGGGCGAGGTCGACGCGTTCGTCGCCGGTGAGCTGTCGGCCGAGGGCGGCCAGGACGTCGCGGACGGCTTCGGCGGCGCGTTCGCGGGTGGGGTAGGCGCCTTCGTAGCGCACGCGTTCCAGCATCTGGTCGAACGTCATGGCGGGGGCGGCCCGGTTCGGTCGAGGCTGGTCGTACATGGCTGCGGTTGCCTTTCTCTGCGAAGGATCCGGCCCTGCGGCCGGTGGACGGCTGGGATGGAGGGTCAGGTGGGCTGGGGGTGGCCGAAGAGGAGGTCGTAGCCGTGCGGGAGCTGGAGCAGGACCTCGCGGGTCAGCACGTCACCCGCGGCGGCGGCCGCGGTGGACAGGACGGCGCCGATGTCCCACAGGGCCGTCTTCTCGGTGGCGCCCTCGATCCAGGCCGCGGTCGCACGGACGAACCGCTCCGGCGAGAGCGGCTCCGCCGCCTGCAACGGGTTCAGGAGGATCAGGGCGTACGTCTCGGGGAGCCGGGCGGCGAGCTCGGCCCGCACGGTGCCCACCAGGTGTGCGCCGAGCAGGGCCAGGACGACGCGGGCCACACGGTCGGCGTCCTGCGGGGTCTCGTACTCGCCTCGTTCCTGGACGTGGGCCAGGAACGCCTCTCTGCGCATCGACATCACATCACCTCCAGGAAGGGGTGAAGGGGGCCAAGAGGGTGCGGAGGGCGGGGTGCCGGAGGGGGAATCGGCTCTCCCCCGCCCTCCGCTGCCGGCTGGTACGGGGGGTCAGCCGGAGATCTGCTTGCGGCCGCTCTCGCCGCCGATGCTGATCTTGCGGGGCTTGGCGCGCTCGGCGATCGGGATCCGCAGGGTCAGGACACCCGCGTCGTAGTCGGCTGCGATGCGCTCGGTGTCGAGGGTGTCGGCGAGCATGATCTGGCGGGAGAAGACACCCAGGGGGCGCTCGGAGAGCTCCACCTTCACGGAGTCGGCCTTCGCGACCGGGCGGCGTTCCGCCTTCACGGTCAGCATGTTCCGCTCGACGTCGATGTCGATCGCCTCGGGGCTCACTCCGGGGAGGTCGAAGGCGATCACGTACACGTCGCCTTCGCGGTAGGCGTCCATCGGCATGACCGACGGCTTGGACCAGGTCCCGGACGTACCCGACAGCTGCTGGACGATCCGGTCCATCTCGCGGAACGGGTCGGTGCGCATCAACATCGCGAAACACCTCCAGTTGGTTCAGGCAGAAACTGCCAATGCGCTTCAACGTGCCACCGTTGTAACATGTCATCGAAACGATGACAAGCAGGATGTCGCCTGATGGATGACAAGCCTTCGGAGGCGCCGTGAACGAGATCGCTCCCCCCGTCCCACCGGTCCTCACCCCGGACGCCGCCGCAGCGCTGGAGGTCATCCACCAGGCCATCGAGAAGGCGCACCGGTCCTCCGCCGGGGAGATGGCGGCCACGACGGCGGAAGGCTCCGGTCCGGAGCAGGCCCTGGCCGCCCTGCAGATGCTCCGCGAGATCCGTGAGCGGCTCACCGGTTGGGAAAGCGTCCTGATCGGAACGGCCCGCAGCCAGGGCGCCAGCTGGGCCGAGCTCGCCGGCCCCCTCGGAGTCGCCAGCCGCCAGGCAGCCGAACGCCGCTACCTCCGGCTGCGTCCCGGCGCCGCCGGGAGCACCGGCGAACAGCGCGTGCAGGCCACCCGCGACGCGCGGGCCGCCGACCGCACCGTCACCGCCTGGGCCCGCGACAACGCGGCCGACCTGCGCCGCCTCGCCGGCCAGGTCACCTCCCTCAGCGACCTCGCCCCGGGCGCCCAGGCAGCCGTCGGCGCACTCGACCAGGCCCTGGGCGGCGACGACGCCGCCGGCCTGATCGGCCCCCTGGCCGGGACCCGACCCCACCTGGGAGCCGGCGACGCCGAACTCGCCGACCGCATCGACGCCGTGACCCGCCACACCGACCAGCTCCGTCAGGACAGCAACGACCAGCGCAACTCCTGAACCCGCCCGCACGCCGGCCACGGCGTGCGGGCCGTAGTCCGAGGAGGTAACCCCGTGTCCGAGCGACCCGAGCGATCCCACCGACCCGACCGGGAGACCGAAGCAATGCCCGGTGTCGACATCTTCGGGCGCGCGGCCGTCGTGCGGCCCGTCGGCGAGATCGACATCGACACCGCGCCGTCGCTCAGCCGTGCTCTGGCGCACGCTCTCACCTTCGTCGCCACGTCCCGGGCCGACCGCGTCGTGGCCGACTGCAGCCGTGTCACCTTCTGCGACTCCTCCGGGCTCAACGCCCTCATCGCCGCACGGCTGCGAGCGGTCGAGGCCGGCGCCACCATCCATCTGGCGAACCCCGCACCCCAGCTCCAACGCCTGCTGCAGATCACCGGGGCGGCTGCCCTCTTCCCCCGGGAAGACCCTGCCTGGCCCGGTGCGGCCGCGGCCCTCCAGCAGGCGCCCCGCCCCGCCGGGAAACACCCGAACGACGGATAAGCGGCAGCGACGGACCGGGACGGCCACCGCTCATGGAGGTCAGCAGGTTCCCTGCTCTGTCACGACGACCGGCCCGGCCACTTCCCGGCCACCCCGATGCACGCCCCTACGGACATCAGGTCCGTGCGCGGTCACGGTCACGACGGACACGACGATGGCCTGGTGCACCCCCTCACGAGGGGGTGCACCAGGCCATCGGTCGCGACCGGCAGTCGGTTCGCTGCCGGGCTACCAGCGGTACCAGCGGCCGCTACTTCCCTTCGGGCGGGCGACGAAGCCGATCAGCCACAGCACCAGCACCGCCAGCGCGACCCACCAGAGGATCTTCACCGCGAAGCCGGCACCGGCAAGGATCAGAACGAGCAGAAGAACGAGAAGCAGGGGAACCATAGTTATCAACCTCCGCAGCACCGACTGCCCGGGCGCCGCTCGGCCATGCACACGACTTTTACGGGTTACTTATTCCTGCAGGCGGGCAGCAGTACGCGCGACCCCGGCGCAACGACCGCCCTCGCGTGGACGTCGAACGGACCGGCCGCGGTGGGGTTTGCGGTCGGCGATCGGGAGCAGACGAGCGGTCACGACCAATCCGGTACAGCAACGAGGAGGTCCCCGATGTCGGGCACGGAGAAGAGCAAGGCCCACGCCGAGCAGGCCAAGGGCAAGGCCAAGGAGGCCATGGGCCGCATGGTCGGCAACGAGCGGATGACCGCCGAAGGCCGAGCCGAACAGGCGAAGGGCAACGCCCGCCACGCCAAGGAAGACGTCAAGGACGCATTCCGCCACTGACCGCGGCCGCGCACAGCTGAACAACGGCTGGGCCCCGACCCCCTCCCGGGTCGGGGCCCAGCCGCGTCTTGTTACGTGCGCGAGGGCATCGAGGTCACGACCGGTGGCCGGCCCGCCGGGGCCTCGCCCGCCGCGGTCTCGGAACACCACGAGCACCCTGTCGAACCATGGCGCCCGCACGGCCGGACACGGGGCGGCGCTGCCCCTCTCCCCCATCACGCCAGGGCCGTGTCGAGGTCGCCGGTGAGGTCGTCCAGACCCGTGGCGTCCTCAGGGGCGCTGAAGTCGTCCTCCTCGGCCAGGCCGGCGCACTCGGAGGCGAGGGCGGAGCAGGTGTCCAAGTCGCGGGGGTGCAGGCGGTGGCCACCGATCGTGACGCGGGCCTTCTCGTGCGCGGCGATGCGCGCGTCATCGGAGTCCGCGTCTGGTGCCCACACCCGTTCCACCCTCCACCCCCGGCGTGGCGGGAGAGCGGCGATCTGCTGCTCCAGCGGGGACAGGGCCCTCGTCGGCGAACTGGGCTCGGTAGGCGGTGGAGTCGAACCGGTAGGCCTGAAACGCCCGATGTCGTCACCCGGCTCGGCGGCGTCGGAGATGACGGTTGCGCCACCTGCCGGCCGCTGTTCGTGCCCGGACCGGTTGGTGGTCGGCGGAAGTCCGGTCGCCGCTCGCCGGCCGTCAGATCCTTCCCGTCGTGTTCGCAAGACAGAGGCCGATGACCGCGACCACAGCGGCGACGACCGCCCAGGATGCCAGGCTGGTGTGCCTGCCCCGCGTGCCGGCCCGCCCGCGCGGCTTCCGCTGTACGCCCCCGCTCCGACGCGGCAGAGCGGTCGGGGTGACGGCGGTCTCGGACAGCAGGCGGCGGCAGACCGCGGCCAGCTCGCCACTCCCGGCACACAGGCGCGCCACCGCCTCGGCGCGAGCGGGGGCCGTCGTACCGCCGTCGAGGATCCTCCCGGCCCGAACGAGCACCTCGTCCCGCCCGCCGGCAGGGGCCAGGCTGATCCAACGCTGGACATGCTCCCCGCGTATCACGACACCGCCCGCACGGTCCCGGTAGACGGTGTGCTCCCGCCAGAGGAGACCCGCCAACTCCGATGCGGTCTCTCTCAGTTGCCCACTCATTCCCGGTACGCCCCCCACTGCTTGCCTTGATCGAACAAACAGCGGATCCTAACGGCCGCCACCGACAGTGGCGCCGGCGGGGCGGGCGCGCGATGGAAGCTCTCACCGCCCCCACACCTGACCGGGGGTGACGAGATGATCAACCAGGCCGACATCGGCCACCGCGTCCAGGGCGCACACGGCAGGACCGGCATCCTGCGGGACATCGACCCCGCAGGGGAAGCCCCCCGACTCACCTCACGGCCGCAACCGTCCACCTCGGAGGGAGGATCACCCCAGAGCCGGACAGGGTGGGCTCCAACCCGGCGGCCAGGGCGCGATCCGGTGATGCGTCGGCCCATCCGATGGCCCGCCCCGAAGGCGGCCAGGTCGCCGAGGGAGCCGGGACGGACCCCGACCCCATGGAGACCCCGGAGTCCGCACCCGCAGGCGCCCTGGATCGACCTGCGCCTGACTGACCCGCAGTCCGGAGCGCAGGACACCGGGCCCGGGCGACGCGAGGCCGGGCGGCCCCGGCCGTACGGCGTCCCGTGACCGGGGGCCGGGGCGTGTCCCGCGCGCTCCGTTCGGGCCTGTGCCGGAACGGAGCGTAGCCCGTCGTGATATCGCGCTTCGCGGAGTTTCGGTCACACGTACGATGCCGGGCATGATCGTCGCTTCCATCGACCCCACCTCGCAGGCTTTCGCCGTCGGCGAGGTCATCGGAGTCATGTCCGCCGCCGCCACAGCCATCGGCGCGCTGTGGTGGCTGACCCGCTCCTGGCGCACACAGCCCACCCCGCCCGGCAGCGCTCCGGCACACACCATGCGGGTGAAGAGGAAGCGGACCTGGTTCCTCGCGGGCGTGAGCGTGTTCATCGTGGCCGGCGCGAGCGTGAAAGCCGCCGCCTCCTACAACCCCGAACCCCGCGCCGTCGAGGCGCGCGCCGCGGACGGCACCGAGGAGTCCCTCGTCATCGTTCTCCCGGAGCTCTTCGACCGTTTCCGCCTGCTGACGGGCGAGGACGCCAAGCGCGCCGAGACCGAGGTCCTGGCGGGCCGTGAGCTCCCGCACAGCATGCGGACCGGCTACTACGACCAGGACGCCGACGGGGCCCACGACCTCTTCGTCCTGGTCAACAGCGCCGACTGGGACCCCAAGGTCGCCGAGTCCAAGGCGACCAAGTCGATCGAGCAGGAGTTCCGCAACTACTTCGCCGGCGCGAAGGCCCGTGACGTGAGCCGCTTCGACGCGGGCCGGCACGGCGGCGGTCTCGCCTGCGGCCACGTGAGCGGACCCGACGGAGACCAGACCCTCTGCGCATGGAGCGACGCCGCCAACCTCGTCGGAGTACGCCTGCGGTCGGCCGACCTCGCGGACGCCGCCCGCACCACCCTCGCACTGCGCAACGCCGCCACACGCTGACAGGCGTGCTGGGGGCAGCCCGTCCGAAGGGCGGCTCCACAACAGTCGCTATCGCACTCCTTGCCCCGCGTGCCGCCGGACGTTGCCGCACGGGGCACGATGTGAGCCCCAGCCGCTCGCCGGATGACCGAGGTCACCGGCGCGTCCGTGTTCCCCGCCCGCAGGGCGACCCCCTGACCCGACCTGGCCGGCCACATGTCCGCCGGCGACAGCCCTGGGGCACGACGGCTCCGGTCAGCACCGCCGGTGCTTCGATGGCCTCACACGCGCTGCCGGACGGGAACGGTGATAGCCCCGGGGTACCGTAAAACCACCCCTTCCCGCACGCTGTTGTGCTGCCATACCAGGATGGCTGACACACGGTTCCCCCGGCTGAGGTACAACTCCGAGGCCTGGCTCGCGGCGCGGGACAGGATGGTCGAAATCATCAAGGACTGGGCGGCCGAAGGGCGGACCGATTTCTACAGCACGCTCAGCGCGCTCCTGAGGGAGTCACACTTCTCGGTGCCGCCCCGTGGCACGCTGATGAGCGACCTCCTTGCGGCAGCCTGCCGAGTGGAGGAGGGCAGAGGGGCCCCGGTGATGCTGACCGCCATCGTGGTGAACAAGCGCACCGGACGGCCCTCCGACCAATTCCAGGCGCTCGCCGAGACGGAACCGTTCCTGCGCGGGAACGTACCGAACTGGACGTGGGAGAAGGAGAAGGCCGCGGTTTTCGCGCACTACGGCCGGTGACACCACCTCGGTCACAGGCCGGGCGGGGTTGTGCGGCCGCCTTCGCCTCGGCGCCCCGCCGTCGGCCGATCGAGGGCTTCCCTCGCTGCCGACGAGCCGCCCTGCTCGCCCTCGGGGGTGAGTAGGGCGGACGGCACGTCGGAGGCTGCCACACTCGGCGTAGGGCCTCAGAAAGCCTCACCGGCCCGCACGGCGGCGAAGACGACTACGGCCGCCGGGGCGGGCCGTCGTCGAGCGGCTGCCCGACGGGACGGAGCACCGCACCGGCATCTGGATCGGCAACCAGAAGGCCCGCCGTGACCGGCCCGACCAGGCGCAGCTCGCCACGCTCGCCGACCTCGGTGTGGACCGGGCCCGGTAGCGGGGCCGGGCTGTTCCAGATTTCTGGAACAGCCGCTCCCGCCCGGGACCGACCGCCGGGGACCGCCTGGGATCGACCGCCTGGGGGAGGCGGTCGATCAGGCGGTGCGGTGGTTCGGCTATCGCAGGAGCACGTCGGACACGGACAGGAAGAACTCGCCGGTCATGCCGCCGTTCTCACCGTTCGGGGTGTCCGGTCCTCCGTGGCCGCCCCAGATGTGCACGATCGCCGCCCGCCCGTTCCGGCGCCGTGGGAATGAGGCGAACTCCCAAGCGGTGGATTCCTCTTCCCGGGGGGCGCCGTGCACCTCGACCAGGAACGGGGTCGGCTCCAGGTCCTGCCAGCTCAGGCCTTCCGAGGGATCCCAGCCGGCACGGGTGATGAACCAGCGGTGGGACCAGCTCTCACCCTGGTGATACGCCATGTAGTCGTAGGTGAAGGTCTGGGTGGGAGCCGAGGTGTCCAGCTCCGTCACGGGCCAGTCCCCGAGGGTGTCGTCCGGGGCCAGGTCCAGGCCGCGGAACGCAGGGTTCCCCGCGGACGCGAGGGTGCTGCCCTCGAAGAACTTGCGGTACTCCAGGTACTTCTGCGCGTCGTTCCACGGATAGTCGGCGAGCATCCTGTCAGCCCCCGGCACCACTTCGTGCCAGTCGGTGCTGATGTTGACGCGGCGCGCCTCGGCGCAGATCCGTGAGGGGTCCAGGTCACGGATCGCGGCGGCGGCCCGGCTGCGCGGATGGTTGGCCGTGCCGTGTCGCGGATCCACCCGGCCGGGCGCAGGGGCCTTCTCGCGGGGCAGGCGCACCGCCCATTTCTCCAGGCCGGCCCGCTCCGAGCCGATGGCGACCACGTTGGTGAACGGCGTGAACTCACCGCCCACCTTGGCCCGGATCTTGACGTGGAACTGTCCCGTCGGCTCCTGGTCCCCCAGGTCGACCCAGTGGGAGTTGGACTGCATCCAGTTCCATGAGGACCAGTGGAGGAAGACCGTCTGCCGCAGCTCGTCGTCGAGCCATACCTCGTACAGGTGCGGGTATGGCGCGTTGCCCTCGTTCCAGTCCGCCGGTGGGGGCCAGGCCTCATGATCGGGGGCGTTGTCCCCGATCTGCCAGCGCAGGCTGATCCCGTACATCGTGTACTTGCCGTCGTCGCGGTACCTGATGTCCGCGCGAAGGTCGGACGGAGCAGTGGTCCGGGTCTTGCTCACGGTGTCTCCTTCTCCTCGATCGAATCCATCCCTGAGGCCGTCACCGCGGAGCAGCATATGCAACCGACAGTTACCAACCATGACAGAAAGTCACTGTAGATCATCCCGGCCCACCTGGACAGATGGATCACAGCCACCCAAAATCAGACATCCAGCCCCATCAGGTGCTGCTCCAGGCCTCTGGAACAGCCACTCCCGTCGCCCAGGGCCGGACGCCCTGTCAGCGCCCCCGCCCCGCTCCCCTGCCGGGCGCGGCCGGGTGCACCTTCAACTGCTCCAGGGCACGGGCCCGTTCACCGAGGTCGAGGTCGCGGGGGACGTCCAGGCCCTCGGCCAGGGGCCCCGCGACGCTGCACGTCCGTGCTCGCGGGCACAGCCCACGGACCGGCGACATCCCGCACCCGCCTCCCGCAGCGCCTGCCCTACCACCTGGCGACGGAAATCACCCTGGCCGGCCGCACCGTGGACACCACCACCGCGGCCCGCCACTGCCTGCTCAACCAGGTCGTCCCCGACGGCACCGCACTTCAGGCGGCTCTCGCTCTCGCCGAGACGATCAGCGCGCTGCCCCAGCACGCCGTCCGGGCCTCCAAGCGGATCGTGCACGCCACCCGCGGCCTCGGCGACGCGGACGCGTTCGCCGTCCAGGACCCCTTGAGCGCACCCGTCTTCGCCACCGACGAGGCGGCGGAAGGAGCCCAGGCCTTCTGCCCCGTCCGGCGGTCCTGACCCACGCCCCGCTCGTACACGACCCTCGTGAACAGGCCACGCGTCATTCGTGCGCACGTACGACCGTGACCACGGCGCGCCGGGGTGTCCATGCTCGATGTCGACCAGGGGACGAGGCATTCCCGGCGGACCGGGCGCCGCCGGCGCCGCTGCGTCCGGGGCCGGGGCCGGGGCCGGGGCCGGGCCACCAGCCACCCGGTCCCCCCTCCGGATCGTGAGGTCCGCTCCCCCTGGTGCGTGGCGGCCCTCGTCTCGTCCGCGTTCGTTCTACGGGGCGGGGGTGAACTCCACATACGTGCCGCCGCAACCCGCCGCGATGTCCGGCAGCCGGTCCCGCTCGGCCTCGTCGACCGCGAGGCCCCGGCGGAGCTCGGTCGCCGTCCACTCCGCGCCGTACCGGCACAGGCGCCGGCCACCCGCCGGATCCTGGTCCGCCTTGCTCCGGTTCGAGCGGGCCGTCACCGCGACCAGGCAGGCCTGCCGGCCCTGGTCGTTCTCGTACGCCTCACGCCGCGCCGCCGTCCAGGCAGAGGCGCCGGAGTCCCAGGCCTCCGGTCCGCTGTCAGGGGTTCAGCAGTCGATCGTGGATCCGTCCAGAGCGGACTCCACGGTCACCACGTACTCCTTCGGCCCGTCGGCCCCCACCCGGAGCAGGGCCGGCTGACCGGCCACCTCCTTCTCCGGGGTCGCGTGCTCGGCCGGGGCTCGCCCCACGGGGTTTCGGCGGACCTTCCGACCTGCGCGCAGCGCGTCGCCCTGATCGGTCGGCCGCGGGACGTGCGGGCCGTCGGCGGCGGTGATCCGGCGCCTCGACGGCCTCTCCCCCGGTCGGCCCTCGCCCGGAGGGACCGGCACACCGACCGCACCGGACCAGCCTTTAGGGTTCACCCATGAGCTTGACAACAGGTCACGAGGGAGGAGCCCTGCCCGGTCCGACGGCATCGGCGCAGGTCTGGCAGGCGCCGAGCGCGGTCGAGCGGGGGCTGTACGAGGCGAAGGCGCGCGGCGACTGGCCCGCGTACTACGACCTCGTCGCACGGGCCGACCTGTACATGATGCAGTCGCGGGCGTACGTCGACGCGAACGGGAGCAACACCCGCTTCCACCCCTACTGGAACCCGCAGACCCAGACCATGTGCCTGGCCGTCTACACCGGCGGCATGCTGCCGCCGCCCGTCGCCGACCCGGTCTACAACTGCTACGACCTGGGCTGGTTCGCGGAGGTCTGGAACCAGAACGACCCGCCCTACCTCGTCGTCAACCCCGGCAGCCCCTGCGAGGGCGTCCTGCCGGCCGGGCCGGAGGGCCGCGCCCTGTGGCAGCGTCACTCCGCCCCGGTCGAACGGCCGGGGCCGGCCCGGGACGTGGTCCACACCCTGGAGGTGGGCGGCCCTCGCACCGGCCCCGTCGCGTTCGGTCTGGCGGCCGGCGCGCACATCAACGTGCGCAACGGGCGCTACTGGAACTCGATGGCCTACCACGGCTGCGGCTACCGTGGCGAGAAGCGCACGCTGGAACGCTGGTGGGGCGTCATCACCCGTGAGGACTGGCAGGAGACGCAGGAACAGCTGCTGCGCGCGGAAATGGTCAGCGGGGTCTGGGAGTCCGTCCTGCAACTGCGCCGCGCCATGGCCCTGGACTTCGCGGGCCCCGTCGACGTCGACCACTGGCGCCAGGCCGCGGAGAACGTGGTGCGCCGGCGTGCCGAGGCCGTCGCCGAACCCCGCCTGACCGCGGACGGCGTCACCCCGGGCCGCACCGTCACCGCCGCGGAGCTGGAGGGCCAGGTGACCGGCCGTCAGCGGCTGATCGGCCGCATCGCCCGCTACGAGGCGCGGTTCCGCGCCGACGGGCTGCTGCCCGAGGGGGGTTTCATCCGGAGCGTCGAGGCCTGGGACTACGGCCGGGCCTCCGCCATGGCCCGCTGGGGACTCGCCGCGCGCCTGTGCTCCCTGCAGGAGGCGGAGTCGGCCGTGGTCCGGGCCGGCCGTCTCGTCCAGCTCAACTACCGCTCGTGGGAGGACTTCTCGGCCGCCTACATCCTGGGCCGCTGCCTCCACTTCGACGAGGAGGAGTTCGGCGAGTGGTACGAGACGGTCCTGGCGACCCACCGTGCCCTGACCACGGACCCGGCCGGCCCGTGGCGCACGCTTCCCTGGACCTGAGGATCCCGCCTCGGCGCCGCGGTTCGGCTCACCGTCAGGTCGGACGGGTGAGGAAAGGGTGGGGTGGTACGCCGGGACGGGCCTGCCGTACTCGGTGAAAGGCCCCCGCCTGCGTCGCGTGCGGCGGAACGTGTGAAACTCCTGCCACAGTTGCCATGTCCCGACGGGGTTGGGCAGCACCGTCACGGGGGGACGCACATGGGCGGGACCGAGAGCGCCGTCGAAGCCGAGCCCGAAACCGTGCCCGGGGACGGGAGCGGTGCCGGGACCGGGGCCGAGGGCGGCGCCAGGAACAGGAAGAGACTCAAGGCAGCCGCCGTCGTGCTCGCCGGGCTGGGATTCATCATCGGCGGTTCCCTGCTGGATCCGGATCCGGAGCCTTCCGGGTGGGTGGCGGAGCCGGCCTCGTCGGATCCCCTGTACTCCGGTGCGGGGCCGACCGTTGAGCAGGTCGCGGCGGACTTCGACGCCGCGACCGCCGCCGTCGGGCTGGGACCGTCGGCACCGCCCCGATCGTTCATGCTGCCCGGATGCCTGGCCTCCTGGGAATCCTACGAACCCGTGAGCGACGCGCAGTGGGCTGCGCTCCGGGACGACCTCACGGGCCGCCAATGGCGGCTCACCCAGCGCCTGAAGAGGCCTCACACCGTCGCGTCTTCGCTGACCAAAGGCACGTGGCATCTCACGGTGGTGTACGAGGACAGGCCCGGCGTGCGCGAGCATCTGTCGCTCATGGCCGTGAACGACACTCCTGCCTGTGAGGAGGCGTTCGAGCAAGCGCAGGCCGCCGGCACTCGAACTGTCTAGGTTCAACGGGCTGCGGATCGACCGGTTCGTGAAGCGGGTGAAGGTGGTGCGGGAGCGGGGCGGGAACGGGCCCGGCGGTGGCCTCCCCTCCCCTGGTGCCTGCCACTGCCCGATCGGGCCCTGTTGACGGTGGTGCACCACCGCACGCACCGCACCGTGCGCCGGTTGGCCCCGCTCTTCGGGATCTCCCCGGCCACCGTCTGCCGAGTCGTCAAGCGGCTCCGTCCGCCGCTCGCGGCGGAGCCGGCGCCGCTGCCCGTCGCCGGCGTGGACCGGTCGTGGATCGTGGACGGGTCCTACCTCGGCGACATCAGTGCTTGTCGAAGATGTAACCGTGTCCGTGCCCGACCGGACAGGAAAAGACCCGGAAGTCGCCCCACCTGCCGACCGTGATCTCGGTGGTGAGGTCACTGCCCACGGTGAACAGCAGGCGGGACGGGGCGCCACACGTGAGGCACGGGACGTCGTCCGGCTCGGTCAGGCGCCAGGTGGGCCACCCGCCGAACTTGATGCCGGCCACGCAGGTGATGATGTCGTCCTCGTCTCCGGTCGCGTCCACGTACTCCAGCACGGCCTCGACCAGCTCGGCGTCCGGCAGGCCCTGCGGGTAGGGGAAGTCGAGGAGGGGCACCGGGGTGAGCGTGCACGGCACCGGGGTGTAACCGTAGTCGGGGTCCTCCTGCCGTACGGGCAGCGGGGGCGAGCCGAGTATGTGCGTGACGTCGGTGCTCTTGCGCCAGCGGATCTCGGCGACCGGGCTGACATCGGCATGCGGGGCGGGCGGGTCCCAGTGCACGTTGGGGCACCACAGGAGCTGGAACACGTCCTTGTCCTCGGGCCACCAGTCACCCGGTGCGTCCCTCCGGTACACCTGCACCACCGCCAACATGGCCGTCGCCGGGATCCCGGAGCCGGACTTCTCGTCCGGGACGTCGCAGTGCGGCCAGGGCTCGTCTGCCGGCCAGAGCAACGGCCCACCCACCGAGCTCTGATGGACCGTCGGCTCGCCCCGCTCGGGGGCCAGCACCACGGCCGGCCGGGGGTACGGTGCGAGTCCGGGCACGGCGGCGATGATGTCCTGCGCGGAGGGCCTGGTGTCGTAGGGCAGATCCATGGCCGGAGAGTAACCCGCCCGTCCGACAACGACCGCGGCAGCGCGGACCGCCTTCGACCAGGGGACATCGAACCTGCGTCTCGCTCCCCGTGCGGGACTGCACGACGGCCGCCCGCGCACATCCACGCTCCCCCGACGGCGCCTGACACCCGCGGTACCGGGGCGCGGCGGGGCCTCGCACGGCTCCTCCTGTCGACTTCGGCGGGGGCCGCTGTCAGTACCCTGACGCGGTGATGACCGAAGCCCTCTTGTCGAGAGCCATGAACGACGCTCTCGATCCGCCTCTGCTCCCTCTGCCGGATCGCGTCGCAGCACTTCTGTCGGAGCTGGGAAGCCCGCCGCGACTGGCAGCTCACCTGCGCGCCGTCCATGACGTCGCGCACCAGTTGGTCGACTGGGTGGAACAGCACTCCCCCGCCGTGGTCTTCGACCGCGAGGCTGTGCTCTTCGGGGCCGCCACGCACGACGTGGGAAAGACGGTGCACCTCGATGAGCTGTCCGGGCCCGGGTCGGCGCACGAGGAGGCCGGGCAGGCTCTTCTGATCGGTCACGGCATCAGCCCGGAACTGGCGCGCTTCGCCGCGACCCACGCCTCATGGATGGACGCGCGGGTCGGCCTGGACGACCTGCTGGTCAGCCTCGCCGACAAGATCTGGAAGAACAAGCGCGTCCCGGACCTGGAAGACCTCGTCGTGGCACGACTGGCCCGAGCGACCGGCCGGGCGGCATGGGAGGAGTTCCTCGCGCTCGACGGGATTCTCGCTCGCATCGGCGACGCGGCCGACGAACGTCTGGCGTTCCAGGCGTCCTTCCCGATCCACGTCTGAGGGCTCGGAGGCGGAGCTGCCCGTCGCTTCGCGGCCCAGGGAGTGGATACCGGGGTGGCGGTGGGCGTGAGTGTTCGTTGTCCACCCGGCTGTTCCTGAGGGTGGCGGTGTCCGTGTCCCTGTGTCCCCTTCCTGTGTCCTGGGTTGTGCTTTCGTGAAGCCGCAGATGATGTCTCGCCCCTGGAGCGCTGCCGGGTCTCGGACGGTGATCCGTTCCTCGTCCAGGAAGGCATCGTCAGGCCTCGGACGGACCCGAAGCCGGGTCATCTGCCCGGCGGCGGAACTCAGATGGAGATCATGGATTCGGAGACCGAGCCCGACCGAGCCCGGTCGGCCCACCACGGAGATTCACAAGTGACCGAAGCAGAACTCGACGTCGTGGTGGCCTGGACCCAAGGTGACACCACGGTCCGGTGGAGCGGCCCCGCAGGGAACGTCGAGAAGCGGTACGAACTGCCGCCACAGGACGTCCTGGCGTGGCGGGAGTTCGGGGAGACGCTGGTGCTGGTGGTGGAAGCCGTCAACAGCGCGCCCTTCACCGCGTCGGACAACGCGGTGGTCCACCGTGCCGACGGCTCGGAACGGTTCCGGCTGCACCCGCCGCGCGACCTGCTGCCGAACCCGGACGATGTCCATGGCTTCTCCACCGCCTTCCCGCAGGGCGACCGGCCGCTCGTGATCATGGTCACGCGCAACGCGGGCGATTTCCAAGGCCGTATCGACTTGAAGACCGGCGAGATCGCGGAGACCAACACCTGGCGCTGACCCGGAGAAGAACGGGCGGAGGCCATGACCGACCGCGGTCGAGGCACCGGCTGCGCCGTGTCCGCCCGGCCGGCTGGCCGTGCGACACCGGCTGGACTCCCGGCCTGCATGCCGGGGTTGTTCGCGCAGGTGGACCCGGACAGCGAGCGTCCATGTCGTCGGCGGCGCCTCGCTCGTCACCGTCCTCACCTACGGCCGCCTGCTGCGGTGGCGCGGGAGGAAGGCGGCGTCGCCGCCGTCCCACCCGCGTGAGTTCCCGGATCCGCCCGGGCCGTCAGAGCCCTTCCGCGGGTCCTTCAGGGCGAGGGCGTGTGCGGTGCGAGGCCAGGGTCCGGGCTCCGGGTGAGGCGTCGCGTGTGCGTGGTGGTGGGCGTGGGCCGGTCCGGCTCAGGAGCGGTTTCCCGAGCCAGGCCGTTGAAGGTGGCGAAGACCAGACGTTCGGCCTGGCGTTCGACGTCTTCCCGGTCGTCGATGTGTACGAGGCCGTCGATGAGCAGGACGGCCAGGCCGTGGATGGCGGCCCAGACCACGAATTCGGCGCCCGGGCGGGCCCCCGGGGGCAGGTGACCCGACTCGGTCAAGCGGTCGAGTTCGGTCATGAGCACGTCGTGCGGGTGGGGTGAGATGGTGGACTGCGCCGTTGTGGCGCCGCCGCGGAAGACGAGCCGCGCGACGGCCGGGTCCTCGACGGCCCAGGTGACGTAGGCGCGCCCGCATGCGGCGAGGCGTTCGGGACCCTGCTCCGGCGTCGCCCCCATGGCGTCGCGCAGGTGATGGCCCAGCCGGGCCAGCACGACCTCGGACAGGGCGGATGCGAGTACGTCACGCGAACCGAAGTGGTGGTAGGCGGCACTGGGGCTGACTCCGACCCGCGCCGATGCCTCACGCAGCGACCAGCCGTCGGCCCCCCGCTCCCGTACGAGGGTCTCTGCCGCGTCGAGCAACGCGCCGCGCAGGTCCCCGTGGTGATATCGCTCCTTCGCCATGACCTCATCTTAACCCTGTTCAGATCGGGTGTTACTGTCGGACCGAAATCTCAACGCTGTTCAGATTTGGAGTTGTGTCATGTGCGTCACCGACCCCGCGCCTCTCGCTTCCGACGGCGCGCCGGATGTCCTGCACAGCCCCTCGCCCGTCGTGACGGGACCTCCCGTCGAAGTGTCCGAGGGTGTTTTCGTCATCCCGGACCACCGCGTCGAGTTGGTCCCCAACGTCGGCATCGTCCTCGGGGAGAAGGCCGCGCTGGTCATCGACACCGGCATCGGCCCCCGCAACGGTGCACTGGTGCTGGAGCAGGCCCGGCGCCTGGCCGGCGGCCGCCGCCTGTACCTGACCCTCACCCACTTCCATCCTGAGCACGGCTTCGGCGCGCAGGCGTTCAAGGGCGCCGCCACGATCGTCTACAACCGCGGTCAGCGCGCCGAACTGCGGCGCAAGGGAGCCGCCTACCTCGACATGTTCAAGGGTCTGGGCGCCGCGGTCGCCGCCGAACTCGAAGGGGTCGAACCGGTCGACCCCGATCTCGTCTACGAGGGCGAGGCCGAGATCGACCTCGGCGGCCGTACCGTGCTGCTGCGCGAGGTCGGTCCCGCGCACACCCGATCCGACCAGATCGTCCTCGTGGACGGCCGGGTGCTGTTCGCCGGCGATCTGCTGGAGACCCGCATCTTCCCGATCGCCCCGTACTTCCCTCCCCACGACACCGACGTGGACGGCGAGGGCTGGATCGGCGTGCTCGACCAGCTCGCCGCACTCGCCCCGCAGACGGTCGTTCCCGGCCACGGCGAGGTCACCGACGCCTCACTCATCCACGACGTCCGCGACTACCTCGCCTACGTCCGCGACGAGGTCCTGCGGCTGCGCGAGATCGGCGCCACCGCCGACAGGACGGCCGCCACCATCGACGAGAACGCCCGTGCCCGCTGGCCTTCCTGGGAACGCCCCGAATGGATCGGCCTCGCCGCCCGCGCCTTCTACGACACCGGCGCCGGTGCCTGAACCCCGCCACCGGCGAACGACACCACCCAGGCCCTGGGCCCCGGCGCCGATGGACCTGGCGCCACCCGCGCCCGGGCAGGAACCCGATCCATCTCCACGAGAGGACATCACCGGATGTCCCGCCTTCCCCATGTTCCGAGAGCCTCCTGGTTACGGCCCTTCCCCTTGGGCGGCAACCGTCGTCCCGGCGGTCTGATCGCCGCCGGTCTCACGATCGTCCTGATCGTGTGCGGCCTGCTGGTCGTACCCTCGGAGGCGAACGCGGCATCGCGTACCTCTTCCCGGCGCCTGGAACTACGAGTTCTGCGTCACCTCCGTCAACGGAGCCCTGGAGTCCACGAAGTCCGACTGCGTCGTCGCACCCCACCCCGCGAACGGCTAGGACCTGTCCGGCCGATCAATGCCCCGGGAAAGGGCCGGCCGGCACGACGCCTTCGTGCCGGCCGGCCTCCGGCCTGACGAGGAACACCTGGCGGGGTCGGCCGCTCGATCTCCGTGACGACGACGGCGATCCCCTCCCCGGCCTCGGCGTCTTCCACCGAACTCGCCGCAGAACGGCCGTGAACTTCCCTGAAGGGGACCAGCCCGACCTCCAGCAGCCCGCCGTCCACGACACGAACCCACCACTCACCGCGGAACGCATCGCCGAACTCTCCCGCACCGGGCAGATCCGTCCCGCAGGCCCCCTACCGGTGGACGACGACGGCCAAGTCATCGACCCCGAGCGTTAGGGCCCGTCGCGAAAACGGATCGTATTCGTCGTGGTCACGTCCCGTGAGGCGTGGAGAGCCGGCCGGCGAAGGGGCGGCCGGGCCCGGTGGGTCAGGCCAGGGTGAGGGGAACCTTCCTGCCGTGGCGCGCAGTTCGGTTCGCCGGGCGTCGGTGGGCGTGCGGCGGCCGGTGCCGATCAGGAGTGCGTCCCGGTCGGTGAACGAGGTGGGGAACGCGGTTCGGGCGATCTTCTCCAGCATGGCGCGGGAGCGGGCCAGGCCCTCCTCGGGCGGCCGGGTCCGCGCGTCGGGGAGGTGGGCGACGAGGTCGAGGTGGTGCAGCGTCCACTCCAGGACGTACGCGCCGAGGTAGTCGGCCACGGTGAGGACCTCGTCGCGGGTGCCCACCCGGGCGTGCGGGTCGGCGAGTCGGGCCGCGCGGCCGGCGGCGGAGCCGACGTCGTCGAGGTGGAAGCGGAACAGGTGCGGGTCCCCGTACGCGGCGGCCGGCCGGACGGTGAGGGCGTCGAGCGGGTCCTCGCCGGTCGGGGGGTGGTCCTGGACGTGCCGGTAGGTCACCGCGTCGACGGTCGGCTCGGTCGCGGCGGGGGTGGCGAGGGTGATCAGGACATCCTGGGCATCGATGACCAGGTGACACACGAGGTCCCGTACGAGCCGGCCGGCGCAGCCCGACGGGCGTACGAAGTCCCGGTCCGGGATCTCGGCGACCGCCGTGAGCAACGCCGTCCAGGAACGGGAGAAGAGGTCCACGTCCGCACCGTAGTGCGGCGTCGCCGCGGCGGCCACCTCTTCCGGTCCCGTGCCGTGCGGTACGCCGCTACGGCGGCCGCGAGGGACGCCGGCCTCGGGCAGGGTCGATGCCGGGTCGGCCTGCCGCGTCAGTGCCCGGAAGCCCTCCGGGAGCCGGGCCGTGCTGCCGTTGCCGCGGCGTCGGGGCGGACGGCGAGGCCGACCGCGCGGGTGGGCCGATGTGGCGACGATCGCCGTGGTGGCCGCCGCCACCGCGGCATGGTGTGTCCTGCGCCGGCCGGTGGGCGGGTGGGTCAGTGGGCCCAGGGCAGTCGTACGGCCTCGATCTGCGAGTCGTCGAGGAGGGCTTCGACCAAGGGGGTCGGGCCGGCGAGCTTGGTGGCCCACAGGTCGTAGTCCGTGCACAAAACCCAGGAACGGTCGTGGGCCCAGAAGTTGGACGGGGTCCACCACTCCTCGTCGGGGTGGTCGTACAGGGCCTTGGCGTCCGCGAGCCGGCCGGCGCGGACGTGGAGGTTCTCGAAGTCGTCGGCGCCTTGGCCCAGCGGGGTGTAGTAGGCGAGGCAGCGGGTGTCCGCGCCCTGCGGGCTGTGCTCGGTGAGGATCTCGATCAGCCGGTCCCAGTCGGCACGGTCGAGGCTCCCCTCCGACGGGCCGGTGATGCCCAGCGGCCAGCCTCCCTGCTCGCGGAGCGACGGGAAGGACGTGTGGCAGGGCAGGCGGCCCTCGGCGGCCACGGGATCTCCGGTCCGCCGGGCGAGCTCCGCCCAGCGCAGGCGGCGCAGGCGTGGTCCGGGGTGCTCGCCCCGGGACGGGGCGAAGACGTTCGAGGGATCGGTGAACACCTCCGCGGGGTCCAGGCCCGGGACGATCTCGGGGTCGGTGCTCCTGCTGTTCAGGAAGGCCCGCCGGTATTCGACGTACGACATGTCGAACGGCGCGAGTTCGTGTTCGTACATGGAGTGGAGCACCCAGGCCGCGTCGGGCAGCGCGGGCGGCATGAACCCGGTGAGTCCGTAGTCGTCGGCCAGTTCCCGCAGCCAGCCGGTCTCCGCGGACGCGGCGAGCGGCCAGCGGGCGGCCGCCTGAGCCGCTGCGGTCTCGTACATCGGCTCAGGATAGGCCCGGTTCGGGGGCGTGGCGGCCTGCGGTGTCGTCGTCCCGGGCTGCGGGGCGGTGCGGGGCGTGTGAACCTGCCTGTGTGGATCTTCGACCTGGTGATGGAGTGCCCGGTGATGCCGGCCGGGCGGCGCCGACCGCTGTGCTGATCGCGACCTGTGTCTCGACCCTGGTCGTCAACGCGAACACGTCGGCGGTGAGCATCCTGCTTCCCGCGATCAGCGCGGACACCGGCACGTCGCTGGACACCCTGCAGTGGGCCGTCACCGGCTATTCGCTGGTGGGCGCGGCGGTGATCGTCACCTCGGGGGCGTTGGGCGACGTGTTCGGGCGCCGGCTGGTGTTCCTGGGCGGCCTGGGGCTGTTCATCGCCTCGTGCGTGCTGATCGCGCTGTCCGGCAGCGGCGCGGGGGTGATCGCGGGCCGGGCGATCCAAGGGGCGGCGGGGGCGACGATCCTGGCGTGCGGGATGAGTCTGCTGTCCGTGTCGACCTCCGGGGCGGGGCAGGTGCGGGCGGTGACGTTGTGGGGCGGTGCGTCGGCGGTGGGGGCCGCGGCCGGGCCGTTGGTCGGCGGTGTGCTGGTGGACGGCACGGGCTGGCAGGGCCTGTTCTGGATCGACGCGGCGATCGCGCTGGCCTGCGTACCGGTCACGCTGAAGGGTGTCGCCGAGTCCCGGGATCCCGATCGCAGTCGCTCGATCGACTTCGCCGGGACGGTGCTGATCGCCACGGTGCTCGCCCCGGCGCTGCTCGCGCTCAGCGAGGGCTCGCAGTGGGGCTGGACGTCGGCCGCGGTACTGGGGTGCTTCGCGCTGGCGTTCGTGGCGGCGGTGGCGTTCGTCGCGGTGGAGCGGCGGGTCGAGGCACCGCTGGTGGACCTGCGGCTGTTGAAGGAGCGGGTGCTGATCGGGGCGACGATCGGGATCCTGCTGAGCGCGGGTGTGATCAACGGTCTGATGTACCTGGTCAGCCTCTACTTCCAGAACCCCGCCACGCTCGCGCTGAGTCCGCTGGAGGCGGGCCTGGCCACGCTGCCGGCGACGGTGGGCCTGATCGCGGTCACCCCGCTCGTGCCCCGGGCGGTCCAGCGGGTGGGCATCGGACCGGTGATCGCGCTCGGCTTCGCCGCGGCGACGGGCGGCTGCGTGCTGCTGGTGTTCGTCCAGGGCGACTGGCGGTACGGGGCGTTCGTGCTGCCGCTCGTGCTGCTGGCGGCCGGCCTGGGACTCGTCAACGGTCCGGCGAGTTCGGCATCCACCTCGTCGGTGTCCGCCGACGACGTCGGAGCGGCGTCCGGCATCTCGAACATGGCGCGCTACATCGGTGCGGCCGCGTTCACGGCGGCGGTGGCGACGGTCAACGCGACGGTGGGCTCGTCACGGAGCGCGGCCGGGGACGGGGCGGCGGACGCGCTGGCGGCGGGCCTGTCCGCCGCGTGTCTGCTCCTCGCGATCGCGTGCGGGGTGGGCATGGTGCTGTCCGTGCTGGCGGTTCGCGCCCGCCGTCGCCGGGCCGGGCCGGAGGCGTACGGGGCGGCCGCCGCCTCGCACGCGCACACCGTCCCCGTCGGGGACCGGTGAGGCCGGGCGCTCCCCCGGTCGCCGCCGGATGGCCGTACCCGGCTCGCCCGCCGGGTGTGCGGGGGCGAGTCTGACGGGATCGGCCCTGTCGACCCGGAGGCCCTCGTGAGCGCTGCGGATGTACCCGTTCCGGACGATCTCCCGAAGGACAGAACAGCGGGGGCGGGGGCTGCGGCGACCCGGTCCGGCACCCCCACGCTCACCTGGGTGACCCTCGCGATGATGACGACGGCCTCCGTCGCCAGCCTCCGCGCGGCGCCCACCATGGCGGTGTACGGCCTGGCCTGCGTGTTCCTGTACCTGGTGCCCGCGATCGTGTTCCTGCTGCCGACCTCGCTGGTCTCGGCGGAACTCGCGTCGGGTTGGTCGGGCGGCGTCTACCGGTGGGTGAGCGAGGGGTTGTCGAAGCCGCTCGGGTTCCTCGCGGTGTGGTGCCAGTTCGCCATGACGATCTTCTACTACCCCAGTCTGCTGGCGTTCGTCGCGAGTACGTTGGCGTACGTCATCGACCCGGCCCTGGCCTCCAACGGCGTCTACACGGCCATCGTGATCGTCGTCCTCTACTGGACGGGCGTCTGGGTGTCCTCGCAGGGCACCAAGGCCCTGTCCGGGCTCGCCTCCTGGGGCCTGATCATCGGCACTCTGATCCCGGGGTCCGTGCTGGTGATCCTCGGCATCGTCTTCCTCGGTCAGGGCAATCCGTCCGCCGCCCCGATGGGGCCCTCGAACATCTTCCCCGTCTGGACGGGTCTGGCCAGCCTGGTGCTCATCGTCAACAACTTCCTGAGCTACTCGGGCATGGAGATGAACGCCGTCCACGTCTCGTCGCTGAAGGATCCGCCGCGCGAGTTCCCCAAGACGATGTTCCTCGCGATGGGGATGGTGCTGTTGATCTTCATCCTGCCGGCCCTCGCCATCAGCTGGGTGGTCCCGGCCGACCAGTTGTCGCTGACCGCGGGTGTCATGCAGGCCTTCGACGCGTTCTTCTCCTACTTCCACATCGGTTGGCTGACCCCGATCGCCGCCGTCGCCCTGGTGGCCGCCTCCCTGGGCGGGATGCTCACCTGGCTGGCCGGACCGTCCAAGGGCCTGCTGCTGATCTCGCGTCAGGAGGGCTATCTGCCGCCCTTCCTGCAGCAGCTCAACAGCCACGGCGTCCAGCAGAACATCCTCGTCACCCAGGGCATCGTCACCACGGTGATCGCGCTGATGTACGCGTTGATCCCGAACGTCTCCAGCGTCTACTGGATCTTCTCGGTGATCACCACCCAGGTGTACCTGATCATGTATCTGCTGATGTTCCTGGCGGCGATGCGGCTGCGCAGAACCCAGCCCGACCACCCGCGCGGCTATCGCGCGCCGGCCCTGGGCCTGATCTGCGTGGTCGGTTTCCTCGCCTCCGCCGCGGCCATGATCATCGGGTTCGTGCCGTCCTCGCAGTTCGGCGGCGGCAGCGTCTGGACCTACGTCGCCATCGTCGGCGGCGGTCTGCTGCTGCTCGGCGTGGTCATCCCGTGGCTGTGCCTGCGGATGCGCAAGCCCTCCTGGCGCATCGCGGGCGCGGAGTCGACGGAGGACGTCGCATGAGCCCCACCGCCTTCGCCTCCCGGCACAAGTGGATCCACATCGGCGCGATCGTGCTGCTCGTCGGCTTCGTCGTGGTGGGGCTGATCCAGTACAAGGCGGTACGGTCCACCAACCAGTCCCTGGACAAGGCCAACCAGCTCACGGACGAGCTGGTCGCCGCCGGATTCGCCCGGCCCGATCCCGCCACCTTGGCCCGTGCGCTCGGCGAGGACGGGGGCATCGTCTGCGAGGACCCCGCCTCCGCCCTCAAGTCGGCCCTGTGGAAGATCAACATGTCGAACGGGGCGACCGGCCCCGGCCAGCGTCCGGTCATCGCCGACCGTCGGGCCCTGCAGGCGGAGGCGCTCGTGCTGAAGGTCTACTGTCCCGACACCCTGCACCGCATCCAGGAGGAGCTCGACGACCTGAAGACCGACCGGACCGTGAAGCGCGACGGCGGCGACGATGACTGACCCCGACCGCTCCCACGACCCCGGATCCGGCTCCGGCTCCGACCGCGGCCCCGGCGCCGTGCCGGACGCCGCCACCCTCGCCGGGCGCATCGACGCGCTGATGGCCCGCGCCCGGTCCGACCTGGCCGAACTGGTCGCCATCCCCTCCGTGGCCGACCCCCGGCAGTTCCCTCCCGAGGAATGCGCCCGCGCCGCCCGCTGGGTGGCCGACGCGTTCACCGAGGTGGGCCTGATCGACGTGCGCCTGGAGGAGACCCCCGACGGCAGCCACGCCGTCCTCGGTCACCGGCCCGGACCGCCGGGCTCCCCCACCGTGCTGCTGTACTGCCACTACGACGTGCAGCCTCCGCTCGGCGAAGCCGCCTGGACCTCACCGCCGTTCACGCTCACCGAGCGCGACGGACGCTGGTACGGGCGCGGCACCGCCGACTGCAAGGGCAACATCGTCATGCACCTCACCGCACTGCGGGCCTTGGGCGACGCGCTGCCCGTGGGGCTGAAGTTCGTCGCCGAGGGGTCGGAGGAACAGGGCACCGGCGGGCTCGAGGAGTACGTGGCCGCGCACCCCGGCGACATCTGCGCCGACGCGCTCCTCATCTGCGACACGGGCAACGCCGCCGTCGGCCGCCCCACCGCCACCACCGCGCTGCGCGGCCTGGTCGACGTGGTCGTCACCGTCACCACCCTCCGGGGCGACCTGCACTCGGGCATGTTCGGCGGTCCCGCCCCCGACGCGCTGGCGGCCCTGATCCAGATCCTGTCCACGCTGCGCGACCCCGACGGCGGCACCCACGTCGACGGCCTGGACTGCACCGGCACCTGGAGCGGGGTCCCGTACGAGGAGGAACGGTTCCGGGCCGACGCCTCCGTGCTGGACGGGGTCCGCCTCACCGGCTCGGGCACGGTGGCGGACCGGCTCTGGGCGCGTCCGGCCGTGACGGTGCTCGGCATCGACTGCCCGCCCGTGGTCGGCTCCGCCGCCGCCGTGCCGGCGAAGGCGCGGGCCCGGGTGAGTCTGCGCGTGCCGCCGGGGACGGACTCCGAGGCCGCGTCGGCCGCCCTCACCGCGCACCTGACGGCCGCCGCGCCCTGGGGCGCGCGCGTCTCGGTCGAGAAGCAGGGCACCGGCTCGCCGTTCCGCCCGGCGACCGACGGGCCGGCCTACCGGGCCATGGGGCGGGCCATGCGGCAGGCGTACGGGCGGCCGATGGAGTTCCTCGGGCAGGGCGGCTCGATCCCCCTGTGCAACGTCCTCGCCGGGACCTGCCCGGACGCCGAGATCATCCTCATGGGGGTCGAGGAGCCCCGCTGCCTCATCCACGCCCCCGACGAGAGCGTCGACCCGACCGAGATCCGCAACATGGCGCTCGTCGAGGCCCTCTTCCTCCTGGACTACGCCTCGGCGCGCTGACCCCGGCCCGGCCCGGGTCCGGGTGGACGCCTCGCCCGTCGGGTTGTCCCGGGGAATGCACCGGTGGTCCCGCCCGTCGTCCCGATCGCCGGGTCATCGATCTCGCCGTGAACGCCGTGGCGCGTCGCTTCGCCTTTCCCGTGTCCGGGGAATCCGGGCCGTGGAGTTCGCGGTCGGGTCCGGTGACGATCGGCGTATCCGTTTCGAGAACCGACTCCGGGCTCCGCCTGCGCACGTCGAAGGAGATCACCGTGAGATCTTCGGTCGCCCCCCGGGTAAGTACGTGCGACATTCGTTCCGGCCTCCGCGGTGATGGCCGGCACCTGTTCATATGTGTTGTCCGACAAGCGATTTCGGGCCGTCGAGTCGCCGCACATGCGAGGCGGGGCCGACAGGGCGCGCGCCTATGATTCGATCATGGGACCCCTGAAACCGAATTTCATCGAGCTCATAGTCGGCCTCGTCATCTTCCTCTCGGTGTTCGCCTCTCTGGGCATGGTCCTCCTTCCGAGGATCGACAAGACCCTCGCCGAGCGGGAAGAGGCCACCGCGGGCACGCTCGAACGGGCCGAGGCGATCGAGTCGCAGGCGCTGCGCGTCCGTGCCGAGTACCAGGCGGAGTTGAGTGCCGCCCGTCAGGAGGCCTCGCGGATCCGCCAGGCCGCGCACGAGGAGGGCGTCGCCCTGCTCGCCGCCGTTCGCTCGGAGGGGCAGAAGGTGCGCGAGGACATGGTCGCGGCGGCCGGCGTGCAGTTGGAGGCCGATCGGGTGATCGCCGAGGCAGAGCTCCGCGAGCACGTCCTGAGCCTGGCCACCGTGCTGGCCGGGCGCATCATCGGTGAACCGCTCACCGACGTCGACCGTGCCCGCGCCGTCGCGGACGCGTTCTTCGCCGGTGCGGAAGCCGATTCCGACAGCTGAGGTCGACGAGGGCGCGCGCCGCGACGTCGGGGGTCGTCACCGGTCGGTGACGGCCCCTTTTCGGCGTCCCGGCCGGGGGTGCGGGGACGGCTACGGCTGGGGTCGCTCGAACGGGGAGGGCACCGGGAAGTAGGCCTCCAGGAAGGCGGCGACGATGTTGTGCTGCTGCGTGGCGGTCAGTCCGGTGTGGTCCGCGGCCTCGGTGGGTGCGTCCTCGTCGTCGGCGAGACAGAACGCGTCGTGGGCGCGTTCGGCGGCCAGCGGTGGCAGCTTGTCGATCGCGTCGTGGTGCGCGGTGCTGACGTAGGTGTGCACGAGGTGGCCCTCGACCGCGTGGCCCCGCGCGAGCGCGAGGTGGGAGGCGAGGGTGACGGGGGCGAGGTCGTCGGTGCTGCGGAAGACCGAGCGGGCGGTGGCGGCGAGCCGGCCGGGCAGCAGTTCCTCGACGTGGGTGAAGAGGGAGCGGGTGAGGGGGTAGGGGGTGTGGGCGAGGATGTGCGGGTAGGTGCGGCCGACGACCTCCTCGACGGCCTGGCGGGTGACCTTCTGCGACGAGGTGAAGACGTCGTCGCCGGCCCGGCTGCCGGGGTCGACGGCACGCCGGTCGTGGAACACCTTGGGCAGTCCGGAGGGCAGGAAGTAGTCCTGCGGGCGCTGGGGGCGGCCGAGGAAGATGTCGTCGTTGAAGTAGACGAAGTGTTCGGCCAGGCCGGGGATGCGGTGCAGCCGGCTCTCGATGGCGTGGGAGTTGAACACCTCGGGGGCGTCGGGGTCCGTCAGCAGTTCGCGGTGGTCGACGACCGTGACGCGGGGGTGGTCGGTGTCGAGCCAGTGGGGGGCCTGGTCGTCGGTGACGAGGAAGACGTGCCGGATCCAGGGTGCGTAGGCGGCGATGGAGCGCAGGCAGTGGCGGAGTTCGCCGCGGTCGCGGTACCGGTTGTCCGCGAGGTCGATGCCCGGGTCGCGGCCGGCGGCGCAGGGGGTGGCGGTGGCGGCCCGCGCGGCGCGGTCCCTGCGTCGGCGCCAGGCGGGGTCGGCGGCGTCCACCCAGGTGATCACGGCGTCGACGGGGAAGTCGATGTCGTCGGGGAAGCGGCCCGAGAAGCAGTCGACGACGGGGTAGTCCCGGTCGCCGATCCGGTGGGTGGCCGTGGCGCTCAGGGAGGGGACCCACCAGCCGTACGGGGTTTCGCGGAGGGTGGCGATGGCGCCTTCGCCGGAGTCGGGGGCCTCCCAGAACTCCAGGTCGCAGCCGGTCTCGGGGCCGTAGGTCAGGGTCCGGCCGGAGGTGACGACCGGGTGGTGCAGGCGTACGGCCCGGACGGGGGCGGGGCGCGGGGCCTCGTCGGTCGGCAGGTCGCCCTCCCCCGGGTCGGGGGCGGCCTCGGCGGCGTCGACCGCCGCCGGGAGGTCCTCCGCCAGTACGTCGGCCCGTGCGTCGGCCCGTGCGTCGGCCCGTGCGTCCTCGGCCCGGTCGTCGGCGGTGACGAGGCGGGCGTAGACGGGGAGGCCGGTGAAGGCGGCGGCGCAGGCCTTCAGTGCGGCGTCCCGGTCGCCCGGGGCGATGGCCACCCGGTGGGTGAGGCGGCCGTCGGGGACGAGGCCGTAGGGGACGGCGGCGGCTTCCAGGGCCTCGGCGAGCGAGCGGAGGTTGGCGTCGCGGGCATCGGCGGGGAGCAGGTCGTCGCGTACGAGGGCGAGCCGGCCGCGGTGGCGGACCAGGTTCGCTACGGTCGCCAGCAGTTCCTCCTCGCGGTCGGTGGCCGGGCCGCGCCGTGCGGGCCGGTCGGTGGTGCGTTCCGGTCCGGCGGGTCCCGGTTGAGGCGGGATGCCGCCGCGGCGACGTACGGTCCGGGCGAGTCTGCGCAGCCCGGCCGGAAGGGGAAGCCGGCGTATTCCCTGCATGTACGTCCTCGGTGTGCGGCGCTGATGAGCGGCTGCCGTTTTTCTGGGTGTCCCCTCGGCGGGAGTGGTGCGTCGGGGGCACGGCGGATGTCTTGTTCAGCGAAACGTTTCCTTTTGTTTACGTTTCATGCAAGGGTCCGAGGTCCTGTTGTCCCGACTCACAGCGACTTCTCATGTGCGGGGCGTCGCTCAGGCGCCCGAGGCCTCGGGGTCGTGCCGGAGCCAGGCGTAGTCGACCGGCTGGGTCTTGTTCCAGGTCGCGGCCAGGGCGGGGTCGACCGGTGCGAATCCGGCGGCCCGATAGCAGCGCAGTGCCGTCGCGTTGTCCGGATGCACGCGCAGGAAGATGTCGTGGTGGCCTGCCGCGGCGGCCTGTGCGAGGAGCCCTCGTACGAGCAGACGGCCGAGTCCCTTCCCGCGGGCGTCGGGGGCCACGATGATCCGGGCGAGTTCGACCTCGTCCTCCTCGGCGTCGAACCACAGCTCTCCGTAGCCGACCACCCGCTCGTCCTGGACGAGGACGTGGGCCCGTACGTCGTCGTCGCGCTGCCAGTCGGTGATCGCGCGCGGGGGGACGGGGAACTCCTGCCGCCCGCACCACAGGGCGACCTCCTGGGCGGAGGTCGGCCGGCCGGCCACCGTGAGGGCATGGGTGTCGGTGAAGGGAAGAAGGTCCATCCGCGTCGATCCCCTCCGGGGTCATGATCCGGGAAGGGCGTCCCGACGGGTGTGCGGGCCGACACCGTGCGCCCTGTCCGTCCCGGCCCGCCCCCAGGATTTCACCCGCCCGCCGTCGCCGTCGCGGCGTTTTCCTCGCCAGGCGGTCCCACCGGTCGTGCCGGCCGCCGGGGCGTCGACTCGGTCGTCGGCGCCCCGGCGGCGGGGGGGGGGGGAAGGGCGGGTGGGGTCAGCGGGCGGCGGCGGCCAGGAGGCGGGGGGCGGCCGCGTGGGCGGTGGGGGCCCAGCTGAGGAGGGTGGAGCCCACCGACATGCCGCCGCCGAAGCCGGACAGGAGGACCACGTCGTCCTCGGCGAGCAGGCCCCGGCGGTGGATCTCGTCGAGGGTGACGGCGATGGACGCGGCGCCGGTGTTGCCGTAGCGGGCCAGCTCCAGGTGGAGGGCGGCGTTGTCCAGGCCGAGCGCCGGCCACACCTCGCCGATCATGACCGCGTTGGCCTGGTGCGGGACGAAGTGGTCGACGGCGCCCGCCGGCAGTCCCGTGCGGGTCAGGAGGTCGGCGACGGCCGCGGGGAGGTTCTCCTGGACGAAGGCGCGGACTCCGCGGCCGTCCATGCGGAAGTGGTGGGCGCCTTCCGCCAGGGTGCGGGCGGAGGCGGGGCGGCGGCTGCCGCCGGCCGGGACGCCGATCAGTTCGTGCTGGTCGCCGCGGGTCAGCAGGCTGGTGCCGAGCATGCCGTGGCCGGAGGGCGAGGGGCCCAGGACGGCGGCGCCGGCTCCGTCGCCGAAGAGGATGGCCGTCCTGCGGTCGGTGTGGTCCAGGATCCGGGAGTAGATGTCGGCGCCGATCACCAGGCCGTGGGCGTCGCCGGGCTCGGCGCGCAGGAGGCGTTCGGTGACCGTCAGCCCGCAGACGAAGCCGCTGCAGACGGAGTTGACGTCGAAGGCGGCGGCGTTGACCGCGCCGAGCAGGTGTTGGACCACCGCGGCGGTGGCCGGCTGGGGCTGGTCGGGGGTGGAGGTGGCGACCACGATGTAGGCGAGGTCGTGCGGGTGGATGCCCGCCTGTTCCAGTGCGCGGCGGCCGGCGTGGGCGGCGAGGTCGGAGGTGGCCTCGTGGGGGGCGGCGCGGCGGCGTTCGTGGATGCCGGTCTTGCGCACGATCCACTCGTCGGTGACTCCGGTGGTGGAGGCCACCTCGTCGTTGTGGACGATCTGTTCGGGCAGGTAGGAGCCGGTGGCCAGGACCGCTGTCGGGTGGGCGGTCGCGCGGGGTCCGTTCGTCACGTTCTCGTCTCCTGGTGTCGGGGTTCGGCGGCCGCTCGGGTGTCGGGCAGCCGCTCCCATCCGGCCAGCTGCGCGTGTGCGGTGAGGACGGGGTCGGAGCCGACGACCACCGGGTGGCCGACGGAGCGCAGGAGGTCGAGGTCGCTGCTGTGGTCCCCGTAGGCCGAGCAGTGCGCGAGGTCGAGGTCGTGGATCGCGGCGACGGCGTGGGCGGTGCGGCCTTTGGCCGCGCCGATCAGCGGGGTGACGACCTGGCCGGTGAGGAGGCCGGCGCGGATGACGGGTCGGGTGCCGAAGGCTCGGTCGGCGCCGAGGTGTTCGGCGATCGGGTCGAGGCAGGCGAAGAAGGAGCCGGAGACCAGGACGGTCAGGTCGCCGTGTCGGCGGTGTGCGTCGAAGCGGGCGGTGGGGGCCGGGATGAAGGGCGCGTCGGCCAGTTCGTGGGTGAACCAGGCCCGGCCGGAGGCCGCCAGGGAGGTCGCGCTCTCCCCGGCGTAGAACTGGTAGTAGCGGCGGTTGACCTCGGCGCGGGGGGCGCCGTCGGCGGCGGCGCGGTGGAGGGTGGCGGTGAGGCGCTCGTAGGTGCCGGGTGCCGCTCCCCGGCGTTCCAGGTGGAACGCCAGGAAGCGGAACATGGTCTTGAAGCCGATGAGGGTCTCGTCGACGTCGAAGAAGGCGGCGGCGGTGGTCATCGCGGGGTCCGGACGCGGGCGAGTTCGAGGGTGAGCAGGCACAGGCTCTCGCCGTCCTGGTGGGCCTCGACGCGTACCGGGATCCGGTCGGTGTCGGGGGTGTGCTCGTCGCCGAGCTCGACGATCCCGCCCTGGGTGTAGTAGGAGGCGTCTTCGTCCGGGCGGCCGGCGTCGCGGCGTTCGCCGACGACGGCGGTGAGGGTGGCGGGGCTGTCGAGTTCGCCGAACCGGTTGAAGGTCACGGCCAGGTCGGTCGGGTAGGTGCGCGAGGGTGACATGCCGCGCACGTCGAGGGCTCCGTAGAGGGCGATCTGGCGGGCGGCCTCGGCGATGACCATGCCGGGCAGGTGGTCCTGCGGGTGGTCGAACATGCTGGGGTGGCCGCCAGGGGTGCGGATCCCGGCGGTCAGGGTGTCTCCGGCGACCTCGATGCCGGTGAGGACGACGTTGTCGGCGTTGGCCCGGCCCACGCGGTACGGCTCGACGGGTGCGCCGGTGGCGGCGCCGGGCCCGGGGTGGTCGGCGGAGGAGGGCAGGGGTCTCTGGTCGCGGTTGCGCAGGCGCAGCGCCGTGTAGGACTCGGGGGACTTGAAGCGCAGGCCGATGCCGGCGCGGCCGATGCTGAGGTCGCCGACGCGTAGGTCCACGTCGTAGTCGAGGCCGTTGGTGCGGCCCTCGCGGACGTAGTGGTTGCTGGTGGTGACGTGGAGGGTCAGTTGGCAGGGGGTGGGGCCGACGGCTATCCGGTCGGGGCGTGAGAGGTGGACGCGCAGGTGGGTGAGGATGAACTTGTCGCTGCGGGGCACCGAGAAGTAGGCGTGGGCGCCGGCGAGTGCGGCCTGCCGGCAGGCCTCCAGGAGCAGGACCGGGTCGTAGACGTTGGGGTTGAGCAGGTGGTCGCCGTAGTAGGCGTGGGAGCGGGGCAGTTGGGCGGCGGCGACGTACGTGGTTGCGCCGAGGGGCTGGAGGTCGGTGAGGAAGACTTCGCCGAGCGAGTCCCGGTGGACCAGGGTGCGGTCGAGGGTCCGGCTGTAGCTCAGCTCAAGTGCGGCGAGGTCCTGTTCCAGCGGCGAGGGTGCGGTGGTCACGTGCGGAACCTGCTTTCTCGGATGGTGTGCTGTTCGGCGTGCGTGTGCGTCGTCGTCCGGGTGGTCAGCGGCGTTCCAGGAGCACTCCTGTCCAGGTGAATCCGGCTCCGGCGCCGAGGAGGAGGACGCGGTCGCCGGTGTCGAAGGTGTGGTGGCGTTCGAGGTGGTCGAGGCCGGCGATCTGGTCGCCGCTGCCGAGGTGGCCGACGGTGGCGCCGAAGTCCCACAGGGAGGTGTCGGCGCCGCCGGGGAACTCGGGGAAGTAGTTCTCCTGGAGCAGGGGCAGGCCCAGGTTGGGGTAGACGACGCGGCGCGGTGCGGGGTCGGTGCCGTGGGGCAGGAGGGCCTCGCGGATCTCGCGGACGGCTGTGCGGGTGGCTTCGCGCAGGCTGTCGGTGCCGTGGGCGGCGAGGTAGCGCTTCTTGGCGGCGCGTACGTCGTGTTCGGCGCCGAACAGGGCGCGGGTCTCGGGGGCCGGTTCGTCGAGGCGGTGCAGTCCTTCGAGTTCCGGGTCGCTGACGCTGTGGGTGTCCAGGACGTGCCAGGTGGGGGTGGCGGGGGTGGGGGTGGTGGCGGTCAGGACGGCGGCGGCGGCTCCGTCGCCGTAGACGATGCCGTAGTCGGCGGTGAACCGGTCGAAGCCGGAGGCGGCGAAGCGGTCGGTGGCCACGATGAGGGCGGTGCGTCGGCCTTCGGTGGACAGGAGGTCGGCGGCGAGGTCGAGGACGAGGAGTTGTGCGTTGCAGCCCTGGGCGACGGTGAAGGGCAGGGCGCGGGTGGCGCCGAGGCGGGACTGGAGCCAGGAGGCCGGGGACCACAGGCGTTGGTGGCCGTGGCGGTGGATGGCGGTGACCGCGATGAGGTCGATGTCCTTCGGTTCGGTTGCGGCGGCGGCCAGGGCCCGTTCGGCGGCGATGAGGGCCATGTCGCCGGGGTAGAGGGTGTCCTCGGCGGCGATGGTGCGGTAGCCGGTGGCGCGGATGCGTTCGGCGTCGGATGCGGGGTGGCGGGCGGCTTCGGCGGTGAGGTCGAGGCGCCGCTCAGGGAGGTAGCTGCCCGTGCCGGCGATGCTGATGCCGGACGGGGGGCGGGGTGGGGTCGTGGTCATGCCGCCTCCTTCTCGGTTTCGGCGGTGGCGCCGGCGGTGGTGTGCGGGTCGGTGGGCAGGGTGTGGGCGACGTGGCCGTCGGGGCGTACGAGGACGGCGGTGGTGCCGGTGGGGAGCCAGGTGCGTTGGGTCGGGGTGAGTTCGGCGGTGCGGGTGTGCGGGGGCAGGTGGGCCGGGTCGGGTGTGGCGTCGGGCAGGTGGAGGCAGGTGTGGTGGCCGGGTTCGGGGCGGTGGCCGGGGACGCGGGCGCCGGGGTGCAGCCGGTGGCCTGTGCGGGCGGGCAGCGCGAGGGGTGCGGTGTCGGGTGCGGGGGCGGTGTCGGGTGCGGGTGTGGCGGCGGGCGTCGGTGCGGGGTGGTAGCGGAGGTAGAGCTGGCTCCAGGCTTCGGCGTATCCGGTGAGTGAGCGCTGTACGGAGTCGCGTGCGGTCTCGGTGGTGGCGTGGCGCATGGCGTCGAGGAGTTGGAGGACGCCGGTGGTGCGGGCGACCTCGGCGGCGGCGGCGCGGCGTTCGCGGTCGTAGTCGGCGAGGAGGGGGGCCGGGGAGCCGGCGTCGAGGGCGGCGAGGCGCCAGGCCAGGGCCCAGGCGTCGCCGAAGCCGGTGTTCATGGCCTGGCCGCCGGCGGGTGAGTTGAGGTGGGCGGCGTCTCCGGCCAGGACGGTCCGGCCGCTCGTGAAGCGTTCGGCGAGGCGTTCGTGGACCTGGTAGTGGGCGATGCGGTCGACGCGCTCGAACCGTAGGGCGGGTCCGAAGCCCAGGGCGTCGACGGTGTCGCGGAAGTGGCGGGTGCTCAGTTCGCTGTCCCGGTCGAGTGCTTCGGGTGAGACGGGTCCGGCGATGCGGACGGCGCCGTGGGGCAGCGGCAGCAGGGAGACGGCGCCGGCCGGGCCGATGTACATGGCGGAGGCGTCCGGGTCGGCGGGCCGGGTCGGGGCGCCTTCGGCGAGGAGGTAGCTCATCGGGTAGGTGATGCCGGGGAAGTCGATGCCCAGGGCGGTGCGGACGGTGCTGCTCGCGCCGTCGGCTCCCACGAGGTGGCGGGCGGTGAGGGTGTGCGGGCCGTCGTCGGTGACGGCCTCGGCGGTGACGCCGTGCTCGTCCTCCTGGTGGCCGGTGTAGCGCAGGCCGCGCAGGAGTCGGCCGCCGGTGGCGGTGAAGTGGTCGGCGAGGACCGCTTCGACCTCGGGCTGCGGGACGTTCACGTAGTAGGGGAAGGGGGTGTCGAGGGTGGTGAAGTCCACGGTGAACAGGGCGTGGTGGCGGGTGTGGAAGTCGATGCGGGTCCGGCGTACGCCTGCGTCCTCGACGGTGGTGCGCAGGCCCAGGGTGTCCAGGATCTCCAGTCCGGCCGCGTGGACCATGACGGCGCGGGTGCGGGGGTCGATGGTGTCGCGTCGGTCGATGACGGTGCAGGCGATGTCGTGGTGGCGTAGGAGGCAGCCGAGCATCAGTCCGGTGGGGCCGGCGCCGACGACCAGGACGTCGGTGGTGCGGTGGTCGTTCGCCCGGGCACTGTGGGTGTTCCGGTTCATCGGTTCGTCGCCTTTCGTGCGTTCGGGCGTGGCCGTCGCCGGGGGCCTCGGGGGTGGTGTGGCCCCCGGCGACGGTCGTTCGGGGCCGGCCGGGTGGGTCAGTGCCGGGCGGTGGTGCGGCGGTTGCGGAGGAAGAGGGCGACCAGGAGGGCGACGCCGACGAGGATGAGGCCGTTGACGAGGATCGCGAGGTTGATGCCGGACAGGGTCGCGTCCTTGACGGGCCCGTCGGAGAGGCTGCGGATCTGGGCGGTGGCGATGGCGCTCATGATCGGGATGCCGATGGTGATGCTGATCTGCTGGGTGAGGGTGGTGATGCCGGTGGCCAGGCCCTGCTGTTCGTTGGGCAGGCCGGAGGTGGCGGTGACCATGAAGCCGACGATGGCGGCGACGTGGGCGTAGCTGCTGAGGAAGGCGAGGGCCAGGACTCCGTAGAGCCAGCCGCGGGCGTCACCGGCGAAGTAGAGGGTGCCGACGGTGATGCCCTGGACGAGGAGGCCGGCGACGAGGACGGCGCGGCTGCTGCCGAGGGCGCCGATCCAGCGGGGGGCGGTGACGCCGCCGAGGAAGGCGCCGACGCCGAGGACGCCGAAGGTCAGGCCGGTCGCGATGGCGGAGTAGCCGAGGACTTCCTGCAGGTAGAGGGTGAGCAGGAAGATCATGGCGGTGAAGCCGATGAAGGTGGCGGCGCCGCCGATGTTGCCCCAGGTGACGCTGCGGCGGCCGAGGATGCGCAGGGGTGCCAGCGGTTCGGCGGCGCTCAGTTCCACGAAGCCGAAGACGACGAGGAGGACGACGCCGACGGCGAGGGAGATCAGGGTGGTGGGGTCGCCCCAGCCGTACTGGCCCGCGGCGGAGATGCCGTACACCAGGGCGATGAGGCCGGCGCTGACGGAGACGGCGCCGGGGATGTCGAGTTTGCCGCCCGTCGTGCGGGAGCCGCCCTTGAGGAGCATGGGGGTGACGACGATGAGGAGGATGCCGATGGGGATGTTGATGAAGAAGCCCCAGCGCCAGCTCAGGGTGTCGGTGAGGAGGCCGCCGAGGATGGCGCCGCAGGTGAAGCCGGCGGAGAGCATGGCGCCGTTGAGGCCGAGTGCGCGGTCGCGCAGGGGTCCTTCGGGGAAGGAGGTGATGAGCAGGGCGAGGCCCGCGGGGGTGACCATGGCGGTCGCGAGGCCTTGTGCCACGCGGGCGGCGAGCAGGGGGCCCGCGGCGTCGACGAGGCCGCCCGCCAGGGAGGAGAGGGTGAGCAGGACGAGGCCGGCGAGGAAGACCTTGCGGGCGCCGATGATGTCGGCGATCCGGCCGAAGAGCAGGCTGAACCCGGCGGCGCTGAGCGCGAAGGCGGTGGCGATCCACTGCAGGTTCTCGGTGGCGAAGTCGAGTTCCCGGCCGATGACCGGGACCGCCACGTTCATGATGGAGAAGTCCACCGCCAGGGTGAACTGTGCGCCGAGGAGCAGGAGCAGGATGAGCGTCTGGCGCTTCGTCATCCGTTCCGGCGCGGGGGCCGCCGGGCCCGGCGACTGATCTGCCCGAGTCTCCTCGGGGCTGTTGACCGTTGACATGAGAGACCTTTCGCTTCCTGCCGGTTGGTGTGGTCCGAGCATCTGCGCGGTGGGGAGGGCTAGCCAGTACCCGCTGTTTCATAGGGCTGCGGTGGGTACCACTGGCTGGGTCTGTCTCATGCGGCCCGGCCGTGAATACGTTTCGGGGCATGACGAAATCCACACTCTCCGTAGTCGAAGACTTCTTCGGTCGGCTCGGTGCAGGCGAGGCCGACCGGGCGCTCGAACTGCTCGCGGAGCCCCTCGACTGGTTCACTCCCGGTGACACCGCGCTGATCCCGTGGATGGGGCGGCGTACCACCCGCGGCGAGGTCGCGGCGTTCTTCGAGCAGGCGGGTGAGCATCTGACGCCGGAGGAGTTCGCCGTCGAGCGGATCCTGGCCGAGGACGGGACCGCGGTGGCGTTGGGGCGTTTCCGTTATCGGGTGAACGCCACCGGTAAGTCGTTCGCCTCGGAGTTCGCGGTCGAACTGCACGTCCGTGACGGTCTGATCACCCGCTACCGCATGCACGAGGACAGCTACGCCATCTCCTTGGCCTTCCTCTGAGCCGTCCGGCCCACTTCGATCCGGCTTCGGACGGCGAGCGCGAAAGAGGCTTCGATGACCACCCGGTACCCCATTGAAGAAGACGCCGGCGCGGATGCCGGCGCGGATGCCGCGCGGCGGGGCGCCTACGACGTGCTCGTCGTAGGTGCCGGTCCGACCGGCCTGACCGCGGCGTGCGAGCTGTTGCGTCGGGGGGTCCGCGTCAGAATCGTGGACGCGGCCCCCGGCCCCAGTGTGCATTCCAAGGCGATGCTGGTGTGGCCGCGCACCCTGGACGTCCTGGAGGACCTCGGGCTCTCCGGGGGCGTCGACCAGGTCGCGGTCAAGTTGCGGCAGATGACCTACTACTCGGAGAAGAAGCCGGTCACCCGGATGCGGATGGCCGACGACATGGCTCCCTACTGTCTGCCGCAGCGGCTGACCGAGGAGGTGTTGACCGACGGTCTGCATCGGCTCGGCGGTCGCATCGAGCGTGATGTGCGGCTGGTGTCGCTGCAGGACGTGGACTTCGGCGGGGCGATACGTGAAGGCCGGCCGGTCACCGCGGTGTTGGAGCACGCCGGTGGGAGCGTGGAGCGGTTCACGGTCCCGTGGGTGATCGGCGCGGACGGTGCGACGAGTGCGGTGCGTCGCCAGCTCGGTATCGCCTACGAGGGCGCGACGTACGAGAACCGGTTCCTGATCACGGACGCGAAGGTGGCCGGTGATCCGCTGGAGAGCGACGAGATCCACTACTACCAGTCGCGGATGGGTGTGCTGGCCATCGTGCCGCAGCCGTTCGGGCTGTTCCGTTTCTTCACCAACGCTCCGGCGGACATGGCGGACGGGTCGTTGGCGGACATGCAGCGGCTGGTCGACCTGCGTGGGCCGGGCGGGTTGCGGCTGACCGACCCGGACTGGGTGACCACCTTCCGGGTGCACCGGCGTCGTGCCGCCTCCTTCCAGTTGGGTCGGGTCTTCCTGGCCGGTGACGCGGCCCATGCGCACAGTCCGATGGGCGGGCAGGGGTTGAACACCGGGATCCAGGACGCCCAGAACATCGCCTGGAAGCTGGCGTCGGTGGTGCGTGGTGAGGCGCGGACCGCGTTGTTGGAGAGCTACACGCCCGAGCGGGCGGCGGTGGCCGACGCGGTGGTGCGCGACACCGATCTGCAGACCCGGGCGGCGATGTGGACCCGGGGCAGTCAGGTCACCCTGCGGGACACGGCGATGCGGGCCCTGGACCGTACGGGGGTCCTGGACCGTTTCTACGTGCCGGTCGCCGCGGGTCGGCGTTGGGTGTACGGGCCGGTCGCGGACGGGTCGCGGCGTGGCAGGCCCGTGCACTGGTGCTCGGCGCGGGCGGGTCTGCGCCGGCACGCCCGGGAGGGTGCGGCGTTGCCGCGGCCGCTGGCGGTGGCGCTGGGGGTGGCGGGGCCTGCCGCCGATCCGGTCCGGTTGCACCTGGTGGTGCTGCCGGGCGAGAAGGACCCGGACCGTGGTCTGGCCGAGGCGGTGCGCCGGCTGGTCGGGCCGTGGGCCGGCCAGGTGCGGGTGGTGGACACGGCGGCTCTGCCCGGGCGCGGGCCGAGGGTGTCGGCCGCTCGTGAACTGCACTGCCGGCACGCCGGTTTCCATCTGGTGCGGCCGGACGGGCACGTCGTCCTGCACGGGCACCGTGAGGAGCTGCGCGAGCTGTACGACACCCTCGATCGCCTTCTGGTCCCGGGGGCGGGCACCGTCCCGGGGGCCGTCCTTTCACCGACCGACGAACTCCCGCTGGAGGAAGAAGACATGTACCAGACCGCCGGATCCGTTCCCTTCGCCCACACCGTGGGCTCCGGTCCGCACAAGGTGATCGTGCTGCACTCCCTCTTCGGTGGGCACCAGTCGTTCTCGCCGTTGTGGCCGTACCTGGACGGGTCGCGTTTCACCTACGCGTTCATGGACGCCCGGGGGTTCGGGCGCAGCCTGGACGTGGCCGGTACGTACACGACCGACGAGATCGCCTCGGACGTGCTGACGTTGGCCGACAGCATGGGGTGGCAGGAGTTCTCGCTGATCGGGCACTCGCTCGGCGGGCAGCCGATCCAGCAGGTGTTGTTGAAGGCTCCGCAGCGGGTGCGGCGGATCGTGGGGTTGAGCCCGGTCCCGGCGGGCGGTATGCCCATTCCTGACTCGGACTTCCCGTTGTTCGCGGAGGCCGCGCACAAGGTGGACAACCGTCGCATCGTCATCGACATGACCACGGGGAACCGGTTGTCGCCGCACTGGGTGACCGCGTTCGCCGAGTCCTCGATGAAGGAGGTCGGGCCGGTCGCCTTCCGCAGCTACCTGGATTCCTTCCGTACGACCGACTTCGCGGACCGGGTGAGCGGTGCGCAGGTGCCGGCGCTGGTGGTGGTCGGTGAGCACGACCCGGCGGTGACGGCGGAGTCGATGCAGGAGACGTGGATGAAGCACTACCCGAACGGTCGGCTGGCCGTGGTGGGCAACGCGGGTCACTACCCGATGGTGGAGACCCCGGTGGCGCTGGCCACCCTGCTGGAGGAGTTCCTCTCCCAATAGTCCTGGCTGCCCCTGCCCCGTCCCCCGCGGGCGGGGCGCCGAGGAGGCGGAGGCGGATGTCCGGTGACTTTCCTGTCGGTTGCCCGGGCGTCCGCCTTCTGTCTTGTCCGGGACCGGTCGTGGGCCGGTGCGGGAGCGGGAGGAGGGAGGGCGGATGCCCAAGGTGACGTCGACTGCGGTGCCGGTGCGTGGGTGCGGGTCGGGGTTGGTGGCGGTGGTGGCCGGGCACGAGTTGACGGCGTTCGTCGGCGCGGCCCTGGAAGCGGCGGGTGCCCGCCCGGCGGACGCGGAGTTGACGGCGGAGGTGTTGGTGGCCGCCGATCTGGCGGGGGCGGCCCGGCACGGGGTGGTCCGGCTGCCGCCGTACGTGCGGGGGTTGTGGGGCGGGACGATCAACGGTGGGGCCCGGCCGGAGATCGTGCGCCGGTACGGGGACGTCACCGTGATCGACGCGCATCACGGGTTGGGACAGCCCGCGTTGGCCTTCGCGGTGGACCGGGCGGTGGAGCAGGCCCGGGTGCGGGGTGCGGCGGCGGTCTCGGTGCAGCATTCACGCCATGTCGGCATCACGGCCTGGTACGTGGGGCGGGCGGCGCGTGGTGGCGCCTTCGGTGTCATCACCACGCGTGCTGCCGGGTCCGTGGGGGGTGTGGGGCGGTTTGGGGAGGGGGCGGTAACAAGCCAGTTCTTGATGTGTGTGGACCGTGCGGCCGCGGGTGGCGTGGGGCGGTCGGTATCGGTGGCGCCGGCCGGTGCGGGGGTGGTGCGGCCGCGGTTGACGCTGCCGGTTCCGGTTCTGGAGGAGCTCGGTCGGATCGCGGCTCTGGTCAAGGTGACGCCGGTACGGGAGCTGGACAGGCGTCGGCCGACCCGTTCCGAGGACCCGTGAGTAAACACTCCCGACTTATTTCATTTACCGGCCGCGTGGGAGAAGACGCGGGAAGGGAGGTGGTACACACCCGAACCAAAAATCGTACACACCTCAACAATCGAGGTGGATTTACACGGTAAGTGACCAGTAACGACGACGTCGGCGGCCCGCCCGGGAATGCGGCGGCAGTTGGCTGAATTGTCGTCGGTGTTCCCCCGTAGGGGGACTCGCAGGTCCTGCCCTGCTCGCCAAATCGCCTTGTGGCATGGGATCTTGGCCCACGGCCTTGCGGAGTGACGGACGTCACGGGCCGGAATTCGCTGTTCCGGGTTTCCTTTGTAAGGAGGCCCGTGGCGTGAATCGGACCGGCCGCGGACGGGCACTTCCCCATGTTCCCATCGGCTAGTATTCGGCGGATGTTTCAGCGCAGTGCGCGGGCAGCGAAAGGCGAAAAGAGAATGCAGCGGGCGGCGGGAGTTCGAGATTCTGATCTTGGAAAGTTCCTTCAGGTACGGCGCAGCCTGCTGACGCCGGACGACATCGGCCTGCCCGGCGACGGCAAGAGACGCCGGGTGCGGGGGCTGCGCAGGGAGGAGGTCGCCCACATCGCCCAGGTCAGCGTCAACTACTACACGCGCCTGGAGCAGGGGCAGAACCGCAGCGCCTCTCCCGAGGTCCTGGACGCCATCGCCAACGCGTTGCGCCTGAACGCGGGCGAGCGGGCGCACCTGCACAACCTGTCCCGCGCCGCCGAGCTCGCGCGCCCGGCCAAGGCCGCCGAGGAGGTGCGGCCCGCGGTGGCCCGGATGATCTCGGCCTATCTGCAGGGGCCGGCGGTCGTGCTGGGCCGGCAGATGGACATCCTCGCCTGGAACGCCCTCGCCCGGACCATGTTCTCCGGACACATCGACATCGAGGAGCTCCTGGCCCGGGACGCGCCGCCGAACCTGGCCGAGCTCGTCTTCCTCCACCCCGGCGCCCGCGCCCTCTACCCCCGTTGGAACGACGAGGCGGTCGAGATGGCGGGGTACCTGCGGATGATGGCCGGTCGTTTCCCGGGCGACCCGGAACTGGTCGAGCTGATCGAGCGTCTCTCCCTGGCGAGCCCGGAGTTCACCGAGATCTGGTCGGGGCACGTGGTGTGGGACAAGACGTTCGGTACGCGCCATCTCCACCATCCGGCCGTCGGGGAGCTGACCCTCGCCTTCGAGAGTCTGCGCCTTCCCGATTCCCCCGACCAGTGCATCGTGCTGTACCACGCGGAGCCCGCCTCCCTTGAGGAAGAGGCGTTGCGCGTCCTGCTGGAAGGCCGCGGCGGCGGCTGAGCGCCCTCGCCGCGAGGACGTCGGCGCCGGTGCGGATACAGTCGAGAATCCGTCAATACCCGCTGAGGATGACCAGCAGGGGCAGGCGAGGGGATCAACGCCTCGCCGAGACTGGACCCATGGACTCCTTCGCCGACCTCAGCCAGTTCCTGCGCTCCCACCGCCTTCGCACGGCCCCTGAGCAGACGGGGGTGTCGACGGGCGCGGGGGCGCGGACCGCGCCCTGTCTGCTGCCCGCCGAACTGGCCCGGGCGGCAGGGCTCGACGCCGACCGCTACACCGACATCGAGGACGGCCGAGCCGGCCGCGTGTCCCTGTCCGTCCTGGACGCGCTGGCCTCGGCCCTGCACCTCGACACCGACGACCGGGCCGAACTGTTCCGGCTCGGGGCCTCCCCCGGAACGTCCCGGCTACGGGGGCTCGGCCACCTCACCCGCGCGGTCCCCATGCTGCCGGTCATCGCCTTCAACCACCGCTACGACATCACCGGATGGAACCTGCCCGGGCAGGCGCTGCTCGCCTGGGACCTGGACTGGCCCGTGGAGCACGTACAGCCCAACCTCGCCCGGATGCTCTTCCTCGACAGGGCGACGCGGGCCCTGTACGGGCACGCGCGGGGCCAGGTCGCCGGGCTCGTCGGGGCGCTGCGGCGGGCGAGCGAGCAGCACCCGGACGAGGAACTGTCGTGCATGGTGGTCGAACTGGCGGCCACCAGCCGGGAGTTCGCGGAGCTGTGGTTCCGTCCGGTCGAGGAACGCGAGGACGAGGAGGACTGCGGGGTCCTGGTCCGTTTCGAGCATCCCGCGGTGGGCCCGATGGAGCTCTCCCGGGTGGTGCTGGAGGAGGGGGCGCAGAACGGGGAATGGGCCGTGGTGTTCAGCCCGGAACCCGGTTCGGCGTCGGGCGCCGCGTTGGACGACCTGCTCGCCCGGATCTCGGGCCGGTCGGGCTGACCGGCCACGGCCGTACCCGCAGGCCCTCGCCCGGCGGTCGTCGCCCGGCAGGTGCGGGAGCGGCGGGAGCGGCGGGTGCGGCGGGTGCGGGGGCGGTGGGTGTGCGCGGGGGCCGGGCCCGCTCAGGCGGGCGGCCCCGGCAGCCCCGGATAGGCGCGCTGCGCGCGCGGGGGCACGGCGAAGGTGGCCCGGCTGCGGACGTCCATGAACGCGTTGATGCCGTTGTTGCGGCGCACGCCGATCCCCCCGTGGTGGGTGGACGCGTCGGCCGCGTTCATCATCGCCCGGGTGGCGTGGAAGTCCTCCATGGTGCGTTGCAGGGACACGAAGTGGGTGCCGGGCACCCCGTGGTCGAGCGTCGCGAAGTCCCTGCGGTTGATCCGCGGCCGGCCGGCGAGCCGGGCCCGCCCGGTCGCCTGGGCATGGCCGACCCGGCCGTGGGCGGCGGCCACCGCCGCCAGCTCCGTACGGTCGCTCTCCGCGTCCTCGACCAGCTCGTGCGCCTGCTTCGCGGTCGTGCGGGGCGAGTACATCAGGGCGGCGCGCTCGTCCTCGTGCTGCTCGTACCAGCTGTCGGTGTCCAGGACGATGTAGCTGACGTGCATGGTCGTGCCGCCGGCCAACGGCCCCTCGAGGATCGAGACCTCCTCCTCGGTGGCCTGGTTGCGCCGCAGTCCCGAGTGGAAGCCCAGCAGCAGCGGGGCGTCCGCGGGGATCGCGGCCTGCGGCCGCCGCACGGCCGGCAGGCCCTCCCCCACGAAGCCGGCACGGGTCTCGCGCAGCACCAGGCGCCTGCGCTGGTCGTGCGGTCCGGGACCGAAGAGCGACGCGGCGGCCTGCGTCACCGTCTCCTGACGGTCGGAGGCCAGGTGCAGGCAGGCGTCGTACGCCTCCAGCACCGGGTTCTCCCAGCGGGCCATCGGGACGGGCCGCCCCACCGGGGAACGCAGCGGTGTGTGCCGCTCGAACCAGCCCGGGCCCCAGCCCAGGCACATCAGGATGCCGTCGGGCCCGTGCCCGTACCGCTCCTCCAGGGCGCCGAGCGCGGCCTCCAGGTGGTGGGCGTCGCGCGGCAGGGGGGAGCCCACCACGTCGAGCATCAGCAGTCGGTGGTGGCGGGGCGGCAGGGCGCGGCCGGCCTCGTCGGCACGGAAGGTGTCCTCCCAGGCGTGCTGGGCGGCGGGACGTGGGGGCATCACAGCTCCTCCTGCGGCTCGTCGCGGCGCAGGGCCGCGAACGCCGCGGCCCAGTCGGCCACGGGGGTGCCGGGTTCGTTGAACAGGCTGAAGGTCGTGCACCGGGCGGCGGGCTCCTCGATGGCCGCGACGATCGCGGCGGCCATGTCGGCGCGGGCCACCATGCCGTCCCCGTAGGGGTGTTGGGTCAGGGTCAGGGCGTGACTGCCGGGCGGGTCGTCGGTCATCCAGGTGGGCCGCACGACGGTGTAGGGCAGGCCGCTCGTGCGCACCAGACGCTCGGCGGCGACCCGTGCCGGCAGCAGCGTGTCGTCGATCCGGTTGAGGGGGTGGGCCGGTCCGTGGCCGACCGCGAAGGAGCTGAAGAGGACGAAGTGCGCGCCGGGGGCGTGGCGGCGGACCTGCTCCAGCAGCACGTGGGTGGCCCGTTCGGTGTGCACCCGGGCGTCCCCGCGCCGGGGCACGAGCACGACGGCGTCGGCGCCTTCCCACACGGTTGCTGCGTCGGTCGGTTCGCCGAGGTCCTCCGGCCGGGCCGGGTCGCCGAGGTCGCCGACGTAGCGGACCGTGTGGCCCCGTTCGGCCGCCGTCGCGGCGATGATCCTCCCGCTGCCGGCCCGGTAGGGCGAGCCGACGACGACGATCCGTGCCATGCCCTCACGCCCCGTCGTGGACGAGCAGGGTGGCCTTGCCGGCGATCCGGCGTTCGCGCAGCGAGGTCATCACCTCGGGGAGCCGCTCCCAGGCGTCCTGGTGGCCCAGGACCGGTCGCAGCCGGCCGAGGTCGATGAGGCGGACGAGCAGTTCCAGGTCCTCGCCGACGGGCTCGCCGGACCCGAACACCCAGAAGGGGTGCAGGGTCTGGCGTGCGTGGGGCACGAAGGAGGAGATGCTGAGGCTGGCCGTGCGGCCGGAGGAGGTGCCCAGGACCACGATGTGGCCGAAGGCCGACAGCCGCTTGAGCGCCGTGACCAGCACCTCCCCGCCCACGGATTCGAGGATCACGTCGAAGTCGCCGTCGGTGTCGGCGAGGGAGGTGACGACGTGGTGCGCGCCCAGGGCCTTCAGGTCGAGGTCGCGGTGGGTGCCGGTCAGCGCGGTCACCTCGGCGCCCTCGGCGGCGGCCAGTTGCACGGCGAAGGAGCCGACGCCGCCGCTCGCGCCGGTGACCAGGACGCGGCGGCCCAGCAGCGGCCCGCCGCGGCGCAGGGCGCGCAGGGCGGTCAGTCCGGCGACGCCGAGGGTGGCCGCCTCGGTGAAGGCCACCGCGTCGGGCAGGACGGCGAGGCGGTCGACGGGGACGGCCGCGTACCGGGCCCAGCCGCCGAAGTCGTTCATCGCCGCGATCCGGGTACCGGCGGCGGGTCCGCTGCCGTCGGCCGCGGCCCGTACGACGGTCCCGGCCAGGTCCTGCCCGGGCCGCCAGCCCTCGGCGCGGCGCCGGAACAGGTTCAGTTCGCCGCGGTTGACGGAGAAGGCCGCGACGCTCACCAGCGCCTGGTCCGGGGCCGGTTCGGGCAGGGCCACGATGCGCAGGTCGGGGCCGTCGGGGGTGCCGATCCAGGCGCGCATCCGCTGCGGGAGGATCGGCGGAACGGGGCGCGTGGAGGCGGGAGTCGTGCGGGAAGAGGTCATGCGTCGACCGTAGGCAGGGCCGCGGCCGGGAGGGAAAGACCAGCTCTGTCTCGGTTCATAACTCCCGGGTATGAATGGGGCGGTGGCCCCTACGATGACGGGGTGACCATGCCCGAGGCGAGACTGTTGCGGTACTTCCTGGCCGTGGCCGAGGAGGGCAGTTTCACCCGGGCGGCGGCCCGACTGCACATCGCGCAACCGGCGTTGAGCACACAGATCCGCCGGCTGGAGAGCCGGCTGGGGGTGCTGCTGCTGCACCGCACCACCCGTGTCGTGCGCCTCACGGAGGCCGGCCAGGCCGTGTACCAGCGCGGTGCGGGTGCGCTCGCCGCGCTGGAGGACGTGTGGGAGGCGGCCCGGCGGGCGGGGCGCGGCGAGCTGGGCCGGTTGCGCCTGGTGTACAGCACCAGCACGGGGTACGGGACCGTGCCGAGCCTGGTGGAGGCGTTGCGGGTGCGGCTGCCGGACGTCCAGGTCGCCGCCGAGGTGCTGCGGACCCCCGACATCGCGCACGCGGTGCTCGACGGGCGGGCGGACGCCGGGATCGCGCGTTCGCCGGAGGTGGTGGCGGGCGTCCGGCTGCTGCTGGTGCGGACCGAACCGCGCGGGGTGCTCCTGGCGGCCGCCCATCCGCTGGCCGCACGGCGCGAGCTCACCTTGGCCGAGGTCGCGGCGTTCCCGCTGGTGCTCCACGAACGGCAGGCCAACCCCGGCCACTACGACGAGGTGCTGGCGGTCTTCCGCGGGGCCGGCCTGGTGCCACGGCTGACGGAGCGCCCGATGGCCTTCGACCCCACGCAGAGCGTGCTGCGGGACGCCCGCACGGTGGGTCTGGTCGCCGCGTCGTCCGGCGACCAACTGCCGGGCTGGCTGCGCTGGGTCCCGCTCGCCGACGGGACCCGACCGCTCGCCACCCACCTGGTGCTCCCGGAGACCTCGCCGTCACCGATCGTCACGCACTTCACGAATGCCGCGCTGGACGCGGCCCGGGAGGCGGGATGGCTGGACGACGCATCGGCGACGCCATGACGTCGCGACGCGGGACCGGGGTCGGGGCCGGAGCCGGGGTCGGGGTCGTCCGGGGTGGGGGCCGGAGCCGGGGTCGGGGCCCGGGGTCGGGGCCCGGGGTCGGGGCCCGGGGTCGGGGTCGTCCGGGGTGGGGGCCGGAGCCGGGGCCGGCGGGTGAGGGGCGCAGGAGCACCCTCGGCCTCCGGTGCGTCGCAGGACGCGGGCGGGCCGTGCTGTCGGAGGGTGCCCCTGGGCGGGCCCGGTCCGCGGGATCACCGGCGGTGCGCGGAACCCCGCTCCCCTGACGGGATCAGGCCGTCGAGGACGACGGTACGGCTGTCGTCGCCCACGTGCGGCGCGGCCACCGCGGGCCTCGGCCCGGCGGTGGCCCGGTCGGGGCGTCGTCGCCCGGGAACACGGACCACCGGACCGCCGGATCATCGGGGCTGCTCCCCCGGGTCGCCGCCATGATCCCCGCCTCGCTGCCGCCCCGGGTCGCCGCCGGGGTTCGCACCCGTGCTCCCGCCCGGCCCGTTCCCCGGTGACTTCCCCGAGCGGGTGCCCGAGCCGGAGCCGGAGTCCTGGCCCTGATTCTTGACCGGCTCGTTCCCGGGGGCCGTTCCGGGAACGTTGCCGGCTCCCTTGTCCGGGGCCTTGCCCTGCTGCCGGCCGGAGTCCGGCGCCTTCCCGGGGGCCGTGTCCGGAGCCTGGCCCGGCGGGCGCCCGGAGTTCTGGCCGGTCCCCTTGCCCGTGTCGTGGCCGGGGGCCCTCCCGGGGTCACGGCCGGAGTCCGGCGCCTTCCCGGGAGCCGTGTCCGGGGCCTGGCCACGCTCCTCGCCCGCGCCCGTTCCGGGCGCCTTGCCCGACCCCTGACCGCGGTCCTTCGCCGGATCGTTGCCCGACTCCTGACCGGGCACCTTCCCCGGGGTGTGACCCGGCTTCTCCCCCGAGTCCGTCCCCGGGTCCTGACCAGGCGCCTCCGCCGGGTCCTGGCCCGACTTCCGACCCGAGTCCTTCGCCGGATCCTCGCCCGACCCCTGACCGGGCACCTTTCCCGGAGTGTGGCCCGACTTCCCACCCGACTCCTGGCCAGGCTCCTTCCCCGACTCCTGGCCAGGCACCTTCGCCGGAGTGTGGCCCGACTTCTCACCCGAGTCCTCCTTGCCCGACCCCTGACCGGGCACCTTCGCCGGGTCCTTGCCCGACTCCTGGCCCCGGTCCTTCACCGGACCCTTGCCCGGCTCCTTGCCGGGCGCCTTTTCCGGGTCCTCGTCCGGCTCCTGGTCGGGAGCCTTCCCCGGTTCCTGACCAGGCACCTTCGCCGGTTCCTGGCCCGACTTCCGACCCGAGTCCTTGCCCGGGTCCTTGCCCGACTCCTGGCCGGGCACCTTCCCTGGAGCCTGATCGGACTTCTCACCTGGCTCCTGGCCGGGGTCCCTGCCCGGCTGTTCGCCCGGCTCCTTGCCGGGGTCTTCGGCCGGGTCCTTGCCCGGCTCCTGGTCGGGGGCCTTCCCCGGGTCCTTGCCCGACTCCTTGGCGGGGGCCTGGTCAGGAGCCTGGTCGGGTGCTTTCCCCGGGTCCTTGGCGGGAGCCTCGTCAGGGTCCTTGGCCGGGGCCTCCGCGGGGGGCTTGTCCGGGGCCTGGTCCTGCTGCTTGCCCGTGTCCGGTCCGGGCGCCTTGTCAGGCTTGCGGCCCGGCTCCTTCTCCCGGTCCTGGCCCGGCTCCTTCACCGGGTCCTGGCCCGGTTCCTTCGCCGGGTCCTGGCCCGGTTCCTTCTCGGGGGCCTTGCCCGGGTCCGTGCCGGAGTCCTGGCCCGGCGCCTTCTGCGGGCTCTCGTCCGGGTCCGTGCCCGGCTTCCGGCCCGAGGGCGGGGCCGGCTCCTGCCCCGGGGCGTCGCCCGGGGGCCGGTTCGGGGTCGTGGCGGGGGGTGGGCGGCCCGTTCCCGGGTGGGCCGCCGGCAGGACCGGGTAGGCGGAGCCGGGGGTCTGGCCCTTCGGGGGCGGGACCGCGCGGTCGGGCTCGCCCCGCGCCGCTCCGCTCGGGCGCTCGTACCATTCCTTGCCGTCCTGGTCGAAGACCGTGACGGTCTTGACCGGCTTCACGGCGGGCTTGACGGCGACGAGGCCGGTGGAGCGGAACGAGGACCACTTCGCGCCGCTGTACGTCTGCCGGCCCCTGACCGCGACGGGCGGGTCCAAGGGGTTGCCGCAGGCGCAGCGGACCCGGGGCACGCCCTGGGCGTCGACCAGCACGGAGGTACCGGCCTGCAGGACCGCCTGGTAGCTGGTGGGCGCGCCGTCCCGGTATCCGTGGTTGGTGACCCTGGTGTCCCAACCCAGTCGGACGGGGGTCAGCGACCGCAGGTACGAGGGGATCCCGGCCTGCCGGACGCCCAGCGAGACGGCGAACGCCCTGCCCTTGTCCGGGTGCCGGGTGAGGAAGCGGATCTGCTTCTCGACGTCGCAGCTCGCGACGTTCCGCGTGCCGCCGTACAGCCCTGGGTACCCGCCGTCGACCTCGAGCGTGCGCGCACCGTCCGTGCCGTCCGTGGTGGCCTCGGTGCGCTTGGTGCTCGTACCGTCCTTCGTGTTCGCGCCCGTGTTCATGGGCATGGCGTTGGCGACGCTCTCGGCCTGTGTGGCCGTCGAGGGGGTGAACGGGTCGGGTCCGGCCTCCGGGGCGGCCTGGAGGAAGACCTCGCCGCCCGCGGCGGTGTTCCCGCCCAGCACGGTGAAGCCGAGGACCACCGCCGAGACCACGGCCACCGCCGTGCTCGCGCTCAGCAGGATCCTGCGCGACCGCCGTCCGCGAACGCGGCCGCCGCCGTCCGCCGGCGGTGGTGGGAACCCGCCGGAGGAGACCGGGAGGGGGCCCGACGGGGGCCCGGTGGGCGGCGGAGGGCCCGGTGGGGGCGGCGGGGGCGGGGGCGGGGGCTCCGGATGTGAGCTTCGGCCGGACAAGGGGCCGGGCGGCGGGCCGGTGGGCTGCTCGGAGGAAGGGGGCAGGGAATTCACGACGCTCGCCCCCCGGCACAGGGCAGTGGGTAAACCGTGGTGACTCGCATGCGCTCACTCCTTCCGAACCGTCAACGCCTCCACATCCCGCAGGTGGGGCCCGGACGTCCGAGAACGCCCCGGCGGGGACCGTCCACTACGCGTGCGTCCATCTCCTGAGTAGGCCCCGCTCCCCCGCACTCCGTCATGCCGCGACCTTTCGGGACTTGACAGATCAAGGTCGAGGGTGACGGTCGGCGGTGTCCCTGCCCGGCACCCCGTGTGCCGGGCCGGGCAGGGCCGGGCCGGGCGTTCCCGCCCTGGCGCCGGGTGCGGTGCGGTGCGGCTCCGTCGTGTGTCGTGGTCAGCTGCCGTGGCGGTGCGGGCTGCGGCCGAGGGGAAGGAGGTACTGGAGCGGCTGGTCCGGGTCGTGGAGTCCGAGCAGTTCGTGGGCCAGGTCGTCGTGGAAGCCGCCCAGGGTGGTCCCGCCCAGGCCCAGGGCCGACGCCGTGAGCAGCAGGGTCTGGGCCAGGTGGCCGGTCTCCAGCAGGGCCAGGCGCAGTGCGCGCAGTCCGTAGCGGCGGCGCAGCAGGCCGAGGTCGACGTAGAGGGCCAGGAGTACCGGTGCCTGTGCGATGCCGATCCAGTCCGGGTCGGTGGAGGGGCGCGAGAGGTAGGTCGACAGGGCGGTGATGTCCGCGAGCGGGGCCGCCGGGCCGATGCGGCGCAGGGTCCGGCGTTCGGGGACGCAGTCGTAGGTGCCGGCGGGGAGCCCGGCCACGTCGAGGACGAGGAGGCGGACGCGTGCCGTGTGGAGGGCGCCCGCGCTGGGGTAGGGGCGGTGGGCCAGGGTACGGGTCGTGCCGTCGGCGAGGTGTTGTTCGCTGCGGCCGCTCTCGGCGAGGGAGTGCCACAGCAGGGCGCCGAGCGTGCCGGTGTCGAGGGGGCCGGTGAGGGCGCCGCGCAGCGAGGAGCGTGCGGCGAGTACTTCGGCCAGGGGGACGGCGGGCAACGGGTCGGCGGGGAGCGGGATCTCGGTGGGCCCGGCCGGGTCGGGTGCCGGGGCGGGTGCCGGGGCCGGGGCGGGCAGGGGGCGCAGTGCCGAGTCCTCGCCGCGGCCGATCTGGAACTTGCTGCGCTCCAGGTACTGCAGGTCGGGGGCGGCGGGGCCGGGCGGGAAGAAGCCCGCCGGTCCGTCCGTCTCCAGCAGGGTGCGCGCGGCCAGCCGGCACACGGCCCGTTCCTCGTCGGGGCTCACTCCCAGCCGGTTGAACAGCATGTGCAGTTGGGAGCCCCAGATCTCGGCCCGGGTCCGTTCGTCGGGGCCGTCGAGCGCCGCGTCGGCCTCCCGGACCTGTTCGGCCCAGTAGGCGAGCCAGGGCGCCGCGGTGCCGGCGTTCAGGCGCTCGCGCAGGTCCGCGGCGCGCGCCGCGAGGGTCGTGCGCTGCGCGGCGTGGACGGTGTTGACCCGGGTGTGGACGGCGGCGGCGGGCAGCAGCGGCACCTCGGTGACCCAGCGCCAGCCGGCCGCGTGCGCGCGGAGCCGGCGTGCGGCGGCGAGCGGGTCCATGCCGAGCGCGTACGCCGTGGTGTGCGCGAGGTCCGCGGCGGCGGTGAGGCGGGATGCGGCCGTGGTGGTGGCGGGCAGGGCCCGCAGTACGTCGAGGGCGGTGCGGGTGGAGGCGGCGAAGAGGGCCTCGGCGACGGGCAGGGCCCGCGGTCCGCCGTAGCGCCGGGTCTCGGGTACGTAGGGCACGGCGTGGATCTCGGCGTGCCGGGAGGGCCAGGGGCCGGGGACGGCGGGCACCTGGCGGGCGAGCCGGGCCAGCAGGTCCGGCAGGTCCGGCAGGTCCGGCAGGTCCTGGAGCGGGGTGGGGTCCGCGGCGGTCGCGGGCGCGGTTGCGGGGGTGCGGACGCGGATGCGGAGGTGGGGGCCGTCCTGCCCGTAGCGGATGAAGAACCAGTCGGTGGCTTGGCCGGTGGTCACGAGCCGGTCGAGGAGGGGGGCCGCGTCCCGGGTCAGGAAGCGGTCGGTGTCCTCGGTGGTGGAGTGCAGGAAGAGGTGGTGGCTCTGCCAGATGCCGGCGGCGGCGGTCGTGCCGGTGCCGGTGTGGTTGTCGGTCGTCGTCACGTCGTCCGGTCCTCGCCTCGCGTGTCGGGTCAGGGGAAGGGGTGCGGGTGCAGGGGCAGTTCGCCGTGGTGGACCGGCCGGCCGGTGCGGCCCAGGCGGTGGGGCACTTCCAGCAGCCGGGGCAGGCCGAGGGTGCGCCGGTTGACGTGTCCGAAGGTCATGGGGAGCGCGCCGGGGACGACGACCTTCACGCAGTGCAGGCCGAACCGTTCGCGCAGCCCCGGCTCGCTCTGGTCGACGGTGACGACCTCCAGTCCGGCCCGGGCCAGCCGGGCGACGGTCCGTGTCAGGAGGCCGGAGAGGTCGGGCACCGGGGCGGGGGCGCCGGGCCAGGCCGCCTCGACCGTCGTGGCCGGGGTGTCGGCGAGGAGGAACTCCAGGCGTGGGGCGGCCTGGGGCAGGGTGTTCAGCCCGACGTGGTCGTCGAGGGTGAGGACGAGTTCGGGGTGCTCCAGCATGGGCCGCAGGCGTCCGGCATCGCGTGGCCCTCCTTCGGCGAAGGAGCGGTGCGGTGCCTCCAGCACGTTGGTGACGACCTCGGCGACGGCGGAGCGGATGGCGGTGCGGGGATCGTGGTGGGCGCCGGCCGCGAGGAACATCCGCGGTGCGTCGGGGTGGCCGCCCTCGTAGCGGCAGACCGCCAGGACGGCCGGGACGGCGAAGTCGTTGGTCGCGTCCAGGAGCAGGAGCCGGTAGCCGGCGGCGGCCGCCCGGTCCGCGAGCATCAGGGTGTCGGTGTCGTCGGCCGGCGGGTGGATGCGGCGCAGCGGGGTGGCGGCGTACCAGGCCATGAGGAAGGCGTCGCGTTCCGCGACCTCGAACAGCCCGTACAGGGCGGCCTCTTCGGGGCTGTTGCCGAGGCCGCAGCCGTTGGAGGACTCGTACACGACGCGTGGCCGGTCCGCTCCCGGCACGTCCCAGTAGGCGACGTGTTCGGGGACGGCGGTGGGCCTGCGGTGGGTGAGGGACCAGCCCTGTACCCAGTGGAGCGGCAGGTCCGGGGTGTAGGGGACGGTGGGTGAGGCGGGGTGGCCGTGGTGGGCGGGGTCGGGCAGGCCGAGCCGTGCGGGGTCCAGGGCGCGGGCGGGGCCCAGTTCGGCGTAGGAGGCCAGCAGGTCGGTGCGGCGGCCGGTGGGGCGCATGCCCGCGTACCGTTCGACGGCCTCGAAGAGGGCGATGCGTTCGCTGTCGGGGAAGGTACGGGCCCGGCCGTGGCCGCCGTCGTCGAGGGATCTGCCGTCGGTGACGATCGCGCTGGTGAGGCTGAACGCCGAGTCCTCGGAGCGGCGCAGCAGCCGGACGGGGCCGAAGCGTTCGTCGTGCAGGGCGGTGCGCAGTGCGGTGCCGCTCGTGCGGGGGTTGGGGCCGCGCAGGACGGTCGGGTCGGGCAGCGGGCGGGGTCCGCGGGGCAGGGGGTGGAGCGGTGTCCGTGTGTCGGAGGGCAGCGGGTGGCAGACGTCGCAGCCGCCGACCGGGCGGACGTGGTGGGTGGACCAGGAGCCGCGGCCCTGGTGGACGAGGTGGACGACGGCCGTGCCCGCGTCCGCGTCCGCGTCAGGGTCGGGGTCGGGGTCGGGGTCGGGGTCGAGGAGGTCGTGGACGAGGGCCTCCACGGCCGGGGTCAGGGCGGGTGAGGGGACACCGGCCAGGGTCAGCTGCGGGCTCTGCCACGGAACCCGGCCGCCCGCGGTCGCCAGGCGCTGGTACTCGGTGCAGACGAGGCAGGCGGCGGCGCCCGGCCGGAGCACCGGTCCGATCACCGCGAGCGGGCCGTCGTAGCGCACCGGGACCAGGGTCACGGGCCGGTGCAGGGCGTGGCGGCTCAGTTCCTCGGCGAGACCGAGGGTCCAGCGGGTCAGTACGACGGCGGCCCGGCCGGTGGTGGCCGCCAGTGCCGCGGCGGCATCCAGGACGGGGACGGGGCCCGGACCGGCCGCGGCCGCAGGGGCGGGGGTGGGGGCGGGGGTGGGGGCCGTGGCGGGACGGGTCATCGGGCCTCCTCGGGGGTGTGCAGCACGGTGAAGCCGAAGGAGCGCAGCAGGCCCGCGAGGCCGAAGTCCCGTGCAGGCGGTGCCGGTGCGCGTGGTGTGGTCGCGGGCCCGGCTCCGTACAGCCGGTGCAGGGTGTCCTGGAGGGCTTCCTCACGTCCGGCCAGGTCGGCGAGCCAGCCGCCGGTCCAGCCGGGGTCCTCCCAGGCGGCGGTGGGCACTCCGGCCGCCGCCAGCGGGGCGGCCGCGCCCCCGGAGGGCGGTGGCGGGGCGCCGCCGGGCGCTGCGGCCGCGGCGGTGCGGACGGTGGTGACGGCGGCCAGTGCGGCGAAGGCGGCGGCGTCGCCGGGGGTGGCCTCGACGGCCTCGCCGAGCAGCGGGCCCGGCCCGTACCCCGGCCCCGGCTCGTGCGGGATGCGGCGGACCACGGCCCGGTAGGCGTGTGCGTGGGGGGCCGCCCGGTGCACCTCCAGTCGTGCGGGGACGGCGAGCCGGCCGGTGAGGGTCGTCCACCAGTGGCGCAGCTGCGGGTGGCCGGACCAGTGGGCCGGGTCCGTCGGGGGACGGTCGTGCGGGGCGGCGGCGAGGCGGCGTGCGGCGGTGTGGCGCAGGGCGCGGCCGCGGGCGTGCCCGGGGTCGGCGCCGACGGTGAACGCGGTTTCCCCGAGGAGGAGTTCGGCGGCGCGGCAGAACAGTTCGAGGCGGGCCAGGTCGAGGCGGGGCCCGCCGCCGGTCAGGGTGCGGGGGGTGGTGGCGTGCCCGGCGGCGGGGGCGGGGGGTGTGCAGGTGGCGAGGGGGACGGGGAGTTGGGGCAGGTCCCCCGGCAGGGGTGCGGGCAGGGGTCCGCAGCGGTGCTCGCCGAGGGCGGTGATCCGCCGCAGTGCCTCGGCGAGTCCGGTCGGGGGCGCGAGGTGGACGTGGCGGTCCGCGTCGATCCGTTCGGGGCCGAGCCAGCTGTAGTGGTCGGCGCGCGCGGGGCGGGCGTCGGCGAGGAGGACGGTGGGGATGCCGGGGAGCAGCCGCGGGTCGTCGGCCTCGGTGGCCGGGTCGGGCAGGCGGGCGGCCGCGCACAGCAGCCGGTGCGCGGCGGCGCCGGCCAGCAGCGCGGCGAACGTGCCCGGGATCCTTCGGGGTTGCGGCTCGACGGCGGTGTGGGTGAGGCGGGCTTCGAGGGCCGCTGCGTCGGCGCGTGCCTGGGCGGTGCTGCCGGGGGCGGTCACGTATCCGGTGGCGCCGCCCCGTCCGGCGGCGACCGCCCGGTCCGGGCCCGTGCCGCGGACGGTCAGCAGGATGCGGTCCGGGGGCAGGTCCGGGTCGGGGGTGAGGGTGACGGGCACACCGCCTGCGGTCAGCGCCCGTACGGCGGCGGTGGCGGTCGGGGAGTTCGGGTCGGAGGCCAGGACCTCGGCCCGGGCGGTGGCCAGGAGGGCGGCCGCGGCGTCGGGGTGCGCGGCGGTGGCGTCGATCCACCGTGCGACGGCGGGGTGGGGGTGGGGGTGGGGGGCGGCGGGTGGTGCGGGGAGGAGGAGGTCGTGGTCGGCGAGCCGGTCGAGGAGGGTGTCGGTGGCGGCGCGGACGGCCGATCCGGGCTCCAGGCCGTCCCGGAATCCGGCGAGGCCCCCGGTGCGCAGGGGTTCCTCCAGCAGGCCCCACACCACGGGGACGGCGGTGCTGCCTTCCAGGGTGAGGCTGCCGCGCCGCCCCCGCAGGTGCAGGCCGGCGCGCAGCGGTGTGACGGCGGTGCCGGGGCGCAGTCGGTCGCCGGGGTGCGGCCGGCCGCCGTCGCTCGCGCGGTCCCCGCCGGCGGCGCCGGTGCCACCGGTGTCCTCGGCGGCATCGGCGGGGACCGCGGTGTTCTCGGTGTCGTGGGTGGTGGGTTCGCCGGTCATGTGCGGGCCTCCACCGCGTCGATGACGGCGCCGATCTCGGTGCGCCAGTCGCAGCCGGTCAGGGCGGGCACGGCGCGGACGACGAGGTGCGCGGCGAGGTAGCGCTCCAGGGGGCGGACGTCGCAGACGGTCAACAGCCGGTACAGGGCGTTGGTGCAGGCCCGGTGGATGAGGTAGTCGGGGCGGCTCCACATCGTGCCCTGCGGGTCGGCGCGGCGCAGCAGTCGGTGGAACTCGCTGTAGCGGGTGCGGATGTCCTGGTTCCAGCGTTCGTGGGCGGCGGCGTCGCCGGTGGCGGCCGCCCGGGTCCGGTAGGCGAGGGGGTTTCCGTGGAGGTCGGCGCCGGCGGCGTGGCGGCGGGCCGTGAGTTGCCAGGCGTCGCGGGAGAAGTCGGCCCAGGCCTGTTCCCAGTCGTGTGTGTGTCCGTCGGCGATGCGTGCGACGAGGGCGGTGACGGTGTCCCCGGCGGCTTGCGCGTGGCGTTCGAAGGTGGCGCGGAGTCTTCCGTCGGGGTCGTCGTGGAGGAGGAAGTCCTCCAGGTGGGAGACGTAGGACCAGTGTCCGCCGGTCAGGCCGCCGGGGTGGGCGCAGGCGTGGGCGGCCAGGGCGGTGACCGCGAGGCGGAGCCGGGCCCGGTCGGTGTCCCCGTGCCGGCCGAGGAAGTCGGCGCCGGCCCGTAGGGCGTCCAGGCCCGAGTGCAGCAGGTCCTCGCGCAGGCGGGTCCCGTCCGCTCCGAGCAGGCCCCGTACCGGTCTCCGGTCGACGGGTTCGATGCGGGTGGTGTTGTCGGGGTGGACGGGCCCGTAGGGCGGGGGGAGGAGTTCGGCGCGCCCGGCCTCGGCGGCCTGTTGCAGGAGTTGGGCCCGGTCGAGGTCGCTGTGGGAGGGGTGTGCGCGCAGCCAGGTGCGGATGCGGGCGGCGGCGGCCCGGGCGGTGTCGGCGACGGCGGCGGGGTCGCTGCCCTGCAGGCGCAGCCGCAGGTGCGGGCCGTGGAGCCAGTGCCGCTCGACGTGGGCGGTGGTGCCGTCGGCGGTGGCGGCGGTGGCCAGGGGCAGCATGACCTCGCGCAGCAGCGGGGCTTTGACCGGGTGGTGGTAGTAGGCGGCGACGTCCAGCGCGCCGTGGTCGCGGGTCTCTGGTCCCGGGGTGGCTTCGGGGTCGGGGGACGGCATGTCCGGTGCGCTCCTGTCGTGGTGCTGCGGGCCGGTCGGGTGGGTCATCGTGGGCGTCCGTCCCGGTAGACCTCCAGGGCGAGTTCGACGGCCCGGGTGGGTGCGGGCAGGCCGCCGGGGGCGGGCAGTGCCTCCTCCAGGACGACGCCGTCGGGGTGTCGGGACAGCCATTTGGCCAGGCAGCGCAGGTGCAGGGCGTTGCCGAGGTCCGCGAGGTGCGGTTTGGGGCGGGTCAGGCGGCTGAGGAAGTCTTCGGTGGCGCGGCCGGTGGGGGCGGCGGCGACCGGGTGGAGGAAGACCTGTTCGGGCAGGCCGAGGCGGGCGCGCCAGTCGGCCGTGGCGGTGGCGGGGACCCGGTGGGGGTGGGTGTCGGCGGCGAGGTCGGCGCGCAGGGCGGCCACGACGGCGGGCGGCAGGAGCCAGCGGCGGCGTTGGAGGATGACGTGGCGGTGGCGGAGGCGGGAGCTGACGGTGACCGGGCCGCCGGGTGCGTCGAGGGTCCGGCGGGGGGCGAGGGGGCGGAGGTCGACGGCGCCGGCGGGGTGGTCGGCGAGGTGGGGTGCGATGCGGGCGGGCAGGAGCACGGGGGCGAGGAAGCCGGGGTAGAGCACGTCGAGGGGTTCGCCGGTGGTCCGCAGGTGGATGCGGACCTGGTCGGTGGCTTCGTCGTGGACGAGTTCGAGGTCGGCCTCGGCGATGGGGGTGCGGTCGCGGTCGGGGCCGATCTCGTCGGGGACCAGGAGGGGGTGGAGGTTGGCGTTGAATCCGCCGACGGGGCGGATCTGGGCGGGGCGGGCGCCGGGGCCGAGGCCGCGCCGGATCTGCCGGGACACCTCGGTGGTGGCGCGGGGGTCGAGGAAGTCCAGGAAGCGGCTGGTGAAGCGGCCCCAGCCGCCGTAGACGTGGTTGACGGTCAGCAGTCCGGCGGCGGGGTCGCGTTGGAGGAAGTAGGTGTAGCTGAGGGGGCGTTCGAGGGCCGTGGCGGGGAGTCGTTCCCCGAGGGTCTTGAGGGTGTCCGCGGGCAGGACGGCCTCGTCGGGGGCGGCGGGGGTGGTGCGGTCCCGGGGGCTGTCGGGCTCGCGCAGGGCGGCGGTGATCTCGGCGCGCAGCCGGGCCAGGGGTTCGGTCTCGGTGGGGAACGCGTCGCGGTCGGCGGGGTCGAGCAGGGCGATGCGTCCGGCGGACTCCCAGGCGGCGGTGACGTCGGCGCCGAACTCCCAGGGGTGCGCGCAGCGTCCGCCTCGGCCGTAGCGTTCGACGAAGCGGTCCCGCAGGACGCGGCGGACGAGGTGGCCGAGGTCGAAGAGTTCGGCGAGGGCGGTGACCTCGGCGAGGGCCTCGTGGTCGGCGGCGCCGAGGAACCCGTCGAGTACCGGCGGGCGCGGGGCGATCACGTCCTCGGACAGGACGGTCAGCGGGGCGGAGCCGGTGGGGACGGGCCGGCCGGCGGCGGCCAGCTCGGCGGTCCAGCGCTGGGTGAGGGCGGTGAGCAGGCCGGGGCGGTCGGTGGCCGGGGCGGCGGCGAACCGGGCGGTCAGCGCGCCGAGTTCGGCGATCCGGTCGGCGCGGTGGGCGTCCTCGGGGTGGCCGGGTGCGAAGGAGCGTACCCAGGCGCCGAGGCGTTGCAGGGGGTCGGGGTCCTGCGGGGCGACGGGGTGCTGCGGGACCAGCAGGTCCGCGCGGGTGAGCCGGTCGAGGAAGGCCGCGACCGCGGCCCGGCCGCCACCGCTGCCGTCCCCGTCACCCCCGTCTCCCCCGCCGTCGCCCCCGTCGCCCCCGTCGTTCCCGTCGCCGCCGTCGTGCTCGTCGTCCGGGCCGTGCGGGCAGAGCGCCGCGGCCAGGTGCCGGGTCAGGTCCGGGAGGGGTACGGGGTTCTCGGCGAGGTGGGTAAGCAGGCGCAGCGGTCCGCCGGAGGTCACCTCGGCCTGGTCCTCGCCGGGTACGAGGTAGCGGCCGCCGGCGAAGGAGGGCCGGTCGCGGGTGTAGGCGGTGCGGGGGCCGTCGGTCCGTGCGGTGCTGGTGACGCGGTGGGGAAGGGTGGTGCGCCGGTGCGGCGCGTCGAGGAGGGCGAGGGTCAGCGCGGTGGTCAGGGTGCGGTTGGCCCGTACGACGGAGCGCAGGGGGCCGTCGAGGACGGGTGCGGCGCCCCAGGAGGTCACCGGGCGGGCGGGGCCGTCGGCCGGGTCGCCGGCCAGTGGGCCCCATCCGACCGCCGTGAACCATGACAGCGGGCTGGTCTTGGTGCTGGCCCGCAGGGCGTAGCGCAGCACGGTGGGTTCCTCCTTGCGGGCGCGGCGGTCGGCCGTGCCGGTGGCGGCACGGTTCATGGCGCGTAGCAGGTCGGCGCTGGTCAGGGCGGTGGCCTTGGCGAGGGCGGGTTCGCGGCAGAGGGCGGCGAGCGCGGCGCGTTCGGCGTCGAGGGCGGGGCCGCAGGCGGTGTCGAGGGCGGTGAGGAGGGTGGTGCGGTCGGCGCGCAGGGCGAGCCAGGCCGCGAGGCGGGGCAGGCGGGCCGGCAGGTCGCCGAGGCGGGCGAGGAGGGCGGGGCGGGGTTCGCGGCGGTTGTGCAGGGCCCGGCGCAGGGGCAGGACGGTGTCGCGGTGGAAGTCGGCGGGATGGGAGTCGCGGGCGGCGTAGAGGTCGTCGCAGAGCGGTGCGGCGGTCAGGGCCAGTTCGGTGTCGAGCCGGTGGAGGCGGGTCAGCAGGTCCCGGAATGCGGCCGCGGCGGGATGCTGGGCCGGGTGGGCGAGGACGGTGGCGCGGGCCAGCGCGTAGGGCGCGGACCGTACCCGGTAGCCGTCGGGGCCGGGGGCGGAGTGCGGGCGCGGCTGCGGCATGGGTTCCCGTCCTGTGGGTGGGGGCGGCGCGCGGCTTCCCGCCGGGCGCGGGGCCCGGCGGGAAGCCTCTGGCGAACGGTCACGCGGTGGCGCTGTGGTGCGGTGGTGCGGTGTGCAATGTGCAGTGGCGCGGTGTGCGGTGACGCGGTGGTGCGATGTGCGGTGACGCGGTGGTGCGATGTGCGGTGACGCGGTGGTGCGATGTGCGGTGACGCGGTGGTGCGATGTGCGGTGACGCGGTGGTGCGGTGGTGCGGTGGTGCGGTGGTGCTGCGGTGCGGTGGTGCTGCGGTGCGGTGGTGCTGCGGTGCGGTGGTGTTCCCCGGTTACAGGGGGAGTTCGGGCAGCTGCGGGTGGGCACAGGAGGACGAGCCGCAGGAACAGGAGCTGCCGCCGTTGGACGCGCCTCCCTCGGGCAGCGCGACGGTGTCCCGCATGGAGGTCACGGTGAGTTCACCGAGGTCGAGGTCGTCGAGGTCGAAACCGGTGGACTGCGTGGCGTCGTTCATGGGTTGCCTCTCGTGTAGGGGGTCAGACCTCGAGGGCGGTGACGTCCTGCGGCTGGGCGCAGGACGACGACCCCTGGCAGGAGCAGGAGCCCCAGGACGCCCCGCCCTCGGGCAGTGCGGCGGTGTCCCGCATCGAGGTGACGGTGAGGTCGCCGAGGTCGAGCTCCAGGTCGTGGAGTTCTGCCGCGGGGGTGTGTGCGGTGTCGGACATAGCTGTCTCCCGGGATGTGGAAGGGGAAAGCCGAAAGTGCACGGGATGCCGGTCGGCCGGACCGTCGGGAGAATATTGCGATGCCGTCCGGACGGCAGCAAGTGCCCGGGGGTTATGTGCGCCGCCCTTCCGCGTCCGGTTCCGATCGGTGATGCCGTCGTCGGCCGAAACCGGCCGCAGAGCATTTCCGGCCGATTCCCCGGCATTGCGTCCGCTCCCCCGATATTGCGCGGGGCCGGCCTGGTTCTGCGGGAGCGCGGGATTCCGTATTTTCCGGCGGGGGTGCGGAATGCGCGGCGTGCGGGCCGTCCGCGCAGGGTGCCGCACACGGTCGCGGCCCGGCACCTTCCGGCGGGGCGGGAAGCTGTGGCCCGCGGTCCGGACCGTCCCGGTGGACGGCGCGGCGCGCGGAGTCGATTCGTACGGCACCGGAATCCGCGCCACCTCTTTCGGCCGTGGGCGTTTTCCCGTCACACGGCGCAGAGGGCGGCGGCTGTTTCCCGCCATTCCCGGGAACACCCCCGACCGAATTCATTCGTCATACATTTATCGCGTGCCGGCATGTGGTCGGGTGAGATGAACCGTCCGATCCGGACACCGACATGACGGAGTGTTTCTTGACCTCTTACATCGAACACCGCGCCGGCCCACGGATGCTCCTGGCGTTGCTCTCGGCCCTGTGCGCGGTCATCGGCGCCACCACGCTCGGCACGGCCCCGGCGGCGGCCGCCGACCAGCGTCACCCGATCTACGCCGTCGCGCACCGCGTCGACACCCTGGACGGCGTGGACGCCGCGCTCGCACACGGCGCCAACGGCATCGAGATCGACGTCTGCGCGTGGTGGAACCCGAACGAATGGCGGGCCTGGCACGACTGCTCCTCGGCCGGCGACAACCGGCTGGGCCCCGGCTTCGACAGCATGGTCGACCGCATCCTCTCCCACGCGAACCAGGGACGGCGGCTGTCGCTGGTCTGGCTCGACATCAAGGACCCGAACTACTGCGGGGAGCGGGAGAACCGCGGGTGCAGCGTGGCCGGGCTGCGTGACAAAGCGCAGCGGCTGACGGCCGCGGGGATCCAGGTGCTGTACGGGTTCTACGAGTACCACGGTGGCGGTACCCCGGACGTCGGCGGCCGGGGGTGGAAGAGCCTGGAGGGCCGGCTCGGCGCGTCGGAGGGGATCACGACGACGGGGACCCGTGACCGGGCCCAGGGTGCGTTCGACCGGTCCGGTGCCGGATTCCCGGCCGGTCGCCGGGTGATGGACTACGGCGACAGCGACATCACCAAGGGGTTCGGCAACTGCACGGAGGCCACGTACTACACGTGCGCGGAGTTGAAGAGGGGCGCGGCGGACCGTGACGGCGGACGGCTCGCGGCGACGCTGTCGTGGACGACGACCTACAACGATCCCTGGTACGTGGACAAGTTGCTGGGTGAGGGGCGGGTGGACGGCATCATCGCGGGCTACGGGGCCTTCACCGGGGTGCGTGACTACGACGGCGGTTGGCAGTGCGCCAACTCGATCGGCCTGATCCGTGACTGGGTGAACCGTCACGGCGCCACCCATCGGATGGCCGTTCCCGGTGACCGCCTGTTCCGGTAGCACCCGGTCCCGGGTCCAAGTCCGGGTCCGGGTCCGGTCCGGTGGGCGGTTCTCCCCTTCCCCGTGCGACGGGAGGGGCGTGACGCCCGGCGGTCGGGGTCGTTGAAGGGGTAGGTCGGCGAAGTGCACGAAGGCCCCGGGTCGATGTCGGGGCCTTCGTGGTGTCCGCCGGTACCCGGCCGAGGCCGGCGGGTGTCCGGGTCTACGCCTTGGGCGTCCAGGGGGTGACGGTGGGCTCGGGGCCTTCCAGGGCCTGGCGGAGCTTCTCCTTCAGGGTCTTCGGTGGGGCCTGGGTCTCCTCCCGTGTGTGGACGAGACGGGCGACGGTGACGCGTATGTGGCATTCGCGGTGGCGCTGTCGGAGCCGGACCAGCCAGCTGCCGTCCGGGGTGAGGAAGGCGTCGCGGGCGGGGGTGTCCCCCACTCTCGCGTGGCGGGCCAGGAGGGCCGGCAGGTGGTTGAGGGCCGCTTCCTCGGCCGTGGCGAGGGCCTGTTCGCGGGTGCCGTCGACCAGGTGGCGGGCGGCCAGTGTCCAGCGATGGAGTTTGAATTCGACACCGTCGGCGTGTCGGGTGGTCCGGGTGTCCTCCTCGATGAGGACGTACCACTGGTCGGTAGTCATGGCCGGAGCCTAGGCAGTCGGGAACCGGCTCGTGGATCCGGCCCCTGTGCGACGGCCCCGGCCGCGTGGTGGGTCCGGTCGTCGGCTCCCGCGGCAGGGGTGGGGGCGGCCGGGCGTGACGGGTGTCGGGTGGGCGGGGGGGGCAGGTCCGGCGGTGCGGGGGTGTCAGGTCCGGTGGTACGGGGCGATGGCGAGCATCGCGACGTCGTCGTGGAGGGTGCGGGCGTGGCGGGGGAGGTCGGTGTTGAGGAAGTCGACGACCTCGGCGGGTCCGGGTGCCGGGCGGCCTTCGAAGCGGTGGCGGAGCCGCTCCACGAGCGGGTAGAAGTCGCCGTCGGTGTCGCGGGCCTCCACCAGTCCGTCGGTGACCAGCAGGAGCACGTCGCCGTGGGTGAACCGGTGCGTGCACACCACCGGCCCGTCCGTCCGGATCAGGGCAGCGCCGGTGGGCCCTGCAGGGTGCGCACCCGGCCCCGGGAGATCAGTACGGGTTCCACGTGTCCGTGGTTGGTCACCGTCACCCGGTCCGTGCGGCTGTCGTACTCGATGAGCACGGCGGTCGCGAACAGTTCGTCGTCGTGGATCTCCTCGGCCTCCCGGACCAGGCCCCGTTCCAGTCGGGCGGCGACGGCCGGCAGGTCCCGGGCCTCGTGGGCGGCCTCACGGAAGCTGCCCAGGATCGTCGCGACCGTGCGGACCGCCGGGAGTCCTTTGCCGCGTACGTCGCCGATGATGGCGCGTTCCCCGGCCCGGGTGGCGCGGATGTCGAAGAGGTCGCCGCCCACCATGGTCCCGGCCTCGCTCGGCTGGTACAGGCAGGCCGCGAGGACGTTGCCGACCTGGTGCGGGACCGGCCGCAGCAGGGCCCGCATCAGGGCCTCGGCGACGGAGTTGGCGTGGACGAGGTGGCGTTCCTGGCCGCGGCGGTGCGCGGCGAGGGCGGTCGCGAGGATGCCGACGAGGGCGGTGGCGATGTCGGCGGTGACGTGGTGGGTCTCGCCCAGGTGGTGGGTGATCGAGGCGAGGAGGCCTTCGAGGAGGATCGCGAGGACGGTGAGCGCGGCGACGACGGCGGGGCCGTAGGCGTACGCGGCGATGGCGGGCAGGGCGATGAGGAAGAAGCTGACCGCCCATTCCTCGCGGAGGGCGATCTCCAGGAGGAGGACGAGGGCGACGTAGAGGAACGGCAGCCATCGCATCCACCGCGGTGGTGGGGTGGGCCGGAAGCCTTCGTCGGTGTCGGCCGTCAGGGGCGGACCCGGGCGGGTGCGACCACCGCCGCCGGGCGGCGTGTGCGGGGCCACGCGCCCACGGGACCTGTGTACACGAGCCTCCTGACACGAGCGTGATCGACTGTCACAGCGTGAGGAGGAAGTCGGGTCGAGGCGTCGATTACGCCGAACGCGGCATGTTGCCGGACGGGGCGGGCGTGCGTGCGGGAGGTGTTCGGGGATCGTGCCGGAGCGTGTGCGACCGCCCTGCGCCGCCACGTCGCGTGCGGCTCCGGGGTTGCGTGCGGTGACCCGGCCGGCGCAGGGGCCGGTACGGGGCCCGCTCGGCTCCCCGGTGGATCCGGGCCCGGCCGGGACGGCGGCGGGGCCTTCACCCCGTGGGTCCACTCCCGGCCGGAACGACGGCTGGGGCCTTCGCCCCGTGATCCGGAGCCGGGCCGGATCGCGGGGCGAAGGCCCCCGGGGCCCGGTGTCCGCCGCCCGCGGACTGCACGCGGGCTCTTGGACCGCACCCGGGGACGGGCCGGGTGCGTGGTGGCGGCCGGGTGCGGGGTGGCGGGCCGGTGCGGGGGTGGGCCCTGTCGTCAGCCGGTCTGCAGTGCGGCCAGTCGTTGGGCGAACGGGACGGTGCCCAGGCGGTTCGCCGGATCGGTGGAGGTGATCGCCCCGGTCGGGGAACGGGGTGCGAGCGCGGCGGTGGTGTCGACGTCGGGGGCGGTGTCCCGGGCGGTGGGGTGCGCGGAGCCCATGGCGCGGGCCAGTTCCGTGCCCGCGCGGGTGATCCGCTGTGCCAGGCCTTCCTCGCCCCAGTCCTCGGAGGCCGCGTAGACGGCGGTGGGGACGACGGGGGCGCGCAGGTGGTTGAAGAGGGGGCGCATGGCGTGTTCGGTGACCAGGCTGTGGCGGGCCGTGCCGCCGGTCGCGCCGATGAGGACCGGTGTGCCGGTGAGGGCGTCCTTGTCGATGAGGTCGAAGAACGACTTGAACAGGCCGCTGTAGGAGGCGGCGAAGACCGGTGTCACGGCGATCAGGCCGTCCGCGGTGGCCACCGCGTCGAGTGCGGCGGCCAGTTCGGTGGGCGGGAAGCCGGTGACGAGGTGCTGGGCGATCCGCGTCGCCTGTTCCCGCAGTTCGAGGACGACCGGTTCGGCGTCCAGGTGGTCGAGCGTCGCGGCGGTGAGCCGGTCGGCGAGCAGGCGGGTGGAGGAGGGCGAGCTCAGCCCTGCCGTCACGACGAGGAGTTTCACGCTTGCGTCTCCTGTCGTGCGGTGTGTCGGGCCGCCACGCGGGCCGGGTGGGTCGGCGCGTCCGGTACGCCGGCCGGGCGCAGGCTCGCGAACTCCTTGCGCAGGACGGGTACGACCTCCTCGCCGAGCAGGTCGAGCTGTTCCAGGACGGTCTTCAGGGGCAGGCCCGCGTGGTCCATCAGGAACAGTTGGCGCTGGTAGTCGCCGGCGTAGTCGCGGAAGGACAGGGTGCGTTCGATGACCTGTTGGGGGGATCCGACGGTCAGCGGGGTCTGGGAGGTGAACTCCTCCAGGGACGGGCCGTGGCCGTAGACGGGGGCGTTGTCGAAGTAGGGGCGGAACTCGCGGACGGCGTCCTGGGAGTTCCGGCGCATGAACACCTGGCCGCCGAGGCCGACGACGGCCTGTTCGGGGGTGCCGTGTCCGTAGTGGGCGTAGCGCTCCCGGTAGAGGTTGATCATCTGCTCGGTGTGGGAGGCGGGCCAGAAGATGTTGTTGTGGAAGAAGCCGTCGCCGTAGTAGGCGGCCTGTTCGGCGATCTCCGGGGAGCGGATGGAGCCGTGCCAGACGAAGGGCGCGACGCCGTCGAGCGGGCGGGGGGTGGAGGTGAAGGACTGCAGCGGGGTGCGGAACCTGCCCTTCCAGGTGACGGTGTCCTCGTCCCACAGGCGGCGCAGCAGGGCGTAGTTCTCGATGGCGAGGTCGATGCCGTCGCGGATGTCCTTGCCGAACCAGGGGTAGACCGGTCCGGTGTTGCCGCGGCCCGTCATGAGGTCGACGCGGCCGTCGGCGACGTGCTGGAGCATCGCGAAGTCCTCGGCGATCTTCACCGGGTCGTTGGTGGTGATCAGTGTCGTCGAGGTGGACAGGATCAGGTTCTCGGTGCGTGCGGCGATGTAGCCGAGCATGGTCGTCGGTGAGGAGGGGACGAACGGCGGGTTGTGATGCTCGCCGGTGGCGAAGACGTCGAGGCCGACCTCCTCGGCCTTCTGCGCGATGGCGAGCATCGCCTTGATGCGTTCGTGCTCGCCGGGCACGCGTCCGGTCGTCGGGTCGGCCGTGACGTCACCGACGGTGAAGATCCCGAACTGCATGGCTCCCCTACCCTTCCAAGATTGTTGATTGTTCAACCATACCTGGGAACGGGGGCCGGTCCCGGCGTATTCCCGGTCGGGCCCCGAAAGACCGACCGCCCCCGTCCCGCCCGGCGGACGGCCGGACGGGACGGGGGCGGGACGAGGGGCGGGACGAGGTGTCGGACGGGGTGCGGGGCCCGGCCGGGCCGGGCCGGTGCGGGACACCGGCCGGGGTGCGGCGGGCGGGGGTGCCGGGGTGGTGGGGGTCAGCCCTGGCAGAGGCCGCGGGTGTAGTCGTACGTCGCGGTGGCCTGGGAGTAGCGCCACTGCGGGTCCAGCAGGTCGCTCTTGAGCTGTCCGGCCGCGGTCGGGCTCTCGACGACGTACCCGAAGTCCTGGAGCCAGGACGGGTAGAGGTTCTTGGAGCCGATGTAGAAGGCCGATCCGTCGACCGAGACCAGCTTGTGGTGCTGGGCGTAGGGCTTGCCGTCCGCCCAGGTGGGCCGGTCGGACGCGCGGAACGTGGCCAGTTGGAGGTTCTCGCACAGGGCGGTGCGGGCGCGGCCGCCGTCACCGGTCAGGGCCGTCAGGCGGCCGCGCAGGGCGTCGCTCACCTCGTTCAGCGACTTGATCTGCGAGTAGCCGCCGCTGCCGATCGTGCCGCGGTTGGCCGGGTCGCTCACGACGATGCGGACCTTCACGCCGGAGGCGAGCTTCGCGGCGAGGGCGTCGTAGAGGCGGACGTCGTAGCGGGGCAGCGGCGGGCAGGTGGCGTGGACGTCCTGCTGGGAGATCTCGATGTGCGAGGTCGCGCCGGAGATCAGGGCGCGCAGGGCGCTCTCCTCCGGGTTGACGGTGTCGTAGTCCCGGTCGGCGTTGGTCCGGTCCGCGACCCCGATGCCACATTTCGTGTCGCCGGCGGTGGGCAGGACGGGGCGGAAGGAGGAGGTGGGGTCACTCTGGCGGATGCCGACGCCGAGGCCGCCGACGGCGAGCGCGGGCACGTCCCCGCCGCCCGCCGGGGCGGCGGGCCGGGGCAGGGCGGGCATGCAGTCCGCGCCGGGCGAGGCGGCGAACCAGACCGAGGCCCAGTTGGCCTTGTTGCGGCAGGTCCAGTCCCACAGGGTGTCCAGGTAGCGGCCGGCGGAGCCCGCGGCCGGTCCGGTCAGCGCGAGGTCGACGTCGGCGACCGGGTGGGTGGTCTCGAGGTAGTCGTCCTTCCAGCTGTTGATGCCGCCGGTGATCACCGAGGTGCCGTCCACGACGACCAGCTTGGAGTGGTTCCAGGAGAACGCGGTCTTCGAGGTGGTCATCGAGGCCACGTTGAGGGTGATGTTCGCCGCGGCGGCCGGGCCGAGCTTCGTGAGCAGCTCGTCGCGGTAGGACGAGGGGATCACGGTGGAGTGGTAGATGGGCGCGGCGCCGACCATGACGCGGACCTTGAGCCGGTTGCCCTTCTGGGCGGACTCCTTCAGGCCCGCGACGATCGCGTCCTGGTAGCCGCCGTTGGGGAAGGGCGCGAGCGTGGATATGTCGACCGTGTCCCGGGCGGCGGCGATGTCCTGGCGCATCTTGTCCAGGAGGCGGCGCGAGCCGGGCCGGTCGGTGCAGGCCGCGTCGCCCCAGCAACCGGGGGTCTGGAGCAGCCAGTCGGCGCCTCCGGGGACGGAGGAGCCGAGCCGGTTGCCGGCGGTGCGCTCCCACACCGAGCCCTCCAGGCCCGGCGAGACCTGACGCAGGGCCTGCTCGACCGAGTCCAGGTACGGGGTGGGCGCGTCGGCGGCGGACGCGGGGGCGGCGGCGAGGAGGGAGAGGCCGAGTGCGAGGGCCGTGGCGGGGACGAGGGCCGGCGCGGTGACGGTGCGTGCCAATGTGGTTCCTTGACTGGGTGGGGGTGGCTCCGGCCGGGAGCGTGGTCGGCCACACCCCGACCTTGATCAACTCCCGTAAGTTACCAGCACGTAGCGTCCTGTTCGCCCGTCCCGGACGAGTTCCGGCCACACGGGGCGAGGGGCGGCACGGGGGTGCGCGGGGGTGCGCCGGAGCCGGGAGGCGGGGCCACCGGGAACGTCCGTCACCCCTCCTCCCCCGCCCGTCGCCCCTCCTCCCCCGCCGCCGGACCGCCGGCCGAGGGGGGCGGCGGTCCGGGAGGCGGGGGCGAGGGCGGTCCCGACGCCGGGGGTCCCGACGCAGGGGGACGGCCCCGACGCAGGGGGCGGCGGTCGGCGGTCCGGTGGGGCGTGGACCTGTGGGGCGTGGGCCTGTGGTCGTGCCCGACGCGCCGCCGACGGCGGGAGGGGCACCCCCCGGGCCGATCGGGCACGCGTGCCGGTGCGCGCCGCCGGGATGCGGGTGCGGTCCCACCGTCGGGCGGCACGACACCGAACTCCCGCTCGCACACCTCGGCCGCGGTCGGCCGCCCGCCCGGCGCCCGCCCTGGGCGGGCGCCGGGCGGGCGCCGGCCGCGTGGTGGGCGTGCGGGCGCTCCTCAGGAGGCGGCCAGGGCCTCCAGCGCGGGGACCGTCTCGGCCGGGGTCGGCAGGGCCGCGTTCTCCGCACGGAGGCCGGCGGCCGCCTCGCGCAGGGCCGGGTCGGCGGTGAGGCGGGCCAGGAGCGGGGCGTCGACGTCCTCGGAGGCCGAGCGCAGGGCGGCGCCGGTGGCGGTGAGTGCGTCGGCGTTGGCGAAGTGGTCGGCGCCCTGGGGAAGCAGGAGTTGGGGCAGGCCGGCCTGCAGGGCGGTGAGCAGGGTGCCGGAGCCGCCGTGGTGGACGAGCGCGTCGCAGGTGGTCAGCAGCTCGGCGAGCGGGACCCAGGGCAGCGGGCGGACGTTGTCCGGGAGGGTGCCGAGCGGGCCGAGGTCGGCGTCGCCGACGGCGAGCAGGAACTCGGCGTCCACCGACGCGGCGGCCTCCATCAGACGGACGATGGCGCGGACGCCGTCCAGCGCGGTCAGTACGGTGCCCAGGGTGACGGCGACGCGCGGACGGTCGCCGCGCCGGAGCAGTCCGGCCGGGACGGTGCCGCCGCCGTTGTAGGGGAGGTAGCGCACGCGCAGGCCGCCCGGGTCGCCGCCGAGCGAGGCGGGGACGATGTTCAGCGCGGTGGGCTCGGCCGGGCCGGCCACCTCGTACTTCTCGTACGCCTCGGTGAAGTGGGCGGCGAGCCGGGCGACCATGTCGAGGCCGGAGGTCACGCCGAAGTTGTGGACCACCGACGGGATCCCCAGTTTGGCGGCGACCAGCGGGGCCGAGGCCTGGAAGGAGTCGTGGACCAGCAGGTCCGGGCGCCAACTGTCGGCGGTCTCCAACAGACCGTCCACGGTGGAACGGGAGACGAGCGCGAAACCGCGGGCCGCCCGCTCGAGGATCTGATCCGTGGTCATGTCCGGTGCGACGTACCGCATCTCCTGGTCCGAGAACTCCTCGAAGACGTCCATGATGCTGCGACCGTCACCGATCTCCACGATCGGGAAACCGGCCTCACGCAGAGGGCCGAGCGGCTGCGAGCCCGCGAACAGCACCTCGTGACCGGCGGCCCGTAAGGCCTGCGCGGTCGGGACCATCGGGAAGAGGTGGCCGGCCGCGGCCGGTCCGGTGAAAAGTATGCGCACGGGTATTTCTCCATCGCCGTCGGTCTACCGGGTCCAGGGGCGGACGGGCACACCCCGCCCCCCTTCCGGATCAACCCCCGGACGTGCGCGCGACGTTCCCCCGAGAGGATCGATAATCGGACGTTCTGCACACGGGCCGGCCGGACGGAGGACCGTGCCGGAGCCTCCGGGGCGTCGGGGGGCGGCCGGGGCGTCGGGGGCGGGTCGGGGTGGGGCGGGCGGCGTGTCAGTGGGGCGGCGCCGCTACGATCCGGGGACGGGCGGGGCCGTAGCGCAGAGGTCGACGCGCGCGGTCTCCAACACCGCGAGGACACCGGTTCGATTCCGGTCGGCTCCGCCCTCCCGGCGCGTGCCGCTCCCCCCGCGCCCCGGCCCCTGCCAGGATGGACCCGTGACCGAATCTCGTGCATGGACGGCCCCCCGGTGCCGCGGCGGTGGGTCCCCTCTCTCCCTCTGGTCGAAGGACTCGATCCTGTCGATCGGCTCCGTGGGCTCGATCCTGTCGATCGGCTCGGTGGGCTCCGTCCTGTCGATCGGCTCCGTGGGCTGCGCGCTGTCCGCCGCCTCCGTCGGATCCTCCCTGTCCGTGTTCTCGACCGCCTCCTGGCTCAGCACCGGCTCGCTGCTGTCCGCGCGATCACGCGGGTCGGTGCTGTCCTGGCATTCACGCAACGGCTTCATGACGGCCGGCACGACCACCGCGACCGCGACCGCGACCCTTGCCGGGCTCACCGCCGTCGGGCTCACCGCGGTCGGGCTCGCCGTCGCCGGGATCGCGCTGCACCTCGGCGGGCGCCGCGACCGCTGAAAGACGCCCCACCTCCCACCTCCCACCTCCCACCTTCCGCCTTCCGCCTTCCGCCTTCCGCCTTCCGCCTTCCGCCTTCCGGTCACGGGGGGTCAGGGTGTGGGCGGGGTCCAGTCGGCGGGCAGCCCGGACTGGGCGAGGACGGTGGCCAGGCTGTAGTGGTCCTGGTCGGCGACGATCCGACAGTGGGCACGGTCGAGGTCGAGCTCGGTGGTCATCGGCACGGCGAAAGAGCCGGGCGCGCCCTTGAGGTGGCCGGAGTAGACGGCCCGGACGGTGATGCGGTCGCCGTCGAGGCGGGTGCTGCGGACCGTGACGTGGACGTCGTCGATGAGGGTGTCGGCGCGGGCCTTCCACCCCGCGATCTCCGTGCGACCACGGAAGGTGACACCGACGGCCTCGTCGGTGTAGGTGCCGTCGGCGGTGAACAGGGCACCCAGAGCCCCCGGGTCGGTGCCGTTCCAGGCACGCGCCCAGGCGGCGGCGATCCCCGACGTCCGCCGCCCGCCGTCCTGGGCGGCGTGGGCGGCGTGGGCGGTGGCGCAGAGCGCGACGGTGGCGGTCACCACGGTGAGGGTGCGCAGCGTACGGGACGTCATGACGGATGCTCCTGAAGGGATGCGAAGGCGGGATGGTCGGCCGCCGGTGTCCCGCGCGGCCTCATACACACACCCTCGTACCGGACGGTGTCCACTCTCCAGACCCCGCACGACCGATGACTGTCCACCACTGCCCACCACCGTCCACCCCCCCGTCCACGCCCGTCCACCCCCCGTCCGCGCGGACCGTGCCGGGACGGCCCACCCGAACCGGGCCGGATCCCTGACCACAGTCCCTGACCGCAGTCCTCGGCTGGCGCAAGCCGGCGGCCGGACGGATCGAGGAACTCCTGGAGGCCCACCCTCTTCCCGAACCGAAGTCCTGACCTCGATGCCGGAAGTCGGCGTCAGGACCGGAGCCAGGATCCTGATCGACGTCGGCGACGGCGACGGCGACGGCGACGGCAGCACCTTCCCGACCGCCGGCCACCTCGCCGCCCACGCCGGGCTCGCACCCACGACCCGCAGCCGGGTCCTCGATCCGCGGCGAACAGCCGTCCCGGAAGAGGACCCGAGCAGCTCGAACGGGCCTTCTTCCTCCCCGTCGTTCGCCGCCTCGGGCGACCCGGCATCGCGGATCCACCACGACAGGAAGATCACCCAAGGCACACACCGCACCCAAGCCCTGCCTCGCCGGACGCCGGACCGACGTCCTCTTCGCCGTGCTCCGCGACGGAACCTGCTACGAACCCCGGCCTGCCACCTCGGGCCGCCCCTCATCGGGCACGCCGCAGGCAGGACACAGGCAGAGTGCCGGACGGCCTCCCGCCCGACACCCACCACCCCGACCGAAGACACAGGGACACCCCCCGGACCGGACGGAACCGTCAAGCTGGCAGCCCCACCCCCCGGGCCGTCGCGGCCGGCCACCTACGGGCGGCCGTGCCACAGTCGGTCCCGCCGAGGGGCGGTCCTGCCGGGGACGGTCGTGCCGGGGGGGCGGTCGTGCCGGAGAACGGCGGGAAAGCACGGTGCCGGGCGGCTCGGGGCGACCGAGGATTGCCGCATGAAGATCGAGATCACCTCTCAGGCCCGGTCCTTCGAGAAGGCGGCCGCCGACTACGCGGAGAACCGCCCCTCCTATCCGCCCGCGGTCCTCGACGCGGTCGAGGAACTCGCCGGCCGCCCGCTGAAGGGCGCCCGCGTCGCGGACATCGGCGCCGGCACCGGACTGGCGACCGCCCTCCTCCAGGCCCGTGGCGCGTACGTCGTCGCGGTGGAACCCGGGCCCGCGATGGCCTCGCAGCTCCGGCTCAGACTGCCCGCGATCCCCCTCGTCCTCGGGGACGGCGACCGCCTGCCCCTCGCGTCCGGATCCTTCGACGTCCTCACCTACGCCCAGGCCTGGCACTGGACCGACCCGCGCAGCTCCGTCCCCGAAGCACTGCGAGTACTTCGCCACGGGGGCACGCTCGCCCTGTGGTGGAACGACTCGGACGCCACCGTCCCCTGGATCGCCGAGCAGGACGCCCGCCTGGCCCGCCTCTTCGGCGGTGACGACGGCGGCGCACCCGACCCGACGGCCCGGTTCCGCGGCCTGCCGCCCGAACTCGACTTCACCACCCGCCGAATACCATGGACCCGCGCCGTCCCACTCACCACACATCTGGCGAACCTCGCCACCTACTCCGACTTCCTGATGCTCGGGAACAACGCCACCGACACGTTCCTGGCCACCGAACGGAACCTGCTGACCCAGATCTTCCCCGACGGGACGATCGAGGAGCAGTACGTCGTCAGCCTGGCCGTCACCCACCACTGACCCCACACCACACACCGGGCACCGCACCAAGGGGCGAGGACCCGACGGACGCTCGTCCTCCCGACCGTCAGGGCCCACGATCCGGCGGCTCCCGGGCGCCGTCCCGGCCCGCCGCCCGCACGGCCGGTAACGCAACCCTGCCGAGCCGGGCCAGGCGGTGACGTACGGCCGTGACGACCACCGCTCTGGCCAGGACCACCAGCCCGCCCAACCCCAGGGCTCCAGGCACCCACCGGGCTGCCGTAGCCGTCGTCCGTACAGCCCGGACCCCACCCGCCACGGGCCCGGACACGCAAGAACGCCCGACCCGAAACCCGGACCGGGCGCGTGCATGCGTACTGCCTGCTGGTGGCGGCTCAGTACCAGTGGTCGGCGGACCAGAAGTTCCAGGCGCCGACCGGGCTGCCGTAGCCGTCGTCCGTGCGGTCCGGGCCCCACCCGCCCACGGGCCCGGACACGCAAGAACGCCCGGCCGGGAACCCGGGCCGGGCGTGTGCATGCGTGCTGGCCGCTGCCGGCCGGCTTAGTACCAGTGGTTGGCGGACCAGAAGTTCCAGGCGCCGACCGGGCTGCCGTAGCGGTCGTTCATGTAGTCCAGGCCCCACTTGATCTGGGTGGCGGGGTTGGTCTTCCAGTCCGCGCCGGCGGAGGCCATCTTCGACGCCGGGAGGGCCTGTGCCAGACCGTACGCGCCGGACGACGGATTCGTCGCGGTGTGGTTCCAGCCGCTCTCGTGCGAAATGATCTTGTCGAACGCGGCGAACTGGGCCGGGTCCTTGATCATCTGCTGTGCGATCGCCTTGGCACTCGTCGGGGCCGCCTGGGCGGGAACCGTGGCGAGCATGGAACCGGCGACACCCAGGGCGACGACGGTGCCCGCGAGGGCCTTCTTCGAAGCGGCGATACGGCGGATGACGGTGTTGGACACGGAGAAAACCTTCCACAGGGAACAGGGGCGGTCGCAGGCACGTCGAAGACATGCGTGAGCCACTCACACGGTGGAGAGGGGTTCGTCGGCGGCGGGTGGAACACCCGTGCCGCCTGGCGACACATCCAGTTCTACAGACGCCCCACCCTCCCGGCAACGACCCCACCTACTAACAACCCTCGCAGCCACCACCCCCACCACCCACCCGAACCCGAACCCCGCAGCCCACACCCCCTCCACCCACCCCACCCCGACCACTAACCCGATTCGTATGTGACCTGGGTCCTATGGGACGCCTCACCCCCCAACCCCCCAAAACTCACCCAACGTCACCACCCCAACCCCCTTCAAGACGACCGGCCACCAACCCCAACCACCCCACAACCCCACAAAACCAACACCAAAGGACCACGAGGCCAGGCCCGAGGGCGGGCAACCGTCGGCCGCCCGAGGCCGGGGCCGCGAGCGAAGCCAGGGACCGTAGCCAGGAGGCGGGGGCCGAGGAACCGAGGCGGACACCGGATGGCCGTAGGCCGGGGCCGCGGGCGGCTCCGGGCCCGGGCCGTGGGCGGGGACCACAGGCGGGCCAGGGACCGGGCGGGGACCCGGGAACCGAGGGCGGGGGCTGCGGGCGGCGCCGGGCCGTGACCGGCAGGCACGGCACCCTCGCCAGGACCCCACACAACGACCCACACCCCACCAAGCCCACCCCCGGCCCAGACCACCCCGCCCGACACCGCCCACCTCAAGGCGGACAGACACCCGACCGACAGACATGCCCGGACACACCAGCACCACAAAAGACCAAGGAACCGGGAGCCAGGAGCCAGGAAACCAGGGGCAGCATCCGAAGACCGTCGGCGGAGCCGGGAACCGTGGACGGGGACCGCATCCCACCGAAACTTCGCTCTCAACCTGACGATCCCCGGTATCGCGGCGGAGTCGGGTGCCACGGTCTCGACCGCGCAGTCACCTCACACCAACACAACGTGAGACACCCCGGAAAACCACCGCCCCACCCCGACCCGCCCCGCGGCCGCCGACCGGGACACACCGACACACGCGTACTCACCCCGCACAGCCCGCCGCCGGCCACCGGCCACCGGCCACCGGCCACCGGCCACCGGCCACCGCCCATCCTCAAGAACGCACACCACGGACCCGCAGCCGCCACACACGCCCTCCCCCTCCAGCAACCACCAGCAGCCGGAAGAACGCCACGCCGGTCCCGCCGGACCCCCCACAACCTCGCCCCCACGACCCGAAAACATGAGAGACACCGAGACAGAGACCGCCAACCAAAGCCCGACAGGGACCCTCAAGACACCTACGAACACCCCAGAACCGACCCCACCCAACTATCGGAAGGCGGCGCATCCCGGACTACACCATTCACCACCCACGATTCCTGGACCGCTCGCGGACGCCGTCCTGGGCGGTCCACGTGCGCGTCAGCCGGCCCGAAGTCCGACCGCCAGCGTCAGTTCAAGGACCCGCTGTGGCGATGCGAGATCCGGAAACAGCTCCCGCAGCTGCGACATCCGGTACCGGACCGTCTGGGGATGGACGAACAACGCCCCCGCCACCTCGTCCCGCCTGCCCTGGTGCAGCAGCCACGCCCGCAACGTCTCCTCCAGCCGCCGTGCCGTCGCGACAGGCAAGGTCCGCAACGGTGCGAGGGCTCGGGCACGCAGGTCCGCGAACGCGTCCGCGTCGGCGCTCAGCACCAGCTCGGGCAGGTGGTCCTCGGTGTCGCGAATGTCGGAGGAGAGGGAGCGCGCGCGTACGGCTCGTGCGTACGAGGCGGACGCACGAGTCCATGGCCGGGCCGGGCCGACCACGGCGGTGCGGTCGGTCAGCTGCCGCAAGAGATGTGATCGGTCGGCATCGGGGACGAGCAGCACACCGGTGGCGTCCGGCAGATCGTCGAGGACGAGGGTGCTCGGGTCGAGCGCGCGGTAGGCAGGACGGGCCTGGGCGGCGGGCAGAAGGACCGCGGTCAGCGAAGCCGGCGGCTGCCACCCGGCCCGTTGGACAGAGGCCAGCAGTACTTCCGGGCTGGCGCCGGCGAGGAGGTCGCGGGCCAGGTGTTCCAGGTGGCGCTCGTGGGCCCTGCCCCGGGCGGCCAGTTCGTCGGCGTGGCCCGCGGCGCTCGCGGCAGAGAGCTCGTCGATGTAGGCGAAGGTCAGCTCTGCGAACTTGGCGACCTCGGCGGCGGGCAGACCTACGGGTACGGCACCCGCCGCCAGGCATCGCCAGGCCACGCGGGCGCCGACGCGGTAGGCACTGAGCAGAGCGTCCATCGAACGGCCGTCGCGCACCTCGCCGCGGCCGAGCTCGTAGGCCGCGTCACCGGCGTCGCCACCTGTGGCGTTCCCGCTCGCGAGGTCCAGGTAGTGCCCCAGGGCGGTACGGACGGCTCGGCGGATGGTGACGCCCATACGGCCGGAAAGGGCGTTGGCATAGGGAGGGACCTCGTCGATGATCGCCTGGACGACCTCATCGGCGGTGGTCGTCAGTACGGCCCGAAGTGCTGTGACCGTCGTCTCATCCAGGGCCAGCTCGCTGGCCCTCCGGACTGCATGGCTCACGTTTTTGTTCCCTGCGAACAATCGAGCTGATCAAATTTACGTCCTGCGGTCAGGACTTTACCCCTTGAGGCGCAGCAAGCTGGCGTCATGACAAGTACAGCCCTCCGCAGCAGGGCGTGGAAACTGCTGGAGATGGTCACGACGCCGCTGCTGCCGTCGGACTACCTCGACCTGGTCAGCCCGCTGCGTGCGGGCGCTGACCTGCGTGGGCGCATCGAGGCCGTGCACCCCGAGACGGGTGACGCCGCGACTGTCGTGATCAGGCCGGGACGGGGCTGGCGCGGCCACACGGCCGGTCAGTACGTGCGGATCGGGGTCGACGTCGACGGGGTGCGCCTGTGGCGTGCCTACTCCATCACCTCACCGACGAACCGCCAGGACGGCCGCGTCACGATCACCGTGAAGGCGATCCCGGACGGCAAGGTCAGCAACCACCTGGTCCGCAGGGCGAAACCGGGCACGCTGGTCCAGCTCGACCAGGCAACCGGTGACTTCGTGCTGCCGCGGGCCAAGCCCGCCAAGGTGCTCTACCTGACGGCCGGCAGCGGCATCACTCCCGTGATGGGCATGCTGCGCGACATCGAGCTCGACGACGCCGTCATGATCCACTGCGCGCCACAGCCGCAAGACGTGATCTTCCGTGACGAACTGCACGTTCTGGTCGCGGACAAGAAGCTGCGGCTCACCGAGGTGCACACCGACACGGACGGCATGCTCGACATCGCCCGTCTCGACGACCTCGTGCCCGACTGGGCCGAGCGCGAGACCTGGGCCTGCGGGCCCGCGGGCCTGCTCGACGCCGCCGAAGAGCACTGGACCGAGCACGGCGTACGAGAGCGCCTGCATACCGAACGCTTCCGCCCCGGCATCATCGTCACCGGCGACGGCGACAGCGGCGGCGAGGTCACGTTCAGCGCCACCGGCAAGACCGTCGACGCCGACGGCGCCACGCCGTTGCTGGACGTCGGCGAGGAGGCCGGCGTGCTCATGCCGTCCGGGTGCCGCATGGGCATCTGCTTCGGCTGCGTCACGCCGCTCAAGGCGGGCGCCGTCCGCGACCTGCGCACCGGCGAGATCACCGAGGCCGAGCCGGGCGTCCTCATCCAGACCTGCGTGTCCGCCGCGGCGGGCCCCTGCGACATCGAACGGTAGGAGCACCTTGACCGCCATCGACCCCACCGCCCACCTGACCGCGGAGCAGATCGAGGAGCTCGGCCGGGAGCTGGACGCGATCCGCGACGAGGTGATCGCCGACCGCGGCGAGAAGGACGCCGCCTACATCCGCAAGGTGATCTCGGCGCAGCGCAAGCTCGAACTGGTCAGCAGGGGCGTGCTGCTGTTCTCGATCTTCCCTCCCGCGTGGCTGATCGGCACCGCCGGACTGTCCGTCGCGAAGATCATGGACAACATGGAGATCGGCCACAACATCCTGCACGGCCAGTGGGACTGGATGCGAGACCCGAAGATCCACTCCACCACCTGGGAGTGGGATCACGTCTCGCCGTCCGACCAGTGGAAGCACTCGCACAACGAGCTGCACCACACGTACACCAACGTGATCGGCAAGGACAACGACCTCGGCTACGGCATCATGCGCGTCGACGAGGACCAGAGGTGGCACCCGTTCCACCTCGGCCAGCCGCTGTGGAACTTCATCAACGCCTGCTTCTTCGAGTACGGCATCGCGGCGTACGACCTGGAGCTCGGCAAGAACCTGAACAAGCGTCGCCGCAAGAACCCTGAGTTCCGCGCGCGGGCCAAGGCCGTGGGTCGCAAGATCCGCAAGCAGGTGCTCAAGGACTACGTGATCCACCCGCTGCTGTCGGGTCCGTCGTTCCTCCCCACGCTCGCCGCCACGTTCACCGCGAACCTGGTCCGCAACATCTGGACCCACTCGGTGATCATGTGCGGGCACTTCCCCGAGGGCGTGCAGGTCTTCGAGCGCCGGTCGATCAAGGGCGAGACGCGCGGCCAGTGGTACCTGCGCCAGATGATGGGCTCGGCGAACATCAGCGGCAGCTCGGCCATGCACTTCATGACCGGCAACCTGTCGCACCAGATCGAGCACCACCTGTTCCCGGACCTGCCGAGCAACCGGTACGCCGAGGTCGCGGTGAAGGTGCGCGCGCTGTTCGAGAAGTACGAGCTGGAGTACGTCACCGGGCCGCTCCCCAAGCAGGTGTTCTCCGCGTGGCACAAGGTCTTCCGGCTCTCACTGCCGAACAAGAAGCCCAAGGTCGAAACACCGGTCCGCGAGCAGGAGCTCGTCGCGGCCTGATTCAGATCGTTCGGCCGTACCGGCGGCACCGCCGGTACGGCCAGCCGCATTGGGACACGTCTACGCCTGCCGACCGGCGCCTTCCTATCGGCGCGCGGCTCCTTCTCCGCCGGGAACCTCCCGGCCTTCTTGGCGCCACTGCCGCTCGAGGGCGTCGTAGATCGGGAATCCGACACCCACCCAGCACCCACCGGCACGTCGGCGCAACTTCTCTGCGCTGGAACGTTCCTGTGGTCCATAAGCAGCCCAACGGGCCCACGGGCCCACGCCGGGCGCCGTGGGCCCGTATCCCGACCGCCACCAGCAGGAGAGCCACAACGGGGTGACGGGTATAGCTGCCTGCCTTGGGCCCGGCGGTTCGGGGCCAGGCTCCGAGGACGAGTGGCGCGCGGGGTGCGTTGGGCAGGTCTTCAGGGACGGCGCCGGTGCCGTTCCCGGGCGACTTCCAGCGGGGCATGTTCCTGCAGGCGCACGTACGCCGGCTCGATCTGTTCAGCGCCGGCCACGCCCACACCGCTGCGGTCACGGCCAGGGTCTGGGACAGCCGCCCCGATACCGAAGCCGGTGCCTGTGGTGGGCTGGCTGAGATCGACTACGAGTCCGTCACCAGGGATGTGGCCGTGCGGATTCGCTCTCTTCGCTGCGGGCAGCTGGGTCGCGCTGAACAACCGTGGCGCCGCAGTCGCGTTGGAACGCCGGGCGGCGGCCGACGCCGAGCTCGCGGTGTCCTCTCCCCGCTCGGCGTGTGCTGTCAACTACTCCTCTCAGCAGGGTGGCCGGGACTGCGGACGAACCGCCGCCCCTTCCACGGGGCCAGGATGAATCCCCGATGACCTGGACGGTCTCAACAGTCACCGGGTCCTGTCAGGCGGCCTGCTTCTGCCCGGGTGGGTGTGGGCTGTGCCGGGGTAGTACCGACTCAATGGCCGTCCGGATGTCGTGTCGGCACCACGTACAAGGCGTGATTGGCCGGGCGCGTTGGTCGGTGGCGCGCGGCGCTGGCGAGGACGCCTAGGTCGGCTGCGCCCTGCCAGGAGTGATCTCCCGGCAGGGCACGGGCACTCGCGGTCACCACAGTTCGTCCCGGCTATCCGGTGATCAAAAAGGTGTTTCAGCCGTCCTCGTCACGACTGGTGGGGCTGCCGACGGTGTTGGTTCCGCCTTGGAAGAGCGCCACTCGCCCGGGCCGGCGGGCAGGAGTACGAAGGCCCGCTCTGCGGTGGTGAGCGCAAGTGGTCGGTGGTGTGGTCGAGCTCTGCTGGCCTCGGGTCACCGTCGAGGGGCTGGTCGCGGCGGAAGTCGGCCAGGCCGTCTCTTTCGGATCTTGTCGGGTGACCCCGGGTCGTCCGGTGCGGTGCATCGCAAGGCGGAGGGGCGCTCGTGTACTGGACGTACTGGAGTGCCCCGACAACCTGGGGGTCCCCCCGGACGGAGTGTGGGGGATGAGGTACCGTGCCGGGCGGGCCGGGCCCGGCAAGATCCGAAAGAGACGGCCTAGCCCGGCCGGGAGGCGCAGGGTGCGGGGCAGGTCTGCGGGGATGGTCCGGATCAGCGGGGTGGGGTGGTTGATGAGCGCGTCGGCGTCGGTCAGCTGTCCTGCCAGTCGGGCGGGAAGAGCACGGCGAGTTCGATGGTGAACAGGACGTCGATGACGGTGTGGACGCGGGTGGTGGTGGTGCCGAGGCTGCGGACGGCGTGCTCACGGGAGAAGTCGCCGTACCAGAACTCGCCGGGCTGACAGGTGTGTTCGGCCCCGTCGAGGTAGAGGACGGCGTCGGGGTTGGTGGTCAGGGGGATGCGGAGGTGGACGCAGCTGCGGGCCAGGCGGTACTTGGGGGCGCTGTACCGCTCGCCGACCGCGCCCGGTCCGAGCGCCCTGAGGCGGGCGGCGTTCAGGCGGAGCGGCCGCTCCCGGTTCGGACCGCATCGATGTAAAGCCCTTTCCGAGAAGGCATTCAAGCGACTATCTTGAACGCGTTCAGATTGATTATGTTCAAGGGGGTCCCGTGCTCTCGGCGGTCGACGTAGCTACGGTTCTACTCTTCTTCGTGCTGGTCCCCATGGGCCTCGCCCTCGTGGCCGCAAACTGCCGGGCGTGCAGGAAAGGCCGGAGCGCGCCCTAGAGTGCGGACCAGGGACCGTCCGCTCCCCGTGCGGCAGGACTGGAGCGGTGCTGGCGCTCGCCGCCCTCGCCGCCTCCCGTCTCCCGCCTCCCGCCTCCCGCCTCCCGTGAGCAGCGGCGCCCGGCGGGGACCCAGCTCACCGGCGTGGCACGTGACACCCGAAGGCAACACGCCATCGGCCCGCGTGGTGCCGGAGGCACACGTTGCCCGGCCTGACGGAAGGGAGTTAGGGCGGGAGAGCATCGAGCGCTGTGCGGGCGTGTGCAGTGCCGCAGGAGCGGACCGGCATCAGCCCCGGCGCATCTCCAGACGGGTCGCAAACCGCGGCAGGGACTCCGGGAGCTCCGCCGCGGCGGAGTCCCGGGCGGCGACGACGGTCGTGATCTGGTCCCCGATGCGGGCAGCGAGCAGGGACGTGAACACGTTGATGCGCCAGAAGGGGACCGCGTAGCCGGAGGTCTGCTCGTGCGAACCGACCCGGTCGAAGATCCGCCGACCTTCGGCGAAGACGTCGGCGATCGGTAGGGCGGCGCCTTCGTAGCCGAGGGCGATCGCGGCGCGCCCCCGGACCCCGACCTCCACCGCGACGTCGGTCAGGCCGGTGACGAAGTCGACCCTCGGCGCCGGGGACGGCCCTCGGTGACCGAGTGGTCGCGCGGGGCCCGCCACAACGGAACCGGAACTTGGTATGGACCTGACAAATAGGGTCGGCTAGCGTAGCGCTCGACACTCTGTGAGAGCGCTCTCAAGCGTTCAACCCCCCACACCAGGAGGTCTCGTGAAACACGCCACCCCCTTACGCGCCGCCGTCGCCGCCCTGCTCCTGACCGTCGGCCTGGGTGCCGCCCACACCGGCGTGGCGAGCGCCGTCCCGCTCCCTGAGCCCGCCGCGGCCTCGTCCGCCGCAGCGCCGTCCGCCTCGGCCGGACTGCTCGACGCGATGCGCCGGGACCTCGGGCTCACCGCTTCCCAGGCCGAGGAACGGCTGAGCGCGGAAAAGGCCGCCGCAGCCGTGGAGAAGGCCGCACGGCAGGCCGCAGGTGGTGCGTACGGCGGCTCGTGGTACGAGCCTTCCACCGGCCGGCTCGTCGTCGCGGTGACCGACCGCGCGGAGGAGTCCGAGGTGCGGGCACTGGGCGCCGACACCCGCCTCGTCCGGCACAGCGCAGCCGCGCTGGACCGCGCCAAAGCGCGCCTGGACACGCTGCCCGCCCCCACCGGGGTGGCCGGCTGGCACGTCGACCCGCGGACCAACAGCGTCGTCGTCACGGTCGTACGTACCGAGCGGGAAGCCCCCGCCGTACGGGCGTTCGTCGACCAGGCCAGGGCCGGCGGCCCCATCACCGTCGCCGAGACGGCGCAGGCGCCCCGCACGTACGCCGCGGGCACCGTCGGCGGCGACCCGTACTACACCGGCAACGTCCGCTGTTCGATCGGCTTCTCCGTGTACGGCGGCTTCGTGACGGCTGGGCACTGCGGGCAGGCGGGGGCCGCCGTGCGCGGCTGGGACGGGTCCGCGATGGGTACCTTCCAGGGGTCCTCGTTCCCCGGCAACGACTACGCGTACGTCGGCATCCACAGCGGCTGGTGGACCGTACCGGTGGTACTCGGCTGGGGCACCATCCCGGACCAGCTGGTACGCGGCTCCGCCGAGGCACCCGTGGGCGCCTCGATCTGCCGGTCGGGGTCCACGACGCGCTGGCACTGCGGCACCGTCCTCGCCAAGAACGAGACCGTCAACTACAGCCAGGGCGCCGTCCACCAGATGACGAAGACCAGCGTCTGCGCCGAGGGAGGCGACTCCGGTGGCTCGTTCCTCAGCGGGAACCAGGCCCAGGGCGTCACCTCCGGCGGCTGGGGCAACTGCTCGTCCGGCGGCCAGACGTGGTTCCAGCCGATCAACGAAATCCTCGGCCGCTACGGCCTGACGCTGCACACCGCCTGACCCTGCACACGCCTGAGGTCTGCGCGGCAACAGGTCGCGGCGACAGGTCCTTCCCGCGGTGACAGGTCCTTCCGGGTGCGTACACCCGGAGGGACTGTCGCCCGGCCTCCCGTACGGGGCCGGCCGCGCTGCTCGTCGACGTGTCTGCGGCGTCGCGGACCAACGCCGGTGCACCGATCGACGGGCTGCGCGGCGCCGGACACCGACGCGTGCACGAGGAACCGTCGGCCGGGGCCGGGTTCGCAGCCGGGACCACACGGTCCCGGATGCCGCTCGGAGTACCCCCGGCGGCCGTTCGACCGACGATCACGTGAGGCTCCGATTCACACCTCTCTGCATCAAGGCAGCCTTAAGAGATCGTTAAGCCGAAGTCCATCAGAGAAAACCGCAGGTCAGAGACATACGAAGAGTGCGCCTGACGTTGCCATGACGGTTACCCGTCCGTAATACTCGCCGTCTCGGGTGACATTGCGTCACGTGTGGGAGCGCTCTCATACCCCTCTGTCACTCTTCACGACCCCCGGCCTGGCCCCCCCTCCTCCTCCCTCACCCAGACAAGGAACCATGCCCATGGCTGCTGCTCATCGCGCACGTCGCCGCTCTCTCGGCGGAGTGGTGCTCCTCGTGACCACCGCCCTGGTCGCGGCGGTGCTCATGTCCTTCAACCCTTCGGTCGCCCCGCACGCCGGTGCCGCAGTTGTCGCGCAGACCTGGTCCGACGAGTTCGACGGTGCGGCCGGCCGCGCTCCTGACGCCGCCAAGTGGGCTCTTGAGACCGGCGGTTCGGGTTTCGGCAACCACGAGCTGCAGTACTACACCAACAGCACCGCGAACGCCGCGCTCGACGGCCAGGGCAACCTCGTCATCACCGCGCGGAAGAACACCGACGGCGGCCTCGGCTGCTGGTACGGGCAGTGCCAGTACACCTCGGCCCGGCTGAACACCGCCAAAACCTTCACCCAGGCGTACGGCCGCTTCGAGGCCCGCATCAAGATCCCCCGAGGCCAAGGCATTTGGCCCGCCTTCTGGATGCTCGGCAACGACCTCGGCAGCGTGGGCTGGCCGGGTAGCGGCGAGATCGACATCATGGAGAACATCGGCCGCGAACCCAACACCGTGCACGGTACGGTGCACGGCCCCGGCTACTCCGGAGCGGGCGGCCTCGGCGCCGCGTACAGCCTGCCGGGCGGCCGCGCCTTCGCCGACGACTTCCACGTGTTCGCCGTCGATTGGAGCCCGAACTCCCTCGTCTGGTCGGTGGACGGCACGACGTACAAGACCCTCACGCCGGCCGACACCGGCGGCAACAGGTGGGTCTTCGACCACCCGTTCTTCATCATCCTCAACCTGGCGGTCGGTGGGGACTGGCCCGGCAGCCCGGACGCCTCCACGTCCTTCCCGCAGACGATGACCGTCGACTATGTCCGCGCCTCCTCCGCCGGCGCACCCGCCGCACGCCCGATCCGTGGCATCGGCGGCATGTGCGTCGACGTCGCCGGTGGCTCCGACGCCGACCGCACCCCGATCCAGTTGCACGACTGCACCGGCAGCGCGGCCCAGCAGTGGACCATCGGGGCAGACGGCACCGTCCGCGCCCTCGGCAAATGCCTGGACGTCGCGGGCGGCTCCACCACCGACGGCGCCGTCGTCCAGCTCTACACCTGCAACGGCACCAACGCCCAGAAGTGGACGTACACCGCCGCTCGTGACCTCACCAACACAGGTGCGGGCAAGTGCCTGGATGCCAAGGGCAACTCCTCCGCCGACGGCACCCGGTTGCAGACCTGGACCTGCACCGGCGCCGCCAACCAGAAGTGGACGGTCGGCTGACCCACCAGCCCCACCGCCCTCCCTCCTTTCCCCGTTCCTGCGTCCCACCGCTCCGCTCCCCCGCCCGACCCACCGAAGAACGGACCCCCACCGTGCCGGCTCGCCACCAACGAACCATGCCCCGTAGAAAACTCCTCGCCGTGACGGCGGGCCTGGCCCTGGGCGTGCCCGCCGCGGCAGCCTGGCTCGAGATGAGCGCCAACGCGACCACCACCGCCACGCTCCCCCTGGACCTGGTGAACACCACCAGCAACAACACGGTGTACGCCTACGTGCTCGGCCGTGACCCCGCGGCCGGCGGCACCTGGGCCTTCATCCAGGCCAACGGCTCCAGCCTGTACCACCCGCCGGCTCCGGCCAACGATCAGACCCCGCTCGGGGTCGACTGTGCCATCCCGCTCAACGCGTCCGGCGCCGGAGCCCGGAGGGTGACGCTGCCGCGCCTGGACAGCGGCCGTATCTACTTCTCCGTCGGCACGAAGCTCACCTTCCTGGTGAACCGCGGCGGCGGTCTGGCCCTGCCATCGGTGAGCAATCCCACTGACCCCAACGCGAACGTCGCTCACGACTTCTGCGAATTCACCTTCAACAGCGACCAGTTGTACGCCAACATCACGTTCGTCGACATGGTCTCGCTGCCGATCGCCTTCCAACTGGAGACCGGGCAGGGCACCCAGACGGTGCGCGGGCTGCCCGCCGACGGACTGTCCCGGGTCGCCGCCGCGCTGCGGGCCCAGTCCGCCGCCGACGGCAGCGACTGGAGCCGGCTGATCGTCACCGCGGGCGGCCGCGACGTGCGCGTACTCAGCCCCAACCTGGCAATCCGCGGCAACAATGCCTTGTTCCGCGGCTACTTCGACGGCTACGTGGACGAGGTGTGGAACAAGTACCGTTCCACCGACCTGCGCATCGACACCCAGTTCACCTGGGGAACCGTCACCGGCCGGGTGAACGGCGACGTCCTCGCCTTCCCCGGAGTCGGCAGCTTCGCCAAGCCGTCCACCCTTTCGATCTTCTCCTGCAGCGACGCGCCCTTCACCACGGGCAACGACCTGATGGGCAATCTCAGCGCACGGCTCGCCGCCGCCTTCAACCGCACCACCTTGCTGGACAACCCCCACCAGCCGACCGCCGAGAAGCCCGCCGCCTTCTACACGCGGCCGCGCACCAACCACTACGCCCGCATCCTGCACAACACCACCCCCGACCACCTCGGGTACGCCTTCCCGTACGACGACGTTCACCCGGCCGGAGTCGACTTCGAGGGCAAGGTGCAGTCCGGCACACCCGGCCGCTGGACCATCACGGTCGGCGGTGTTGCCGGCGGCGGCACACCAGACCCCACGCCGACCGCCACCGCCACGGGCGGCGGGGTCAGCGCCTTCACGACCATCCAGGCCGAGGGGTTCAACGCCCAGTCCGGAGCACAGGTCGAGGCCTGCTCCGACGACGGGGGCGGATCCGCCGTCGGCCATCTGTCCAACGGCGACTGGCTCAAGTTCTCGGCCGTCGCCTTCGGCTCCACCGGCGCCACCCGCTTCGACGCCCGCGTCGCTTCAGGGGCCGCCGGTGGAGTCAGCGGCCTGGTCCAAGTCCGCCTCGACAGCCCCACAGCCGCCCCGGTCGGCGGCTTCGCCGTCGCCAACACCGGCGGCTGGCAGGCCTGGCGTACCGTCCCCGCCGACATCCGCCGCACCACAGGAACCCACGACGTCTATCTGACCTTCGACAGCGGCCAGTCCTCCGACTTCGTCAACGTCAACTGGTTCTCCTTCGCCTAAGGCCTGTTGTGAAGGTGGCGTCGTCAGTCGCCGTTGAAGTCGAGATACCGGTGAGCCTTGCGCTCGACCTGAACAGTCAGAGCAAGGATCTTGCGCACCGCCTCGGCTTCTTCGGCGGGTGAGCTGTCCACCAAGGCCCGCAGTTCGGGGATGGGCGCTCTGCGCTTGCGACCGGTTGAACACGGTGTCGTCGCAGGGATCGACGTAATCGACGTATCCGAGCAGGCGCAGGTCTTGCCCAGCCGCCCGTCGCGGCGAGCTTGTCGTACCTGGTGACCGAGGCCTTGGTCGGTAGGCTCGATGAAGACGCCACCGGGCGGCTCCTTTTGGAGATCCCCCTTTTCACAGCACCGGCGGCGTGCTGGTGGGTGGGCCCGGCGGACGGTGGAGCCGACGTCGACCCCCCAGGTGATCAGGCCCTTGGCATCCGGCGCGGCCTGGAGCGGGGTGAGGATCTGAGCCCAGGTGCCGTCCCGCCGCCGGCGCCGGAACAGGTCGTAGACCCGGCCCCAAGGCCCGTAGCGTTCCGGTACGTGACGCCAAGGGGCGCCGGTGCGGGTCCGCCACCGTGTGCCAGCGACCCGCTGACGGCGCGTCCACACCTGCGGCATGCCCGGGTCCAGCAATTCGCGACGGCGTGCTGCCGACGGGCCCACCGCCCGCCGCACAGAGCCCCCTACAGCGCGGGGCTGTCGCATCCGGTGGGTCTCCCCGGTCGCCGCTGCAGGGACCGACCGGGGAAAGGGACACCGGTGAAAACTCTGCACGTATACACCTCCGTCCCGTCCCCCACGGCAACATCCGGCGCGTGGCGGAGACGATGGCCGAGGTGGTCGATGCTCGCGTGGTCCTGCCGGAGGAGGTGACGGGCTACGACCTGGTGGGCTTCGGATCAGGTGTCTTCGCGCAGCAGATGCACCCGGACTGCTGGCTTTCGTCCGCGCGCCACCTGCGTCTTCGCGGCGAGCCTTCGCCTTCGCCTTCGCCACGAGCAGCCTCCCGGAGCCGGCGTTCGCGCCGTACAACCGTCCGCTGGTGCGGCTCCTCCACCACAAGGGATTCGAGGTCGAGGGCATTTTCACCAGCCGCGCGGTTCGACACGTGGTCGGTCGCTCAGGCTGATCGGCGACATCAACAAGCAGCGCCCGAACGAGGACGACTTGATCGCCACCCGCGAGTTCGCGGAACGACTCGCGGCTGGCTTCGCATGCACGGCCTGACCGCCGGGGAGTGCGCCCGCCCGGGCCGTTTCGTCCCTCAGGACGAGTGACCGAGTGCGTCCGCCAGGAGCAGGGCCAGGTCGACCTCGTCGGCCCAGCGATCCACCACCCGTGCCCGAGCTGTCCACGGCATGAGCCGGCATGATCGCCGGGTGAGAGATGTTCGCTTGCCCGTATTTCGCGCATCGGTGCAGCTGCGCTGCCAGAGGGATTGCTGATGGCTTCGTGGTTTCGTCGGCGGTCCGAGCCGGACGAAGAACTCGCCGAACTGACGGTTGCCGCGGAGCTCGGTGACGATGTGGCGATGGGAAACCTGGCGGTGCGCCTGCAGGTGAAGGGTGATCGGGACGGCGCGCTGCACTGGTGGGGTCGGGCATGGGCTGCCGGGAACGTGGTTGCCGGCTTCAACCTGGGCATGCTGCACGCGGTGGCCGGCGATGCGAACCGCGCGCAGGTGATCTGGGAGAAGACCGCAGCGCTCGGCGATCCAGACGCCATGCTGGGCCTCGTCAAGCAGGCACTTGAGCATGGTGATGCGGCTGGTGTCGAGCGCTGGGCTCCGGTGATCGTGGCACAGGACGAGGCGTTCCCGATCACCGCGCTGGGCCTGGCCTTCTGGGACTGTGGTGACCTGGCGCGCGCCATGCACGTGCTCCTGCGCGCCGAGGAGCTGGGTGACGGGTACGCGATGGAATACCGGGCGCAGATCCTGGATGTCTGGGGCCGGCACGAGGAAGCCGATGCGCTGCGAGCTCGGGCTGCGAGGGCCGAGCGGATGCTCTGAGGTGCAGAGCGCGGCGAGCGGGCTCGGGCATCCACTCGATCGAACGGTCCAATGGACGCTCAGCTCGCCCGGTCAGGCGCTCAGTCACACTGCTGTGACTGGGGGCTGCACTTGGCCCCTGAGCGTTCCAGTTGGCCGGTGTTCGCGTCGTGGGTGGCCTGTCGGCAAGCGGCGGCCCCCGGCGCCGCCGTTGTCATAGGCTCCGCGTACGGTCTGCGCATGCTTGATCACAGACCCCCTTTGTCATCGGTATCCGACTTCACGACCTGGGAGCCCGTTCTGCGGCTCATGTTGGCCGCCGACACAGATCGGCGTGCCGCCCGGCCGGCGCGTGTCGCAGGGCGCATCAGCCGGTACGGCACGAGCCTTGCGTACCGGGGGTCCATGTCGTCGACAGCGCGGGCCGCGGTGGAGGACATTCAGCGGGCGCTCGCGCGCGGCGGAGTCCAGGAGATCGCGTTCAGGGCGGAGACCCAGCCGGACGGTCGGACCACGCTCGGCCTGGTCTGGCCGAGCCCGGTCGTGGAACCGGCTCTCGGCTACCCGGATCTGGGAGTGCTCGTTCTGGTCGAGGGCTCCCCCGCAGAGCCCTGGCTCCGCCGTCCCGATCCGGTGCCTGGAGCGGTGGCGGCGCCATCGGCGGATCCGGAATTGCTGGAGCGGACGCTGCGCGATCTTCTGCCCGGCGCCATCGGAGCGACGGAGGAGGAGATCGCCGCCGCCGAAGCGCGCCTTGGCGTCACGCTGTCCGATGAGCTCAAGGTGCTGTACCGGGTGACACGGGTGTACGGCGGCGACGACGAGTTCGATCTCGCGGAGGCGGACCGGGCCGGCGATGCGGTCGGCTGCGAGCTCTCCGGCCTGGAGCACCTGAACAGCGTCGACGCGGCAGTGCGCAACCCCGGCTGGCATTACGGCGCGACGCGTGCGGTCAGCAGGGCACCCGACGCCGCCGTGCAGGGTCTGGCCGGCTCTCCTGGCTGGATCGGCTTCGGGAGCAACGGCGGCGACGAATTCGCCGTCGACCTGACCCCCGGCCCCGCCGGCTACTTCGGGCAGATCATCCTGGTCAGCCACGAGCAGAGCCTCGGTGCCGACCTCGTGGCCGATTCCCTCACCGATTTCGTCCTGGGCCGGACGCGGGAAGAACCCCGTGACCGCCGCGGAGACAAGCCGCCCGCCGCGGCCAAGGTCGGCACCGGTTGCCTGGGGACAATCCAGGCCGCCGCCCATCCCGCCCTGGAAGTCCTGTCCATCGGAGCCTGGGACGGCACACCCTTCAGCCTCGCGCCTGTCGCCGGACTACCCCGCCTGCGCACACTGACCGCCATGCCCGGCACACTGGCCGACCCCCTGGAGATCGCTGAACTCACCGCACTGGAGTTCCTGGAAATCGGCGCCCAGGAATGGCGCGTCCTCCTGGACGCCGGAGCCGTACCGCGCACCCTGAAGGCGGCAGCCATCCAGGTGCGGGATCAGGATCACCTGCCCGTCGTCGCCCTCGCGAACGAGATCCTGGCCCTCTGGGACCGGCCCGAGATCGTACAAACGCTCCTCGCGGGAGACCTCGGCCCTCCGGCCTAGCCGACGGGGCCGCACAAGCGGTGCAGTGCGCGCCCCACGGGAGCTGAGCGCGGCAGACGGCCCGTCCGGCCAACTACGCGCTCAGAACAACCCGAAGCCTTCACCCTCGTAAGCGGACACCTGGACCGGAGTCGATCCGGATCTGCGCCTGCCCACTCTTTGCCGACCTGTGGGAGTACGAGGCGAAGCCCGCCGGCCTGCTGGAGGCGGGGGCCTTCCTGACGGCAGTGCTCACCGGAACGGCGAGAACGGACTGCTTCGGCCACCTCTACGAAGTGCTGAAGCCGACGGAGCACCGCTTCGAAACGGCCGAACTGGCCCTCAGGACGTCCGGGCAGTGACGCACCCGACCGCTCTCGGCGACCCAGCTAGCCACTCACCCGCTTACTGACTGAGCGCCGTACTTGGTTCCGACCGTGCTTCCGTGATGACTACGGCTGAAGGGGGACGGAGGAAGGTGGGGTCGAAGTACCTCGCCCTGGCTCGGTCGTCGAGCCGGAGTCCATACCCCGGCACGCCGTTCACGGACCTGACGGAACCGCCGTCGCCACCGGCAGTGGCCGGCTACGCGTACTGGGGCCGGAAGCCGCTCAGCTCATCGGCAACGGCACTGAGCCAGCTGCCTGCCGAGTGGTCTCCCGGCGGTTCGAGCTCCATTCCCAGTTCCGACACGGCGACCGCGTGGTCGGCCTCGTCCAGTCCGAGTGCGAGCAGCTCGCGGATCTCCCCGACGACGCGGGCCACGAGAGTGCGGTCCGTCGAGTCGGCGTAGTCGCGGACGGCCGCCTCGTGGTCGGTGAACTCGTCCGGCATGTCCTGCGAGAACCAGCCGCCGAGGAACTGTCCGAGTTCGGGGAAACGCGCATGCCATTCCCAACGGGTCTCGGGCAGCTCCGATGGGCGAGGAACCTCGCCGCTCTCGATGCTCTGCTTGATGTGGTCGGCGAGCTGGACGAGCCATGCCTGGATCTCGGAGTCGGACAGACCGATGTCCGGGACCGGGTAGAACTCGCCGAGCCGCTGACGCATCCGACCGGGCGGATTGTTGGCGCAGGCGCGCAGTTGCTGCTCCGCGACGGACAGGGCCCAGGGGCGGGTGTGCCAGGTGTGCCGCAGGTAGGCCCGGAGGGCGAGGCCGGGCCGGTCGGGTCCGTCGTCGGCGGGCTGGCCGAGGTAGGCGCTGATCACGTGGTCCAGCTCGCCGTAGCGGCGGTCGAAGTCGATGGGCTTCATGGACATCGGGTGTGGCCTCTACAGGTAGATCGGGACGGTGGTGTGTACGACGAAGCCGTGGGGCGCGCCGGGCTCGCGCCGGAGCACCACCCGCGCGGCCCGTACGTCCACGGGCCCGCGCCCGGCGAAGACCATGGCCTGGAGCAGGACACGGCCGACCGGATCGGGACGGGAGGGCCAGGCCGCTTCGAGGGTGATCCGGGGGCGGGTGCTCTGGGCGAGCCGGCGGTGGATGGCTTGCTCGTTACGGGTGATGACCTCCTGGGTGGCCCATTGGGTGGTTTCCCGGTCGGGGTAGGTGGCGGTTCGCGTCAGCATGGATTCCCAGTTCGGTGGATCTGATCAGGTGGGGTCGAAGTACCAGATCATCGCGACTTCGGCGTCGTTGACAGCAATCAGACCGGCATCCCAGCCGTAGCGGCTGAACGGATCCGTCAGACGGATGGGCTGCTCGTAGAAGTCCGGGCTCTCGGTTTTCCACCCCACATTGGAGTAGAAACGCGTGCCGTGGCGGAAGCGCGAGAGGATCAGACGCGCTCGGCGTTCCATTTCGGGCCGGTCACGGCCGAAATCCGCAGCCTTGGCCACCTCCAGGCCGGGGATACCGAGCACGACGACCAGCGACTGGACCGCGCTCCGGGGTAGTTCGGTCACTCGCTGCCGGAAGCGGATCACGTCTTCGGGTGTGGTCGGGGCCTCGGCGAAGGGGAACAGCGGATCGTGCCGTCGTTCGTCCTCGTCCTCGTCCGGATCCAGCGATCGCCACCCGCGTGGGTCGGAGGTCTGACCGCTCATGATCGCGGCGGCGTCGAGCCACCACTCCTCGTGCTCGCGGCGGGCGACGGACAGGGAGGTATAGCTGTACCGGTAGAGCTCGAGCGCGTCCGCCCACGTCTCGGCCGTGAGTTCGGTCATCATTCACTCCACTACTCAGGTGACGATGTGTGGACGACGAAAGGCGGATTCAGGTTCGGGTCGTACTGGAGGCGCGTTCTCACACCCTTGGCATCCTCAACGGGCATCGGCACGTTGTTCACACCCCGAGAGGTCCGTCCGGTCACTGCGTCTCCGGTGAGCGGGCCTTCCAACGGTATCGACGGCACGACGACGGACAGTGAACGTTTGACCGGGGGAGGATTCTTCAGCCATTCCTGGATTTCCGCGGTGTTGTGGCGAATGTTGTATTGAGTGTATTTCTGGGCGGACTCGAAGTCGGCGAAGCTCGACGACGACATGAGCTCGAGCTTCCCGGACGGCTTGGACTGGTCCCGGTGCCGCTGAAGCAGCTGCTCATCGGTCTTGCCGACGTGTTTCTCCAGGGTGTGCCCGCCCCCGAGGTCCTCGTTCGTCGCCAGGTCGAACGAGTACATGAACGGGATGGGGCTCTCGCCGCCGCGCTGCCAGCTGTGTTCCTGCTTGAACTCGTTGAGCGACCGCGCACCGAACCCCTGGGCGCGCGCGATCTCGGACCGGTACGTCGCGGCGCTGAGGATCGCCTCTTCCAACTCCGGTACGAGCTTGATCAGCTTGTCCGCTGCTGCGTCGAACTCGCTGTGGTAGTGGTCGACAGCTGCGTCCACGGTCGCTTGGTCCATGTGAGACCGGAACGAGAGCATGACTTCGCCGACGATGGCGCCGACCGCGAGCTTGGTGACGTCCCGCAGGTCCAGGCCGCCCGTGAAGTCCTTGGCCGTGGCCCTGGCGGCCTCTTTGCCGCAGCGTTCGGTCGTCGCCCTGGTGGTGTCCATGACCTGGGCCAGGTGGTCGAGGGTCTCCTGGATCGTGTCCGCCGTCTTCTTCAGCACGTCGACGACGGGACGCCGGCCCGAGGGCGGCAGATCGCGATTGGTCCGCCAACTACGGCCGATCTCCGCCCTGTTGCGGTTCTCGTCGAGGGCCCTGCCCCACTCGGTCGAGCCCCAGACACTCTGTCCGAACGCGCGCATCGCGCGCTGCCATTCACTGTTGCCGCGCGTGTCGGTGATGGTCGAGATGGCATCGGTGAACTCGTCGGAGCCCTTCGTGGTTTCGCCCGCGATGAGGCGCCAGGCCTGTGCCATGTTCCGGCCGTCCTCCTGCTTGAAGCCAGGAGTGATCTCGTGTGCCTTCCCGAGGCGCAGAAGATGCTGGAACGAGGGCCCGACGATGAGGGCGAGCCAGTCGGGGAACTCGCCGAGGATCCCGGAGATCCACCAGGAGTCGGCGTCCTCTCCGGTGCCCGACCACTTGATGCTGTTGACGGGGCCGTACCGGGGCGGCTTGTCGATGACGGCGGGCTCCGGGGCGTTCCTCGGCTGCGTACCCTTGCGACCGCTCGCCTCCCAGTCGGCCAGCACATAGTGGTTGGCGGTGACGGTCAGGCCCACGGCGGCGCCGCCGACGCTGACCACGCTCCTGCCCCGGGCTTCCAGGAACTTCTCCGTCACGATCATGTAGGCAACCGCGAAGTTGTGGGCACCCCAGCCTCTGCCGGCGGACTGGCTGTACTTGTTCAGCGCGTCGACGAGCGCGGATGCCCGGCCGGCGTGGGCGAACTGCGCATCCTTCACCAGCCCCGAGGCGTGGTAGACGTGCACCGGCTGGACGTCGAAGCCGCCGTTCTGGTTCGGAGCGGGCGGAGCGGTTCCTGCCATCAGGCCGCCCCCCATCCGTGCAACACGGCCTTGTGGGCGTTCGCGTAGCTGTGGTGCCCGTTGACGACGATGTCGTGGAGCCAGGCCTGGGTCGCGACCAGGGCCTGCGCCGACCGGTCCCATCGGTCGAGTTGGTCGATGAACGACTGCCTGGCTTCGCCGTCCCAGGTCAACACGACCTTCTCCGCCCGTTCGTAGAGCGCGTCCAGCTGCTTGTTGAGTGTCTTGAGGATGGCCTCGAGGTCGCCCGCAAGCTTCTGTTGCGTCGCGAAGTCGACTGCTATCCCATCGTCACCGGACGGCACGGTTCCCCCTCATGTTCTTGATGCTTGGTCGAGCCGGTGGTGTCACCTGCTCACAGGTCGGCTACGCGACTCCGTGGCGCGGCGACCGGTGCGACGTTCGGCGTGGAGAGGACGTCCGCCTCCGCCGACACGTCAGCCCCCGCCTGTACCCGTCTGAACTGCTGCAGGACTTCGAGCTCCTGCGCCGTGAACCCGCCCTCGCTGAGGCGCATCGCCTCGGCGATCAGCTTCATGGTCCCCCTGATCCTTACGGCGTCCTCCGGTGCCGCGCGATGCCGGGCGCGGTACGCCTCCGCCGCCGGCCCCCGCCAGCGCTCCTCGATGGCGTCCACGATCTCGTCCATGCGCAACAGTTGTTTCGTCAGAACTTCCTGCATCGAGTCGAGGTCGCGGGCGAGGCTCTTGAGCCGCTCGGCCTCCACCGAGAGATCTGCGTCTCCCACGGTGCCTCCCTCCCATGAGCTCCGGTTCGACAGATGATCAACATATTTGACCCCAACAAAGACGTTCGATCGGATTTGATTCGAACAGGGTGCGTCGATCGGCAGCCAGTGATCGCGGCAGGGACGACGGCAGCGTGTCAGCGGCTGTCGATGAGCTGTTCGGGTCCTGTCGATGCGGCGCGTCGTAGTGACGTCGTCGTCGGGCAGGAACACCGAAGAGCCGGACGCGGCGAACCGGATCGGCGCGCGGGGTGCCTTGTTCAGGTAAGGCTCGTCGCTGAACCTGTCTTGCGGCCCGAGCCTGAGAGACGTAGTGGGCTGCGCGCCTCGACCTGACGGTGGCGGGGTGGACAGGTAAGGCAGTACGGGACCTCGGTGGGAGCGCCGCCGCGAGGAGAGCTGACGCCCTGGGCGCGGGACCTCAGGGTTTGTGGCTGACAGATCATCCGGGACGTGCTTATGATGCCGGTGATGAACACCTTCCCTTCCTTCGGATTGGGGGAATCGTCCGCGCAAGGTGAGTGCTGATGGCAACTCACTTCGCGGAACCGATTCCCGCCCGCCTTCTGATGTGGCAGCGCGTACGCGATTACGCCGTGCCACCGTGCATGATTGAGAACGCGGCCACGCGCCGTGCGGCTGGTGACTGGGCGGGGGCCTGCGCCGCCGCCCGGATCGATGTCGATCTCGATCTGCGCGCCGTGCGCGAACGCCACGGCACCGACCTCACCACCCGCCTCCGGGCCGATCTGCGTCGACTGGCGCCGGATCTGCTGCGCTGGAACATGCCCCGGATCGCCCCCGACGGGCGGCTCCGTCCCGGCCTCACCCTTTCGCTTGCCCGCTACGGCGTCCCCGGCACCGCGGCACCACAGCTCGTCGTGCGGACACCGCCTGCCTGGGCGGACACAGGCCAGCGGATGTCCCTGGCGCTCTGGGAAGAATCCCGCGACGGCGCACCCGAGCACCATCCACACCCCCACCCCGACCGGCGTTTCCGTCTCGACCTGCACCGCCACCTCTGGGACGCCACGCGCAGCGCCGAACTGGCACAGAGGTGCGGCGCGGACGCGCTGTACCGGCCCGCCGACGACGATCCCTCGTGGCCACCGGACCACTGGGCCGACGAGGCGGAACTGCTCCTGCAGGCCGATGGCCGTCCTCGCGGGGCCCTCACCGTGCGGCTCGGTACGCGCAGCCACTTCGTGCTCGAACTCGTCGCCCCCGACGACAGCCATGCCCCAATACTTCGGCCGGTACGGGAGGTTCTGCCGCCGCAGCAGATCGCGGCGCTCCCGGTGCTTCCGGAGGCCGCTGTTCGGACGCCTCCGGACGTGGAGTTGCTGCGTGCCGGCCTGGTCCGTGCCGAACGGCTGCACCCGCTGGTCGCGGCAGCGCTGGCCGCCCCCGAAGTCGCGGGTCCCGCCTCCGGTCCGGTGGCGGTGCCCGGCCCCGGAGAGCCGGCGGACGACTCGGCTCCCGGGCCCACGGATCATCACCGGGTCGAGTGCATGGGGATGGTCCACCGGATTGCGTTGCGGAACGGGACGCTGATGGCGGTCGACCACGATCCGGCCCAACTGGCCCGTGAGGAACTCCTCATGGCGCTCGGAGGGCCTGGACTGCCCTGTCTGAGAGCGATCGACACGGTGCACCGCAGCCCTGAGGCGCTGCCCGCCGTCCGTGAGCGGCTCGGCCACGGCGACGTGACCGGGGCTCTGGCCGTGGTCGAAGGGCTCCTCGGCCCCGGCGCCGTCCTGCGCGAAGGACCCCTGCGGGAAGCTCTGGAAGCGGCGGTGTCCGGCCGCCTCGTGCACGGGCTCTTCCGCTCGGGTCTGGTATCGGTACACCCCGCCGCGGCTGCGACCAGGGGCACGGGCTACCGGCCACGGCTCGACCATCGTCTGCCGTGGGAGTTGCGCCGCAAGCGGGGCAGCCGTGCCCGGCCCCGGACCGGCCTGCAGAGCTGAACAGCGCCGCCGTCGGCTCCACGGCCTCGTCCGACGCTCCCCGTCCCTGACTCGCACCGGCAACCGACCGGACCGGGCCCGACCCCGGCCACCGAACGCGACCCCGGCACGTACTGCGCGTACCGCCCGTACGACGTCCACGCCTCCGTACGCCTCCGTACGCCTCCGTACGCCGCTGAACCACGACATCCAGGGCGGCTCGCCGTCCCCGAAGACACCCAGGTGATGCCCATGACCTCCAGCACCATCGTCTCCATGCCCGTGCCCATGCCGCTCCCGGCAGGCAGCACGCAGTTCTCCCTCGCCGAAGACCTCCTGACCCTCCTGCGGACGACCACGACCGAGTCGCGCCCCGACGAACAGTTGGAGGCGCTCGCCCTGGCCGTCGCGGCAGACTTGCCCGTACTGCTCTGGGGCGAGCCCGGCATCGGCAAGACGGCCGCACTGACCCAGCTCGCCGCCTCCCTCGATCTGCCGCTGACGACCGTGATCGCCAGCGTCCACGAGCCGACCGACTTCTCCGGACTGCCCATCGTGGGCGATGACCCGGCAGCGAACGGCGTGCCCATGGCACCGCCGCAGTGGGCCGTGGAGCTGGTGCGCGCCGGGCGGGGGCTGCTCTTTCTCGACGAGCTGTCCACCGCCACGCCTGCCGTCCAGGCTGCACTGCTACGGGTCGTCCTGGAGCGGAAGGTGGGCGCGCTGCAACTGCCGCCCGGAGTACGCATCGTGGCTGCCGCCAACCCGCGTGCGTCGGCCGCGGACGGCTGGGAGCTGAGTCCGCCGTTGGCGAACCGGTTCGTGCACCTGTACTGGGTGCACGACCGCGACGTGGTGGTGCGCGGTCTCGGCGGGGTCTGGCCGCGCGCGGAACTGCCCCGGCTCGACCCGGCCGGACTGCCGGAGGCGGTGGCGTTCGCCCGCCGCGCGGTGTGCGGGTTCCTGAACGCCCGGCCGACACTGATCCACCGGCTGCCGACCACCGAGACCCGGCGCGGTGGTGCCTGGCCCTCGCCTCGCAGCTGGGAGGCCGCAATGACGTTGCTCGCCTTCGGCACGGCGGCTTCCGCCTCCCGGGACGTGCTGGCACTGCTGGTCCGAGGTGCGGTCGGGGATGGGCCCGGCCTCGAACTGCTCGCCCACATCGACCGCATGGAGCTGCCCGACCCGGAGCGGCTCCTCGCCGACCCGGACGCCGCCGACCTGCCCGAGCGCGGCGACCTGCGCCAGGCCACCCTGGAAGCGGTGGTCGCCGCCGTCGGGGCGCGCCCGGAGCGGGAACGCTGGGAGGCGGGCTGGGCAGTGCTCGTCAGGGCGCTGGAGACCGGCGCACCTGATCTGCTGGTCGCCCCGGCGAAGGCACTGGCCGCGCTGCGGCGCGACGGATGGGAGGTCCCGGAGACGGTGGAGCGCCTCGCGGCGGTGGTCGGCCTCGCCCGGCGGGCGGAGGACTCGGTGGCCCGTACCGCGGCTGCCGCCGGCGCCAAGAGCGCAGCGGGTGGGCGCCGATGACCGGGGCCGTGAAGCAGCCGCGGCCGCGCCCCCTGCCGCGCCCGATGGCCCCGCCCCCGCCGCCGCGGCCGCTGCAACCCGCAGTTCCCGGACCACCGCCCGGCCCCGTGGTCGCGCTGGACATGGACAAGTTGCTGGCTGCCCGGCTGCACGCGGTCGCCGTCCGTCCCTACCTCGCCGGCGCGCTCTTCGCGCTCCATGTGGTGGAGGACCGGTCGGTGCCGACCATGGCGGTGGACGCGTACTGGCGCTGCTACGTCTCCCCGTCCTTCGTGGAGCGCACGCCACTGGAGGAGCTGGCGGGCGTCTGGGTGCATGAGGTCTCCCACCTGCTGCGGGACCATCACGAACGCAGCGCGCGGTACGCCCGGGAGCATGGAGAACAAGGGCCGGGGCAGCGGCTGCGGCAGAACGTCGCGGCCGACTTCGAGATCAACGACGACATCTACGGCGACGGCCTGACGAGGCCGGCCGGGGCGGTGCTTCCGGCGATGCTGAGCCTGCCCGACGGGCTGCTCATGGAGGAGTACCTGCGGCGGTTCTCGATGGCGGGCCGCACGCCTCGGCTGGCCTGGCTGGACTGCGGCAGCGGCGCCGACGGACACGCGCGGCCCTGGGAGCTGGGGCCCGAAGGAGCGCACGCTCTGAGCCGGCAACAGCGCGACGCGGTGCGCTTCCGGGTGGCTGAGGCGATCACCGGTCGGCCGGGGGATGCTCCGGAGGGATGGCGGCGTTGGGCGGACGAGGCGTTCCACCCTCCGCAACCGTGGCGGCAGTTGCTCGGCGCGGCGGTCCGCGCGGCCGCGGGCGCCCCCGGGGCGGGCGAGAACCACAGCTACCGGCGCCCCTCCCGCCGCTCCGCCGGCGTCCCAGGCGTCATCCTGCCGAGCCTGCGCCGGATGCCGCCCCGGGTCTGCGTCGTGATCGACACCTCCGGATCCGTGAGCGACGCCGAGCTGGGCGGAGCGCTGCTGGAGGTGGCGGCGATCTCACGGGCGGTGGGCGGGCGACGCGACCTGGTTTCGGTGATCTCCTGCGACGCGGCAGCGGGTGTCGCCGTACCGCTGTGCCGGGCCGAGAACCTCGAACTGATCGGCGGCGGCGGTACGGACCTGCGGTCCGGCTTCGCCCGTGCGCTCCGCTCCCGCCCCCGCCCGGACGTGATCGTCGCCCTGACGGACGGACAGACGCCTTGGCCCTCCGCGCAGCCGCCCTGCCGCACGGTCGTCGGCCTCTTTCCTCGTGGTCGCCGCGCCGTGAACGAGGACGATCCGGACTACGTCCCTGACGTTCCGCCCACGTGGGCCCGCGTCGTCACCATCGGCTGAGTGAGGCGACCCGAACGCCCGTCTGCCCGCCAGCTGTCGCAGCAGGCTCGGCTCGAGGAGCCCATACTGCCCGCGCGCCGCGCACAGCTCCCCCTCCCCCTTGACACCGTCTCTGGACGCCGCAGCCCTGCCGGGAACCTGCCCGTTCCAGCAGCTCGGGCAGCCTCTGAGCCGAAGACGTCGTCGAAGGGGTGGGCGCGGTGTGTGCTGACGAGGTGGTAGGCGCCGCTTGAGTGGTGGCGCAGGGCGTGCGTGGTCGGTGTAGCTGTCCGAGCCGGACGATGTTCAGGACCGTCGGGCCGTTCCACCGGCCGAAGCCCGACGGGTCTGCCGCGGCGGCGTCCAGGACGTCCCGCACGGTGTCTTCGGCGTGCTCGGGCAGGGTGTCGAGGACCTTCGAGGCCGGTGCGGAAAGGCGGACCGCGTATGGCTGTGCGGTCATCACCGTCTTCTCCATAGCTCCGTCATGTCGATGGTCCCGCTGTCGTCGTAGCCGGAAGCGGCGAACGCGTCGACTGCCGAGGCGTGGGCGAGGCGGCTCTGCCGGTCCTGGACGACCTCGGACGGCCCGGCGAGGGAGGCGTAGGGGGTGCCAGGCGTGTGGTCGAGCTGGGCTCTCATGGACCGTTCCTCCCGGTGGCGGGTCGTACCGGAACGGTACGCGCGCCGGGAGAGCGCGGAAGCCGGCATCGTCAGATGCCTCCCTACCGGGTCAGGGAGGCTGCGAGTCGGCCAGGGAAGCGGTGAGCCATAGGGAAGGCCTCCTCTCCTAGGGGGCGGCGGAACCGGCCCCTGGCCTGACGAATTTCCGAAGGAAGCGTGTCCAGCGTGACGCGCCCGGGTCGTCCTCGGGTGGGGGTGGCCGCATGGACTGGACTACCGTGTGCGGGCACCAGGTGAGGTCACGGCGGTGGGAGCACACCGATCGGCCGATGAGAGAGGGCGATCGAATCCCACATCCCGTACTGCATCGCGGGATTCGGATTCCCGCCCTGGTATGCGGGCGCGGGCTCCCCGTCAGGTTCCGGGGCAGGCACCGCGACCGGTTCCCATCTCTTCGGCTGCTGCTGTCCGGCCGACCCGTCCTCTGCAGATACGCGCCCGCTCATCGCTGCCCTCCCCTTGGCACACCTCGAACGGACATCATCCCAGGGGGCCACCACCGTGCCCGGGTCCGTAGGGCTCGGTCGGTCGACTCAGTCCCGCGGCAACACGCCTCGGCGATCGCCGAAGGGCAAGAGCCGCCAGCGGGGAGCTGGTGACGGACCTCGCGTCCGGTGTCCGGCCTACGGGGCCGGGGTGAACTCCACTTCGGTGTCGCCGCAGCCGGTCGCGATGTCGAGCAGTCGGTCCTGCTCCAGCTCATCCACCCGCGAGGCCCCGACGGAGCTCGGTAGCGGTCCACTCGGCCCCGCACCCGCACCCGCACTGTGCGTCCGCGGACCGCGGCAGCCACTCGGATGAGGCCTGATCGGCCTTCTGCCTGTTCGAGCGGGCGGTGACCGCGACCAGGGATGACGGCTGACCGAGGTCGTTCGCCTGGGCCTCGCGCCTCTGGGCGGTCCATGAACCGGCCCCGACTGGCGGGGAGCGTCATTCCAAGCACGCGATATTCGGAGGGCTTCGGCGTCAGCGAGCCGTAGGGTTGGCGCCGCCAAGACAGCCTGGTGGCAAGGGAGAAGCGTGCGGGACGAGGAACATGTGGGGTGGGAACGGGACTTCCCGGTCCGGTATCTCCTGGTGCGGGAGGACATCGAAGGTGAGGAGGAAGGCGAGTTGTGGGGGCGGTGCGCGGAGGTCGAGGGCCTGTTCATGGACGCGCCTCCGTTGCCGCGAGAGGTCCTGACGCTGCGGGGCTGCCCGCGTGAGAGCCTCCTGGTCCATGCCGTGGCGGACAGCGCCGAACCGGTGCGGCTGCTGGGTGACGGGATGCTCTCGATCGAGCCTGTGGATCCCTCGAACGACGGGCCGGCCCGCTTCTGGGACCTGGAGGACACGGCTGTCCTGGCCCAGTGGCCCACGCCGGGCGATCCCGGGCGCGTGGACATCGTCGTGGGCACCGGCGTCAGGGAGGACTACTACTGGGGCTGCAAGCGGCTGCCTTCGAGTCCGCGGTTCGACCTGTGGTTCTCCTCGATCCGGGGGGACAGCCCAGGGGGCAGTTGCCGTTCCATCGACGGCCTCTTCACCCCGCGCCCGCGGCGACCCACCCAGCCCGTGCACCTGATCGGCTGCGAACGAGAAGGGCGTCACCGTCGTACTCCAGTGAGGGAGGCGGCGGCGAGCGCGAGGCTCTGCTGCGCAGGTCGGTGAGGAACGTGGCGGCTAGGTTGATCCGGGTGCAGGCCCAGCGGATGCGCCTGAATCCGGCTCGGCGGCTCGCGGCCCGCCGGGCCGGGGCAGCAGCGGCCGGCGGACGTAGGGGCGAAGAAGAAGGGCGTGCTCGGGATGGCGCTTCACCACCCGGTCGAGGTGGCGCTCGATCCGGGCCGATAGCTCGTCGCGTTCGGGCAGGGCCTCGTAGCGACCAGGACGCCGCGCGGGTAGTCGACGGTTTGCGCGTCACCGCGGTCCCCGGCGCGGGCCAGGTCGTCCAGGTCGTCGTGGGGCAGCGGCCAGCCGGCGGCGGGGCCGGCCAGGAGCCGGGAGGAGTGCGAGTCGCGGAGGCATGGTCGGGGATGCTCGTGAAGGTGCCATGCTCCGCGCGTTCGATCTGGTGCTCGGCCATCCGGGCCGACCAGCTTCGTGGTCTTGTCCGTGACGCCGAATCCCACCAGCCCCACTCCTCGACGCCCGCGTGCGGCCGTTCGTCAGCTGGCGGGCGGGGTGGTAAGGCGGCGCGGTCACATCCTTTGCCGCTGACGCGCAACCGATCCGCCGTCCTTCCCGTCCCATCATGCAGGAGCGACCAACTCCGATGACGACCAGGGGGAAACATGAAATTCACCCGTTCCGTCCTTACCACCACCGCATTCGCCGCCCTGGCCCTGGGGGCCACGACCGCGCTGGCGGCGCCCGCCACCGCCGCACCCAACACCACGCCGCAGAAGGTCTGCGGAAGCGCCTACAAGACCGTGAACTCGGCCCCCGTCGGCTCGCTGGGCACCGTCTACCTGACGTACAACGCCTCGAACGGCAAGAATTGCGTCGCGACCATCCGCAACAACCCGGGTGCTGCCGTGGACATGGCCCTCTGGATCGAAGTTCCCGAAACCTGGGAGCGGGGCGAGGACTACGGCCGGTACACGTCGTACGCGGGCCCGGCCTACGTGTACGGCAAGGGCCACTGCGTCGACTGGGGCGGGGGCATCAGCAACGTGCACGTGCAGGTGTACAACTCCAACTGTGGCGCGCTCAAGGAACACCGGGTCACCGAGGTCCGCTGACCCGAGCTCCTCCTGACCGCGACGTGCTGTGCCGTCGTGGTCCGGCTCGCCCCGGCAGACTCGCCGAGTTCTGCCGGGGCGAGGGCGCGTCCGGCCTCCTCCTTCGGGTGCGCGGCCGTCCGGTCGGCGCGCCGCCGGCAACCGGGGCACCCGCAGCGGATGCGGTTCTGGTTCGGCCGACAGCACTCCCCCGGGCCGACATCCATCTGCTCGGCGGCGAACCGGACCACCACCTCCGGGGCCACGGGCAGGACCTCGGTGGGTAAGACCTGCCCGACACGCCCCGCGCCGGGCGCGGCCTCTTTCCCGCCCGGGACCGCTGCAGGCGGTCGGGCGCGCCAGTTGTGCTCCTCGGCGAGCGTGCGGCGCAGGATGAACTGCGTGGACAGGCGCTCCGACAGGTCCTTCGGATCGTGCCGTACGGGCCTCAGGAACAGAACCCGATGATCCCGTACCCCGACCCGCGCGGCACCCGGCGCAGCCAGCCGATCACCTGGGCGACCGCCGCGGCCACTTCCCGGTCCGGGGCGGGGGCGAGCCCGAGGCGTTCACCCTCCTCGAACTGGTCCAGCGCCCGCTCGCAGTCCTCGGGGGACCACTCACCGCAGCTCGGGATGTCCGTGTACGGCAGGCCGGCGGGCAGGCCGCCGTACTGGAAGTCCGCCACGGAGACGGCGGTGACGTTCACGGCACGCAGCCCCTCGTCCACCGTCGACAGCCAGTCGCCCCGGTAGGGCGAGAAGCAGTCGTTGTCGAGGAAGGGTCCGCCCATCGCGCAGATCCGCCGGTAGGCGTAGCCGTACTGGAAGGCGTGGCCCGCCTCCGCGCTGAAGGGCCCTCCGTTCACCACCGCCTCCAGCGCCTCGGAGGCAGTAGGGGCACCGGCGGCTATCTGATCCCCGAACCAGGTGTCGTCCTCGACCAGTTCGGCGGCGTACTCGGAGCGCACAGCCTTGAGGAACCCCTTGTCCCCCGACGCCACCCACCCCCGTGTGCGCTCGGTTTCCAGCAGATACAGACTCAGCGCGGTGCTCATGGCCCGATCCTAGGCTCCGCCACCGACAGCGACCGACGCGAGTCCGAAGGGTCACCGACGGGGCGCCCGCCAGGCCCCCTTCCGTCCGCCGTTGATCGTCGGCTGCCGCAAACGCCCTGTCGGCTGCCTCGTTCACGCCGCCCGGTCGCATGCACCTGGCTTGCGTAGGGCAGGCTCGGGCCGGCCGTGCGCCCCGCCCTGGTCGACGACCGTACGGGGCACCGATTGCCGGGGTTACGTAGGTGGTGTCATTCGGGGCGGCCGAAGCGGTGGGCCGCCCAGAGGAGGGCTGCGGTGCCGGTTGCCAGGAGGACGCCGGCTTCCAGGAGGAGCGGGGGGCTCCAGCCGAACCATTCGATGCCGGTCGGCGCCGCCCCTTCGGGCAGCCGCAGCGCGATGGTGCGGCGGAGCAGGTCCACTCCGTAGGCGAGCGGGTTGGCGGCGGCCAGTGCGTTGGCCCAGCCCGGGAGGTTCTGGAGCGGGAAGAAGCCTCCCGAGAGGAACAGCAGCGGCATCATCACCACGCCCAGCATCATGTGGAACACCTCGGGCCGCTGGAGGGTCACGGCCAGGGCGAGGGAGAGGGCGGTGAGGGTGAAGGAGGCCAGGATCATGCCGGCGAGGAGCAGCGACAGGAGGAGCGGATCGTAGGGCAGGCCGACGGCGCCGGCGAGAGCGAGCAGGACGGCGCCCTGGGTCGCGGCCACGGCGGTGCCGCCGGCGCAGCTGCCGAGGAGCAGGGTGGAGCGTCGTACGGGGGCCATCAGCAGTTCGCGCAGGTAGCCGCTCTGCCGGTCGGTGATCAGGCGGACGCCGACCACGATGGCCGGGCCCTGGACCGTCATCATCAGCATGCCGGGGAAGAGGTAGGTCTGGTAGCCGACCCCGAGCGAGGAGTCGGGGATCAGGGCGGCCAGGCCGCCGCCGAGGATGAAGAGGTAGAGCAACGGCTGGATCAGCATCAGGGCGGTGTGTGTGCGCTGCGCGGACAGGCGCAGCAGATCGCGGTAGACCAGGGCGTGGATCGCGCGCAGTTCGCGGCGCAGGCCTCCTCGTGTCGGCTGATGGGTGCCGTCGGGAGTGTCCGAGGAGTCCGTGGCGTGGAGGGCGGGTGTGGTGGTCACGGGCTCTCCTCGGGTCGGGGGGTGGTTGCGGGCGCGAGGGGCCGGGTCGTGTGCATGCTGCGGCCGGTGTGGTGGAAGAAGACGTCGTCGAGGGTCGGAGGGGTCGCGGAAGCCGCGTGTACGGGGATGCCGCGGGAGCCGAGGGCCTCGCACAGGCGGGGGATCCAGGAACTGCCGTCGGGTACGCGCAGGGTGATCCCCTCGGTGTCCAGGTCGATGGGTGTGCCCGGGGGTGCGGTCCGGCGTACGACCTGGTGGGCCGCCTGGTCGTCGCCGGTGCGGAGCACCACACGGTCGTCGCCGATCTCGGCCTTCAGGGAGCCGGGCGTGCCTTGTGCCACCAGACGGCCGCTGTCGATGACGGCGAGGCGATCGCAGTTCTCCGCCTCCTCCAGGTAGTGGGTGGTGACGAAGAGCGTGGTGCCCTGGCGCTCGCGCAGTGCGCGCAGGTACTCCCAGACCTGGGCGCGGGCGTGGGGGTCGAGCCCGGTGGTCGGTTCGTCGAGGAACAGGATCCGCGGTGCGTGCAGCAGGCCGCGGGCCAGTTCGAGGCGGCGTCGCATGCCGCCGGACAGGGTGCGTACGGGGGAGCGTCGCCGGTCGGTCAGTCCGACCGCCTCCAGCGTCTCCGTGGCGCGTCGGCGGGCGTCGCCGCGGCTGAGCCCGTACAGGCGTGCGTGGATGTGCAGGTTCTGTTCGGCCGTCAGGTCCGGGTCCAGCGCGCTGTGCTGGAAGAGCATGCCGACCTGGCGTCGGATCAGGTCCGGTCGGTCGAGGACGTCGACGCCGGCCACGGTCGCCCGTCCGGAGGTGGGGCGGGCGAGGGCGCACAGCAGGGCGATGGTGGTGGACTTGCCCGCGCCGTTGGGGCCGAGGAAGGCGAAGGTCTCGCCTTGGAACACGTCCAGGTCCAGGCCTCGAAGGGCGTGCGTCGTGGTGTTGTCGGGGCCCGGATAGCTCTTCACCAGACCGCGTGTGCTGATGGCGTACACCGGATCCGGAGCGGTCTCGGTCGAGTTCGGTTCCATGGCTGTGGCGCCGGCCGTCAGGAGCGTCGCCCGCGTGGGGGCTCCGTCACCGGAATGTGTCTGCATGGTGAGGTCCTCGTCTGCGGCTCCGGTCAGCGGGTTCGGGCACTTGCGCTCCGGCCGGGGGCTGCCCGAGGGCGGCCCCCGGCCGGAGTTCGTCTAGCTGTTGTCAGGTCAGCCGTTGCAGGTGTTGCCCACACAGACCGTCAGGATGATGGTCAGGATGCCGGCGCACTGGCAGGTGCCGTCGAACGGAATTCCGTCGACGCCGACCGGGTCGGTCTCCGAGAGGGCGTGGAGGTGGGCGAGGAGCTCGAGGTCGTGGTTCTCCATGACATTCTCCTTCTCTTCGAGGTGGCGGCAGGGTTCCTGCCGCTCAGCCCGGCTGCTGGATCATCCAGTGCCGGGGGTCCATGTGGCGGATCCGCAGGAGGAACGCGAGGATTCCTGCGGATCCGTCGCTCCAGCTCGTCGAGACGTCCCCGTACTCGTTGGGGAAGACGACGTGGCTGTCGCGGTGGGCCCGTTCGGAGACGATGAGACGGGCCAGGTCTGCGGCCATCGCGCGGTAGACGGGGCGCCCCGTGGCCGTGGCCATGTCGAGGAGGAAGTCGCCGTTGCCCGCGAGTCCGTGGCATTGGGTGAGAGGGGCGCGGGTGGCGCGCTCCAGGACGGCCTGTGCCGCGTGGCGGGCGAGCTCGCCGAACCGGTCGTCGCCGGTGGTCTGCCACAGCCGGAGCAGGAAGGAGCCGATGCCGGCCGAGCCGTGGCACCAGTACGGGGCCGTGGGCGCGTCCGTGGCCTGGGCCGGCCACTGGGCCGCCTCGCCGACCATCACGACGTTGGCCGCCATGTACTCCCCTGCGGCGACGGCCAGGTCCAGGTGTTCCTGGCGCTTCGACACGGCCGCTGCGGCGAGGAGGAAGCAACCGATGCCGGCCGTTCCGTGCGCGAAGCCGAGGTAGCGTTTGCCGGCCTCCTTGGAAACCGCCTCCGCGGGAACGGGCCAGCTCACGCCGGACGGCTCGTACCGAGCGGCGGCGGCCAACCGGTCGGCCGCGTCGACGACGAGTTCGGCGAAGCGCTGGTCGCCGGTGCGCTGCCACAGGTGGGCGGCGGCGAGTCCGCTGCCCGCGGAGCCGTGGGTGATGTCGTGGCTGGCCGTCGGCTCCTGCGGGGCCAGGGCCAGGGCCGTCGCGTGGCCCATGAGGGCCTCGTCGCCGATGGCACGTCCTGCGTCGTAGAGCGCCCAGGCGGTGCCGCGGCCGCCGAAGTGCAGGCCGGGACGTATGGAACGGGTGTCGGTGCGGGCCGTGATCCAGTGGCCGGCGGCGGAGATCAGCTCCGGCAGGCGCGAGTCGCGGGTGAGCTCGAAGTACCGTGCGAGGACGGCCAGGACCCCGGCCGCGCCCTGCTGCACCGTACAGGGGTCGGCTTCCCCCGCCATGGTGGACACGGGCCACAGCCGCCCCGCGTCCTGCGGGGTCATGGATTCGACGAGGTGGTCCACCGTCCCCGCGACCACCTCCTCCGTCGTGTCGTGCCACGGCTCCGTGCGCGCCGGGGCGGAGGCGGGGCGGTTCGGGAACGCCCGCTTCGTGCGGCGCAGGGCTGTGCTCGCCTTGGCCGGGTCCCATCGATCGGCCGGATCGTCCCTCATCAGCCCGAGGAGAATCTCGCCCAGGCCGTCGGGGAGCGGGAGTGCACCGTCGCACGCGGCCAGCCACTCGGCGAGCCGCTGCTCGGGGGCCCTGGTGGCAGGCTCCTCGGGCAGCAGGTGCGGGACCATGCCGATGAGGACGAAGCACAGGGTGGCGCCGAGGCTGTAGTAGTCGGCCGTCGCGGAGACGGGCGCGTCCGTCAGGCGTTCCGGGGCGCTGAAGCCGGGGGTTCCGACCTTCGTCGGCAGGGCTTCTTCTTCGTCGTCGTCGAGGACGGCGAGCTCCAGGTCGATGAGGCGCAACGCACCGTCCGGCCGCACCATGATGTTCCCGGGCGTGAAGTCCCTCAGGACGCAACCGTGGGCGTGGGCCGATGCCATGAGATCCACGAGGCGGCCGGCCTGCGCGAGGGCGTCGGCGCGGTACCGCTCGCTTCCGACATCGCGGAAGTGCTCGGCGACCCAGTTGCGCAGGGAGATGCCCGGGATTTCCTCCTGAGCCAGGAACAGGTGTCCGCCATGCTCGAACATGGCCAGCAGTTCCGGTGTCAGACCCGTGCCGTGGAGCTTCTCCAGCGTTCGGGCCTCGGCGCGCAGCCAGTCGCGGACATCGCGGCCGGATGCGTCGGCATCGACGTGCGGCCGGGCCTCCTTGATGACGACGGGTGCGCCCGTGGTGACGTCCGAACCCCGGTAGACGCCGCCCTTGTTCGTGTGGCGGATCGCCTCCCGTACCGAGAAGCGACCACCCAGCAGCACCGGTCCGCTCGGCGACTTCTCGGCACGCGGTGGAAGCGGTACCGAAGGGGGGAAGGGACTGACCGCCCAGGAGGGCGGAGAGTATCGACCGAGGCGCTCGTCTTCCACGGGGTTGCCCTCAGGGTCCTCGATGTACCACACCATCAGTCCGTCCTCGGCCAGCCGCCGCCGGGCGACGAACGCGCCGTAGCGGTAGTGCACCAGGCTGTCCGCCGCGTAAGGCTGGTCCGACAGGATCCGGGGGCCGGCCAGCCCCTGTGTCGCCTTGTGCAGCTCCAGAGCGATGCGGGCCGCATCGGTGTCCGAGTTCGGATATACGGTGATGAACTTGCCCGCGCTCCCCCGTGGCGTGCCGCGGGAGTTGAGCGCGCTGACCTTCGACAGGTACCGGGCGAACTTGAACGCCGACTCCTCCCGTAGCAGCACGTCCAGAGCCTTGGCGAGGACTGTCGGTGCGGACGCGGACGTCGCCGAAACGTGTAGCTTCCAGCCCTGCTTGCGCGGTGTGGCGGACGGGGGCGTGAGGCGGCACCACGTCTCGTCCACTTCGGTGGTCCAAAGCGCGCCCTCGGTGGTGGCGTCCAGCGCCTGACGGAGCAGATCTTCGAGGTCGACTTCGGTCGCGTGGCTTGTCATGCCCGTCCCTCTCGATGGTGAGGACCGCCGACTTGAATATGCCTTGGGTAAGAAAGAACGTTATATTTCGCGCCCGGCCGGCGTCAGTCGTTGCGGCGAGCGCATGGGGTTGTTGCATTACCGACTTGCGCACACCAGCGCAGGAGGAGGGCGAAGAGGGAGTGTGAAGGGTCGGAAATCCTCCACATGTCTGCCCGCGAGCACCACTGACGTGACCGACACACCTTGCGCAACTGGCACACCTGCTGTATCCGGGCAACGGGAGTGACTGGAGGGAATGGAGTCGACCGATCCGATCAGAAACAAACGCCAGCACATATCCTGCGGGACATTAAATCCTGGTGAAGCGAAAAAGCATTCTTCCTGAATTCGCATTCGCCGTAAGACGCATCCACTTCTGCGGCGAATTCCATCGGCGCTGCTTCCGCCCTACAGCTTTCCCTCGATTCGACTCCCAGTAAAGAGCCCGATTCCGCCACGTCGCCAACCAGCTACGGAGCGTGATCGTATACGTCTCCATGATTTTCGATCACGCGTCTGAGCTGCAGTCCGACAGGAACCATCCAACGGCCGGCGAGAGCGCGAAACCGAGCCGGATTCGACTGAAAACAGCGACCCGGCCCTTCCCCGCGTCTGATCAGGAATGCGCTGGCCCCCGAGACCGGCGATGAGGAGAGGGATCTCGCGGGCGCCCACCGGCCACTCGCGAAGTCGCATGGATCGACTTGATCAACGAGCCCGCGGACAAGGGAACTTCGGTGATGGACGAGCCGGCTGTGCCCGCGCTCACGTCGTCGCCATCGGCCGCCGCGCGCCTGGCCGAAGGGGATCCGGGTCTGGGCCGCGCGCAGGCGACCGGATGTGAACCGACGTGCCCGGTCGTGCACTTGTCCGGGTCCGATGCACATGGAAACATCCCACCGCGCATCCTTCGGAGGCCGGGGCGGACCGGAACGGCATCATGGAAGCCCAGACGTCGGAATCCCGTTTCTCCTCGGCGGCGACGCGTCAACGCCTCCTTACGATCTCCCTGAACGACCACCTGGCACGCGCGGGCGGCGGCGTCTCCCTGGGCCGCCGTATGGCGCGGACGCACCGCAGTACACCGGCGGAGGCGCCCTCGGCCGAGTTGGCCGAGGAGACCGCCGAGGACCGGGACAGCCTGCGCGTGATCATGACGGCCCCTGACGTTCCCGCGCGGTGGCCCCGAGTCGCCGTGCGCCGTCAGGCTGAAAGGACGGCCAGGGGCAAGCTCAACGGCCGGCTCGTGCGCCGCTCACCCCTCAGTGACATCCTCGAACTGGCAGCCATACGGCTCGGAGTGGAGGGAAAAACATCGCTGTGACGGTGTCTCGGAATCCTCGCCGAGCGGCACGCAGCCGTACCGGAGGGGCTGTGGAACGAGGCCGTAGCCCGTACCTTCGCCGCCACTGCTGCCGCCGCACGTACGAGCCTGGGCCGCGCCCGTGGGGCACGGTGGGCGTCATGAACACAGCGACCTGGCGGAGTTCTTCACGTGCTCACTTCTTGCAGGGGAACGTCACCTGCTCACTGCGGACGCTCTTCTTCTGGTCCGGCAGGTGGAGCGTGACGTATCCGGTCACCGCCTTGGCGTTCCTGGGCGCCAGCATGTCCACGACCTGAAGGGAGACCTTGGTGGAGGTGCCCGCGCCGAAGGCGAAGGTTCCCGGGGAGACCCGGGCGCGGCCGGCGTTCACGGTCCAGTGGTAGCGGACCGTGCCCGGCCCGGTCGCCGTGACCTTTCCGTCGAAGGCCATGGCCACGGGTGTGCCGTTGCACTCGACGGTCTCTCCCGGCTTCAGCAGGGTGACCACTTCGACTTTGGTGACCTTCACCGCCTGCTCGACCCCGCTCGTCCCGACGGTTGCGGCCTGCGCCACGTGGGCGGGGGCGAGGGCCACCGAGGAGGCGAGGAGCGGGGCCGCGAGGAGCATGAAGTATCGACGCCGCATCGTGCTGCCCTCCGGATGAGGAAAAGCCCCCGATCTCGGTCCCAGGATATCGGCGGCCCGCCCGGGCGGCCCGGCAGCCAGCGGTCGGCCCCGCGAAGGGGTCGGCTCTGTCGATACGGGTGCCTCGACCTCCCTCTACGTCACGATCGGCCGCAGAGGGAGGTCGAGGCAACGAGGTGGGCCGACCACCGGGCGACCGGGCCGGCAGCGCCGCGGGCGAGGGTGGCGGCCGGGTGCTGCAGCGCCTGGCACGACGACCGGCCTGCCTCGGTGTCGGGACGGCCGGTTCGCCACCGAGGACCGGGCCGTTCGGCAACTGCCCTGCGCCTTCTGGCAGCGGCCGCTGGAGCCCGCCACGCCCATGAAGACCCGGGCCGATGTCCTGACGGTGCAGAACGAGTGGGAACCGATGACCCCGCTCGCCACGGGCTGCCCGCGAAGGACGTGACCTGCCACAACCCGCCGCCCACCCCGGATCCGGAGGGTGCCGGAGCCCGCTGACGACAGTGCCCGGCCGCCCGGCCCTACGGCAGAGCGACTGAACCCGGTTGAGCGGTCGGCCGCGAGCCCTGTCCACGGGGTCCCCTCCACTCCCGACGAGGCTGTCCAGAACTCCAGCCACTCGCGTGCCTCGGCCAGGTACGTCGCCTGCGGGCACAGCGTCCGCGGGGCCGTCAGGCGTACTCGGAGAACAGATTCTCAGCAGGGCGCGCCGCTCGACCTACGGGCGCGTGAGGTGCGCCTGGCCGTCGTACTGCGAGAGGTCGAAGGCGACGAAGTGGGCCGGCCATCGGCGGGCGGCGGCGCGGGCCCGGTTCGCGGGCCCAGCGCTGCAACGCCTCGACGGACACGCGCTCCGCATCGCCGTCCCGGACGACGAGTTGGCCGTCGAGGACCATGTCTCGCGTCACAGAGTGGTGCCTGAAGCCGTTCCCCTGAACGAGGCCGGGCGGGCCGGGCCGGTCGGCGTCGCGCACGGCGTGTGCCGTTACGCCGAACGGCGCCGTCGGGCCATGGCGTACAGGTTGCCGCCGGAACCGCCTTTCGGGCCCGGGGCGTTACCGGCGCCCGGGGCGGTGCTCGCGGAGGCCGAGGCCGAGGGCGTGGTCGAGGCGGACGTCGACGGGCCGGGCTGCGGCTTGCCGGCCGCCGTCACGGTGATGGTGAGTCCGGCCGTGTTGTTGCCGAGGTCACGGTCGATGTCGGCGATCTTGAGCTGGCCGGGACCGCGGTCGACCTTGTACCGGTACTCGCCGTGGTACGTACCGGGCTTGACCCACGGCTCGATCTTGAAGATCCCCTTGACCGAGCCGCCGGTCCCGCCGAACACCCGGCGACCCTCGGGGCCCGGGCGGCAGCACGAACTCGGTTTCCACCACGTTGTCGTCGAGGGCCGTGGTGGCGACCGAACCGGTGCCCTTGATCTGCCAGCCCGGGTCGAGCAGCACCTGACCGCCGGCCGGGCCGCTGCCCGTCGCCCCGCTCACGGTGAAGTCGGGCTGGTTCGCGGGGTTGCCGACCGGCACCTCGCGGCCCCAGAAGCTCCACTCCTTGAACGGCTCGGACGGCCCTTTGCCCGCCCTGGGAACTGCCACCCCGGACTCGACATCGTAGGAAGTCCTGGGTGCGGGAATCGGTTCGGTGCGGGTCCTGACGCTCCGCGGGCGCCGGCCGGGAGCAGGGTCAGCCGGCGGCTTCCTCGGGCCATCCGGGTTTCTCGTCGTCCGGGAAGGTGCCACCGCCGTCGGCCGGTACGGGGCCGGGAGGCCAGGAAGCGACCAGCAGGTCACCGCCGTCGTCGACTCCGTGGGCGGCCCGGTGGCGAGCAACGGCCGGGTCGCGGACGCCGACCGTGAGGGTGTGGGCCTTCTCGCCGGGTTCGGTGCCCTCCGTCACGGCCTCGCGGAGGCTGTGGCCCGGGCACATCGCGGCAGCCGGGACGACGATCTCGAAGTTGAGCGGCTCGGGCCCCGCCACGAGTGATTCGCCGAGTGGGTCCGTTTCCAGCGTCACCGGCATGCTGTGGGCGGCCAACACCATTCCGTCCGGGCCGTGGATCTCCACACTGGGGCCCCGCCCGCCCAACGGTCTGCCCAGGGCCAGCTGCGTACCGCTGCCCGGGGCGATGGACAGGTTGATCGTGATCCGTCCCGGATCGTCGGCCCCGTCGCTGGAGTAGCCGTAGGCGAGCACCACCATCTGAGGGGTCGCCGACCCCCCGGACGGACGCGGTCCGGGATCCAGGACATGACCCCGTTCCCCGCACGCGCTCAGGACGGCGACCCCGCCCCCGTCGAGGAGTCGATCCTGCGGCCGCTCCGATCCGGATCGGACGCCCGACCCGGCGACGGTCGGGAGGCATCCCGCCGTCAACAACAGCCCCGCCGCCCACACCACGACCCGCCCGGCCCGACCTCGCCCCACCATGCCCCACCCTCATCGCGCTACCGGCACCCAGTATCGGCCGACCCCTCAGTGCACGGATCGGCAGGGGCGGTTGGGGAGCTCGGGTCCGCGGGCGGGGTTGCGCCTCGTGGCGCGCCTCGGTCCTTACCAGCGCCAGGTGAGCGTTTCGCCCTCCCCCAGCCCGGCCCAGCGCTCGGCGGCGCCGTCGAGCGCCGCGCACGCCAGGGCGACCTGTCGGTCGTCGAGAGGGCTCCGGCCCACTCCCTTGCCCTCCGTGCTCAGCCCGGACCAGACGCGGTAGGCCCAGTTGACGTGGAGCTCGGCACGCATGACCGCGTCTCCGCCGCGCCTCAGGACCTTCAGGCCCGATCGGCGGTGACGGGTCGGGGTCGTCGGTTCGAACCCCTCGAAGGTGGCCCCTCGCGCCATGGCTCCCCAAAATCCGTCGGTGATCGCGAGCGCGCTCTCGACGGCCGCGTGCACGAGGTCGTGGGGCATGGTCGGCCCGGTCGCCTGGGACATCAGGCGCACGTCCGGGCCCCGCCGGTCCCGCACTTCGAGATCGTGCCGGTTGTTCGGAAGTTTCCGGAAGATGATCTCCATCGTTCCTTCTCTCGAGAGGCCGCCGGTCTCGGCCGCTGGGTGCCGCGTGGTCGGATCGTAGACACGGACCCCCCACGTCCGCGTTCCTTTTCCTGGGCCGGCCCTTCGCGAGAGGGCTTCCGACACCTTCGATGCGCAGTCCGGGTCGGTCATGGCTCAGTGGGCGGTGTGGGGGCGGTATTCCGACATGAGGCCGCTCCACGCCGGGTGTCCTACAGCAGGGCGATCGAACTCGCCCGGTCGTTCATCGCGTCCCCGACGTACGAGGTCGACTGCTGGTATTCCTGGTGGACACCGGAGGTGTTGGGTGCGTCCCACAGCTCCAGCCAGCAGGACAGCGTGGTCAGCGAGCTGACGGAGTTGTTCCTGGTGCCGTCGAGGTTGATCTGGGCGTCCCGGCCGTTGCCGCTCCCGCAGCCGCTGCCGCTGCCGCCGGTTAAGACCAGGGCGGAGCCGCCGTAGTTCGAGTCCGTGTAGATCACGCCGAGCTGCACGGCTTCCGCCCCGGCGGTGCCCGAGGTGTCCTTGAGACGGTCAGCCAGCTTCTGGTCGATGTGCTTCGCCGACAACGGGGCGTCGGCGATCCGTCCGTCGGTGGAGGCGGTGACGGCCTCCCGGAACGTGCCGTAGCACTGCATGCTGCCTGAACCGGCGCGAACTGATCGGGACCGCGGCTGCCGGCCTGCCGCGAACGGGGGTCACCCATGGGCCTCGATGCGGGCCCGTACGCGCTCGTGGCGACCAGGTGGGTGTCCGCATCGCCGATGACCTGCGGGTTCGGCGAAATCCGGTAGTTCATGGAGGGTGCACCGATGGTGCGGTCACGGCTCGGGACCAGGGTGCCAACCGCGGGTTCAGCGGTAGGCGGTGATCCACCGCACGAGGGTGGCGTGGGTCGTGTCGTCGAGCGACGAGAGGATGTTGATGGATTCCAGATCACCGGGGAGCGGTGGCACGCCGATGGTGGTCAGCGCCGCTTGCAGGTCCAGCCTCCGCCGGTCCACGGGCGTCAGGGGCCAGGCAAGCCGGGGGTCGGACGCCCGCCCGGGTGCCACCGGATCCCCTGCGGCGAGGCGAGGCGGTTGCCGGTCGGTGTCACCGGTGCGGTTCTGCGGAAGGGCGTCGTAGGCCGCGGGCGGTGCGGTGTCGGCGCCGGGAAAGCGGTAGGGGTCGAGGTCCAGTTGAGGGACCGTGACCTCGGACGGGTCGTACTGCCAGAACTCCACGAAGGACCTACCTGCGTCGGGTGAGCCACTGCTGCCACGTCGGGGGGCGCGTGCCGCGGCCCTCGGCCGCGGCACGCCGTTGCTTGCTGGTGATGTCCGGCAGTTCACGGTCCCCGACGGTGGGGCTGCCGGGTCGGATCAGCGGGGGCCGCGACGGCCCCAGGTCTCGGTGTCGATGACGTTGCCGCGGTTGTCGCGCAGGGTGGCGGTGTCGCGCTCGTCCCAGATCTGGTGGCGGCGGTCCTGGTAGACGTCGTGGCGGGTGTCGCGGCCCTGGCCGGTGTGGACCTTCACGCTGGAGCGGCCGTCCAGGCGGAAGTCGGCGAAGCGGTAGCGGTTGCCCTGTCGGTCGGTGAGGGTGAAGCCGCGCAGGTTGACGCTCCTGCGCCCGGTGTTCTTGACCTCGACCCACTCGCGGTTCAGCGCACGGGCGGAGCGGTCACGGCCGGCGGTCCCGTACTGGACGTCACTGATGACGACCGAGGACTGCCCACCCCGGTGCTCACGCCGGTCGTCATCGTGGGCGGCGGCCGGCAGAGCGGCGGCGCCGATCAGTGCGGCTGTAGCCAGTACCGTGGTGACGGCGCGGCGGGTGGCGAGGGAAGCAGACATGCAGACGGCTCCTTCAAAGTCAGCCGGCCCGGCCTCCTGTGAGCCGGGCGCGGGCTCCGTGCGGTTCCCGGCGTCCTGCCGAGGAGCCACACTCTGGCCCGCACCCGCCATCAACCGCCACAACTCACGACTCGCGTTGCCCAATGCGGACATGTCCGTAACTCTCCCTTGTAAGAGGCAAGCGTCAAGAGTCGGTTGACGCGCACGACGCGGAGGGCGGGGAGAGCCCTTCCCGTGTGGGCGCAAGGAGATTTCGGCCAGATAAGCAGTTCATTCACGCCATGCCGAATGCCGGCGCCGAATGGGTTCGGTCCTCTGTAACAGGCGCTCCTGCCACCCCCTCGAACCACTGGTGCACCACCGCTCGGACGTACGGGCGGGGGCGGACCTCGGTCCGGCGAGAAGGGACCGGCACGAGGCCGGCTGCTCGGCGGTGTACGTGGCCGCGGAGCGGGTACGTGTGGGGCGTGGGATGCGAACGGCTGATGTTCGACGGCTGGATCGCCGCCGTCGGCACGGCGTCCGGTACGCGCGTGATCGTGGGCCACTGGCCACGGTCGCCCTTCGGCCCGTTCAGCGACGTGATGCTGGAGCGCGCCGACGGATGGCGCACGCTGGTGGCGCCCACCACCCGGACGGCGGAGTACATCGCCGGCACCTACCACTTCGACGAGGTCCGGACGGACCCCGTGAAGGTGCAAGCGCGCGACAGCACCTGGTCCGTCGCGGCGGGGCCCCTGGATCTGCGCTTCCAGGTCGGACATCAGGGCGCCCTCGGCCTAGCCCTGCGGGCCGTCCCCTGGCCGCTCGCCCGACGGCCGTTGTGGGCGGCCGTGACAGACGTGCCCGCACGCCTGATGTCCGGCGTACGAACCCGGGGCAGCTCACGCCCAGGATGTCGCCAGTGGTACGGGGCAGGCGGCCTCTGGCCGATCGTAGGTGCCCGGGTCTCCTTCGACGGGACCGACCTCGGCGCACTGGCTCCCGTCATCCCGCCCGTACGCTTCGGCTTCGCTTCGGCCCCCGCGTCACCGGCACTGGTGCGGGTCCTCTCCACCGTCGAACACGCTGCCACCTGAGCCCTCGGCGAACGCTGAACGCTCACCCTCGTACCCGCCGCGGACGCACCGGGTCACGCCACCGGGGAACGCGCCGTGCGGTCGGCGGTCGGGCCGTGACGTCGGCGCGTGGGGCGGCGGGGGTCAGGCCTTCGGCACCGTGTTGATGTAGTGGGTTCCGGCACTGTAGAAGCCGTCCACCGTCTTCTGGACGTCGGCTTGGGAAAGGGCCTCATCGGCCTTGTAGTAGACCCAGTTGACCTTCATGTCCCACGTGCGCGGACCGCCTGTGGCGGGTGTGTCGATGAACCAGTTGCTGAAGTGGATGTCCATCTTCTCGCGCGGGACGTATTTGCCGGAGCTGGTGAACAGCGTCTTGCCGTCCAGGGAGTAGGTGACCGTTCCGTTCACGGCGGTGACCATCAGGATGTGCCAGCCCTCGGTGCGCTGCTTGAGCGTGTGGCTGACCCGGTCCGGCGGATCGGCCTTGTACCAGCTGACGGTGTCGAGTCGCGGACCTGCCGAACCCCAGCCGCCGTTCGGCAGGTACTCGAAGTCCAGCTCGCTGTAGTCGGCCGAGGCGTCCGAGGGCGAGATCGGGAAGAACGTCTGGACGACGTGGTCACCGTTTCGGCCGCTCGCGGGCTTGTCGCTGAAGTGGACACGAGTGGCGTAGGTGCCCGTGAAGAGGTTCTTGCCGGTTCCCTGCACCTCGACCTGCTGGGTGCCCTGCTTGGTGCCGTCGGTGGAGGACTGCAGTCGCAGGACCCTGCCGCCCTGGGCCGTCGTGTCGGAGGGGAAGCCGGCACCCGCGGTGGACCAGGTGTCCTTGATCCCCGGGCCGCCCCCGCCGGTACGCACCTCCCAGCCGTGGGCGGCGAGCGAGGGGTCGTCGGAGCCGCTGTAGTGGAAGCTGTCGAACAGGGTTCCCGGCGGACCGGAGGGGGTCGGCGCGGCACTGGCGGCGGGCCCGGCGGCGTCGTCACCGGGGCCACCGGAACACGCGGCGAGTACGCACAACAGGGCGGGCAGCGCGAGCGCCCGCCACACGCGGCGACGAGGGCGACGGCAGGGCTGACTCACGCGGGCTCCTTGGGGCGTAGCGGCGGTACTGGACACGCCCTCTGCAGGGGGATCGTCATCGGCCGAACCGATGAGGGCGTCATCCTAAGGCGCACGCCGACCGCCCTGGCGACCACGGGAGCGACCTCCGAGGGCGGCTTCGGACACCCCGGCGGCACCGCTCGGGCCTGTCACGCGCCCGCCGGAAGGGGCGACGACGTGGCGACGCCGACTACTAACCGGTACAACAAATTCCGTTTCGATCCGATCACGCCGCTCGCGTAGATCAGGTCATATGACGACATCAGACTCAAATTGCTTCTGTTCGGTGCACTAGCGTTCGCCCTGCGATCCCGCGGTCTACGTACCCTGCACAGGAGAGGCCTCGCACGGTGCGCTCAACCATGGCTTCCGCCCAGCGCGGATCGGCACGCCCGACCACGCCTGAAACGTCCCAGTCGATCTTCGAGGAGCCCGCCCCCGCACCGGTGTTCGTGGACCGGTCGGGGCTGCGCGGCCGTCTGCTGCGGGGTCTCGGCTGGCCGGTGTCCGTGATCGGCGCCATCCTGGCCGTCGCCATGGGCGGGAGCCTGATCGGTGTGCAGGCGGACGCCCCGGCTATGGGGATACCTCCGCAGCCCTCGCGCTCACCCGTGCCGTCACCGACCCGGTCGTCCCCGTCGGTCCTGTCGGCCTCGCCCGCCGCGTCGTCGTCACCTCGGACGGTCGCGCGGCCTACGTCTCCCGGGACGAAAACGCCGGCCGCCAGGACCTCGGCCACCCCGCCGAAGGGGGCCGCCCCGTCGAAAGCGGCCGCCACCCCGCCGAAACCGGGGACCACCGCGCTGCGCGGGGCGAAGCCTTCGGGCCGACCCGGCAAACAACCCTGATCACCCGCACCACCGTCTCCAGGAGCGTCATTGTCCCGCCACCAGCGCCGCCGGCAGTCCCCGCTGAGGCCGCGCCGGCTGGCCGCGCCGCCGCTGCGCTTCTTCATGCCGCTGTCCCTGCTGGCCTGCCTGCTCGCCCTGCTCGTCCTGCGCGGCCTCGCCACCAACGAGGCGTTCCACGACTCCAGGATCGCGATCTCGGTCGACAAGACGACCGTGCCGACCGACCTGCTCAAGGGTGGTCCGATCATCGACGCGCGTGGCGCCAGGAACGAGCACCCTGTGAGCTACCACGTCCCGGACCGCACCGCGGTTCTGAGCTTCGACGACGGCCCCTCGCCCGAGTGGACTCCGAAGATCCTCGAGGTGCTCGCGGCCCGCGACATCCGGGCGGACTTCTTCGTGACCGGTGCGATGACCACGCGCAACCCGGAGCTGATCCGGCAGATCGTCGCGGGCGGCCACGAACTCGGGGTGCACACCTTCACCCACCCGGACCTGGTGTACCAGTCCCACGCCCGGACCAGCTGGGAGCTGGCGCAGACGCAGCTGGCGCTGGCCGGCGTCGCCGGCGTCCACAGCGCGTTGTTCCGTCCGCCGTACTCCTCCGACGCCTCCGCGATGGACGACTGGAACTACCCGGTGATCAAGTACGTCGGCGCGCGCGGCTACCTCACCGCGTTCATCGACCGGGACACGGACGACTGGAAGCGCCCCGGAGTGGACGCGATCGTCAAGGCGGCGATGCCGACCAAGCCCGGTGCGGGCGCGCTCATCCTGCTGCACGACGCGGGCGGCGACCGTACCCAGACCGTCGCCGCGCTCGTGCAGATCATCGACAAGCTGCAGGCCCAGGGCTACCGCTTCGCCACCATCTCCGAGGCGCTCGGCGCCTCCAGCGCGACCGTGCCGGTGCAGGGGTTCCAGCTGTGGGCGGGCAAGGGCTTCATCTGGGCCACCCAGGCCGCCGTGCTCACCCTGCCGGTGCTGGTCGCGCTGCTGGCCCTCGTCGGCTTCCTCAACTTCGGACGATTCGCGCTGATGCTCGTCCTCGCGCCGATCCACGCCCGCCGCTCCAAACGGCGGGACGCCTGGGGGCCGCCCGTCATCGAGCCGGTCACCGTACTGGTTCCGGCCTACAACGAGCGCGAGTGCATCGCCAACACCCTCCATTCCCTGGCCGCCGGAGACCATCCGATCGAGGTGATCGTCATCGACGACGGCTCCACGGACGGCACCGCGGACATCGTCGAGGCGATGAACCTGCCGTACGTCCGCCTGATCCGCCAGGTCAACGGCGGCAAGTCCAGTGCGCTCAACACGGGCATCGCGGCCGCCTCGTACGACATCATCGTGATGATGGACGGCGACACCGTCTTCGAGCCGTCCACCGTGCGCGAGCTGATCCAGCCCTTCGGAGACCCGACGATCGGCGCAGTCGCAGGCAACGCCAAGGTCGGCAACCGCGAGAGTCTGATCGGTGCCTGGCAGCACATCGAGTACGTCCTCGGCCACAACCTGGACCGCCGGATGTACGACATGCTGGGCGTGATCCCGACCATCCCCGGCGCGGTCGGCGCGTTCCGCAAGGAGGCCCTGCGACGGGTCGGTGGGATGAGCGACGACACCCTGGCCGAGGACACCGACATCACCATCGCCGTGCTCTGCGACGGCTGGCGGATCGTCTACGCCGAGCACGCCCGGGCCTGGACCGAGGCTCCTGCCAGCCTCCAGCAACTCTGGTCCCAGCGGTACCGCTGGAGCTACGGCAGCATGCAGGCGATGTGGAAGCACCGCGGTGCGGTGACCTCCCGCGGCCCGGCCGGGCGCTTCGGCCGGCTCGGGCTGCCGCTCATCGTGCTGTTCGGCGTGGTCGCCCCGCTGCTGGCACCGCTGGTCGACATGTTCCTGCTGTACGGCGTTTTGTTCGGGGACGCCCCGATCACCCTCACCAGCTGGGGCGGCTTCATCCTGCTGCAGGCCGCACTGTCCTGGTACGCCTTCCGGCTCGACCGCGAGAAGCCCTGGCACCTGATCAGTCTGCCGGTCCAGCAACTGGTCTACCGCCAGCTGATGTACATCGTCCTGTTGCAGTCCGCGATCACGGCGATGACCGGGGGCCGACTGCGCTGGCAGAAGCTCCGGCGCACCGGCGAGGTCGCCGTGCCGGTGGAGGCCTGATCGTGACCGCATCCTTCGACCTCGGTCGCACTCGGGACACCATTCAGTTGAGGGTCCCGGCCGCACTGCGAGCCGACCCGTCCGGGGAGCCTGAGCAGACACCCGCGCCGCAGCCGCAGCCGCCGGCGCCCGCTCCTGCGCCGGCCGAGCGCAAGGGAGGCCGGGACCGCTATCTCGACCTGCTGCGCGCGCTGGCACTGGCCCGCGTGATCCTCTACCACAACTTCGGCTGGTTCTGGCTGCCCCTCGTCTTCCCGTCGATGGGCGTGATGTTCGCCCTTGCCGGCTCGCTGATGGCCCGCTCCCTCAGCCGCCCCGCCCTCGGCGTGATCCGCGGCCGACTGCGTCGCCTGCTGCCCCCGATGTGGCTGTTCGGCGCCGTCCTGGTCGCCCTGCAGATCCTCGACGGCTGGGGCCCCCTGTCCGACGGCCACCCCACCTGGTGGTGGTCCAAGATGGCCTTCTGGATCCTGCCGCTGAGCACCCCGCCATACGGGGAGGGCCTCGCCGGTTTCCAGCACGTGGAGCCCACCTGGGCCACGCAGATCGTCGTCCCGCTCTGGTACCTGCGGGCCTACCTGTGGTACGTCCTGCTCTCGCCTCTGCTGCTCCGGGCACTGCGACGCTTTCCGGTGGCAACCCTGTGCGCGCCGCCGGCGATGGTGATCGTCATGAACGCGTTCTTCGTCGACCAGGAGTTCGTCTACAGCCGGGTCTGGGAGACCGCCAACGACTTCGCCACCTTCGGGGCCTGTTGGATCCTGGGCATGGCCCACCAGGAGGGGCTGCTCAAGAAGATCCCGCAGTATGTACTGCCGTCCGTCGCTCCGCTGATCATGGTGGCCGGCCTGTGGTATCTGCAGACCCGGCCGGTCGATCCGACCGTCACGACCGACATCGAGGCCTGGCCGATCGCCCAGGCCCTGTGGTCCTTCGGGTTCGTCGCCATCCTGCTCCACGTGAGCCCGTCCTGGGATCGGTGGCCCAGGCCCCTGGAACGCTGGAACGGCTTGATCAGCCTGCTCAACTCGCGAGCCGTCAGCGTCTACCTCTGGCACCAGGTCGCGCTGGTGGTCGCCATCCCGCTGATCGACCCCCTCTGGAGCATCCCGTTCTTCTACGACAACCTCCAGTGGCTGCTGGCCAGCCAGTGGTTCACGCTGCTGGTGGCGATCCCGGTGCTCGGGCTGCTGGTACTGACCTTCGGCTGGGTCGAGGACGTGGCCGCCCGACGCTCGCCGCGGCTCCTCCCCTACCCACGCCGCCTCCGGGGCCGCCGCCGAGCCACCGACTGACCCGGCCGCGCACGAACCAAGGCCTTCCGACGCAGGACTGCCCGGCCCGGGGCCCCGTCACCGGGGGCACCCCGAACACCTCCTTCGCGGTGCGGCCCCTGCTACCCCTAGGCTGAGCGGCGGTCGGCCCCAGGCACGGGGTTCCAGGGGCGGGGAACAGGATGTCCATAGAACGTCACATAGCGGGGATGCTCCAGCAGATCGCCCGTCAGCAGGACATCGTCGAGATCGCCCCCCAGGGCTCCGCGCGAAAGGCTGCCGCCCTGGCCCACGTGGCGGAGCAGTACGGGTACACGTACGGCATCGCGTACAGGACCGGGTTCAAGAACTCACTCGTCCAGGTCCGGATGTACCGGGACCCGCGGCCCGACGCGCGCGTCCGCGAGGCCGCCACCATCACCGCCCATCCGCAGGCGGGCAACGGCGGGACAGTACCCGGGCTGGAGCCGGGCTCGCTGACGCCCCTCCCCGAAGCGGTAGGTGCCGCGGCCGTGCTGAAGGACCTCATCACCTTCGACGTCATGGCCCTGTACATCGCCGACCGGCGCCAGAAGGTGATCTGCTACCTCGCCTGCGCGGTCCTGACCGTCCTCCTGCTCATCGACAAATCGCCGGTCGAAGCGCTCCTCTCCGGCGGGGCGGTCGCGCTGCTCATGACCGTGGCGTTCCAGGTGGGCTCGATCCGCCGCGCGAAGATCGCCCAGCGGCTGACGGCCGCCGGGTTCCTCGCGGTGCGCGACGAACGTGGCGATCAACGGTTCCTGCGCCCTGGGCAGCAGTTGCCCGGCCACGCCAACCCGTTCGCCGCCTGAGGACCTGGCCGGGGACGCAGCCGGGCCGTCCCCGCACGCGGTACGGCGCTCCGGCGTCACCATGGTGCGAGGCGCTTCCGGCGTGCTGATCGTCCGGTCGCGGGCGTGACATCTCCGGCCGGCATCGGTGGCTAGCGTTTGAGGTAGGCCAGAACGGCCAGTACCCGGCGGTTGTCGTCCGCGGACGGTTCGATGCGGAGTTTGGTGAAGATGGCGGCGGTGTGTTTGGCGACGGCGCTCTCGCTGATGAACAGGGTCTGCGCCACGGCCGCGTTGGAGCGGCCCTCGGCCATCAGGGCCAGTACGTCCAGTTCGCGCGGTGTCAGCTGGGCGGTGGTGCCCCGGGCGTCGCTGCGGGCCAGTAGTCGTGCGATGACCTGCGGGTCCATGACCGTACCGCCGGTGGCTACCGTGCGTACCGCGTCGATGAACTGGGTGGTGTGCGTGATCCGGTCCTTGAGGAGGTAGCCGATCGCGCCTTGGCCCCCGGCGAGGAGTTCGTGGGCGTAGAGCTGGTCTACGTACTGCGAGAGCACGAGGACCGGGAGCGCCGGCCTTGATCGGCGTGCTGCCAGGGCTGCTTGGAGGCCCTCGTCGGTGAAGGTGGGTGGCAGGCGGATGTCGACGACGGCGACGTCCGGTTGCTCTTCGAGGAGTGTCCTGAGCAGGGCGGGGCCGTTGTCGACTGCGGCGATCACCTCGAATCCGTGTTCCTGGAGGGTGCGCGTCAGCCCGTCCCGGAGGAGGAAGAGGTCTTCGGCGAGGACGACGCGCACGGTATCTCCAAGGTCGCGGTGGTGGGGCCGCCCGGCGGGCTGTGCAGGACGAGGGTTCCGTCGAAGGGGTCCAGGCGGCGGCGTACGCCTCGCAGTCCGCTTCCGTCGGGGTCGGCGCCGCCGCGGCCTTCGTCGGTGACCGTGGCGCGCAGGGCGCCGTCGGTGTGGCTGAGGCGGATGTGGACCTCGGGGGCGCCGGAGTGTTTGGCGGCGTTGGCGAGGAGTTCCGCGACGGCGAAATAGCCGGCGGATTCCACGGGGGCCGGGAGTCGGCCGGGCAGGGCGGTCTCGATGCGCACGTCCAGGTGGCTGTCGAGGGCCAGCGAGCGGACCGCGTCGCCGAGCCCGCGGTCGGCGAGTATCGGGGGCAGGACGCCGTGGACGAGTTCGCGGAGGTCCTGGAGAGCCCTTTGGGAGGTGGCGCGTACCTCGTGCAGCAGTACGCGGGCGGCTGCGAGGTCGTGGTCGAGGAGTCGGGTGGCTTCGGCGAGGGTCATGCCCAGGGCGACGAGACGGGCCTGTGCCCCGTCGTGCAGGTCCCGCTCGATGCGGCGCAGTTCGGCGGCCTGGACGTCGAGGATGTCGGCGCGGGATCCTGCGAGGTGTTCGATGCGGCGGACGAGTTCGGTGGTGTGCGGGGCGGCGAGCAGGCGTCGGCTCCAGCGTGCGTGTACGCGCAGGGTGGCGGGGGCCAGTTTCAGTCCCGCGGCGATGAAGCCGATGCCGAGCAGGAGCGCGGCGAGCATCGTCGGGGTGGAGTCGACGGGGATGAAGGCGTACCAGTTGCCGTCGCCCAGAAGCCGCCAGACGAAGGGCTGTACGGCCGCGCCGAAGAGGCCGTACTCGACGAGGGCCAGGGGCACGACGGCGAGCAGTGCGCCGGTCGCCGGCTCCGCCCAGGCCCAGCGCAGGTCGTGCCAGAACCCGTGGTCGCCGAGGAGGGCGCGGGCCTGCTGGTGGCGGCCGGTGGGGTTCTCGGGTGGGGTCGAGCGGGACGGGAGCGGTCGTGGTGGGCTGATCACGGTTCCCGTCCAACGGGCGGCCCGGTCGCGGTAGCGGTCGGAGATGCGGCGCAGGGCCACTGCGGCGGGCGGGAGCAGGAGGAAGCCGATGCCGAGGGGCAGGAGGAGCAGCGCCCCGATCACCAGAGCCCCGGCACCTGCGACGGCGAGCGCGGCGAGCGAGAGCAGCTGGCAGCGGCCGATGTCGACGAGGGCGCCCCTGAGGCCTATACCGGGGCTTCCGTCTCCCTGTGCCATGCCCACCTGTGATTCCGTCATGTCAGCGCGGTCCGTCCGCTGTTGCGGCGGTGATCCTATCCGGCGTGGTCGCCGCCCGGCGTGCGGAGGCGACCCACGGGAGTGCTGCGGCAAGGCAGGCGGCGCCGAAGACCACCATCGGCGTTGCTGCCGGGGACGTCTCGTCCGTCACGAACAGCATCCCGAGGTTGACCAGGGTGTGGAAGCCGCCCGCGAGCAGGAGCCGGTTGCTCCGTACGCGTTCCAGCGCCAGGCCGAGGATCACGGACATCGCGATGGTGGCTGTCAGGAATCCGGCCGCGTAGACCGGCCCCTGGGTGAGGGCCGGTACGTGCCACAGGCCCCAGGCCGTCCCCACGAGGGCGGAGGCGGTGACCGGGCCGAAGCGGGTGCGCAGCAGGGGCTGGAGGTAGCAGCGCCATCCGATCTCCTCGGCGCAGGCACCGATGAGTTGGGCGGTCACGAGCAGGGTGAGGGGGTGTGCGAGGGCTTGGGGGCTTGTGACGGGGAGGGAGCCGGAGGTGAGCACGGCGCCGCCGGCGGACAGTGCGGTGATCAGGGCGGGGGTGAGGAGGAGAGCGGCCCGGTTGCCGGACGACGGCCGCCGGGTCGCATGGTGTGCCGGTCCCTTGCTGCGGGCGGGCAGCGTTCCCATGAGCCGGTCCCTGATCCGGCCGGGCCACAGCAGTGCCACGGCCGCCACGGCGAGGGCGGGGCCGAACTGGGTCAGTTGCAGCACCTCGGGTGGTATGCCGGTCGAGGGCTGGAGCGCCCCGCACAGTCCGGCCGCCAGGAAGGCGACGGCGAGGAACATCCCTGCCTGCGCCTTCCATCCGCTGCGCGGTACGGGCCGCTGTTCCTGCGCTTGGTCCTGGTGCTGCTTGTGGTCCGGCATGGTGCCCGGCCTCCCCGTGGATCGCTGGGGGCGCGGCGGTCACGCCCCGCGTTCGACTCTGCCGGTCGGGGTCGGGGGCGTCTTTGCACGTGGGTGCAGGAAGGGGTGTATCCAGGTACACCCCTTCCCCAGGGTGGGTCAGGTTGTGGTGGTGGAGTGTTCCGGCGCGTTCGGGGGCACTGCGAGGCCAGCCGTGCGGCGGCGGCGCGGGCCGTTCGGGGTAGCGATCCTCGGCGGTTCGTCTGTTGCTGCGCCGCGGACCTCGCGCCTTCCCCGCCATGGGCGGGCTGTAGGACTCGGTGTCGATCGTGCGGCCGCGGTCGTCGCGCGGCGTCACGGTGTCGGCGCGGTTGCCCGCACTCCGCCGCTCGTCACAGTCGCGGGGCAAGCCGGTCGTGGTGCCTGCTTCCTCAAATCTACCTCTGAACAGCGTGGCCCTTCCGGTGGGCGGCTTGCTGGGTGGCCCATAATTTCGACCCTGACCATCCGTCACCTGACGGTTACGCCATGGGGGAATGGGCATGTCAAAGATCACTCGGGCCACCGCAGGCCTCCTCGGCGCGGCCGGCATCCTCGCTTCGTCGCTGGTCTTCGCTCCCACCGCGAACGCGGCGAGCGGCGGCGGCTGCTGGCAGTACTCGGAGGGCTTCGGCTCCAGCTACGTCGACTGGAAGTCCTGCATCAGCGCCCCGAGGGCGGGCGTCGGCCGACCCGACGCGTACGTCACCCTGCGCGCGGGGCACCCCGCCTGCAAGATCATGCTCCAGACACTGGAGACCGGCGGCTCGAGGATCGTGTCGCAGAAGATTTACGACTGTCCTGCGGGAGCCGTCACGAACAAGCACTTCACCTCACCGGACTTCAATGGCAAGGCCGGCAAGGCCTACGGGAATTACACGACCATCTTCTGGACCAGCAGCCACACCGCCACCCTGGCCAACAAGAGCCCCTGGCTGAAGCTGCCGTAGCCACCGCCCGAACCGGGACGACGCGGTGCAAGCCCTGCTGGGGACTCGCACCGCGTCGTCGGCAAGTCCACCCTGCTCGATGCGGTCGACGGGCTCGTCCCGCACTTCACCCGCCGACGTGATGGGTGTGGTGGGCCAAGACCCGCTCGACGGTTTCGTCACCGATACCGTCGAGGTACGCAATGCAGCAGTTGACGGCCCCGCCGGCCACGATGCGCAAGCGCGTCGAGGAGACCCTCGACCTGCGTCACCACGCCCTGCACGAGCTGCCGGGCGGCCGGCGGCAGCGGGTCGCCATCGGATCCGTCCTCACCGCCCACCCGCGGGTGCTCGTGCTGGACGAGCCGACCTCCACGCTGGACCCGACGGCCGCCGAAGAGGTCCTGGCCGCCGCTACCCGCCTGGTCCACGACCTCGGTGTCACGGCCCTGCTCGGCCGATCCGCTTCAGGCGGCCCCGCACGGTCCCGGCCGAGCAGTGAGCCGCCCTCGGAACGGATCAGGGAGAGGGCGACCGCGTGCCCGCCGGATCCGAGGAGGCCGGCAGGCGCTACGATGGGAGGAGCGAAGGGGAGTAGTCCTGCGATACCGCTGGTCGACACACTGGAAGCCCTCGGGCTTCCCGGCCATCGGGCCCCGCATAAGGGGTGGACGAGACCTTCGGCTACGGCATGACCAGGCCCGCATCATCGTGCGGGTCGCTTCGTCGTGCCGGGCCGAGTGGTTCTTCCCATCGCCCAGGTCGGGCGTCGAAGGAGCAGGCGGCCCGGCCCCTGCAGAAAGACCCCGGAATGTCCTTCGACCCTGTGGCGATCCTCACCGCCTTCGGGCTGATCTTCCTCGCCGAGCTCCCCGACAAGACCATGTTCGCGTCGCTGGCCATGGGCACCCGCATGCGCCCTCTGTACGTATGGTTCGGCACCTCGACCGCGTTCATCGTGCACGTCGCCATCGCGGTGAGCGCCGGCAGCTTGCTCAGCCTGCTGCCCACCATGGCCGTCAAACTGGTCTCCGCCACTCTGTTCGCCTTCGGGGCGTTCGTGCTGCTCCGGGGTGGGGACGACGACGAGGAAGAGGGTGGGGGCAAGATCGTGGCGGGTTTCTGGCCCGTGTACACCACCGCCTTCATGGCCGTCTTCATCAGCGAGTGGGGTGACCTGACCCAGATCACCACCGCCAACCTCGCCGCCTCCAACGGCTGGCTTCCGACCGCCATCGGCTCGGCCGCCGCCCTGATGTCCGTCTCCGCACTCGCCCTCGTGGCCGGACAGTTCATCGCGAAGAAGGTGCCGTTGAAGACCGTCCAACGCATCGGCGCCGTCTGCATGGCAGGCCTCGCCGTCTGGACCCTCGTCGAAGCCTTCACCGGCTGACCTGGTGGCCCGCCTCCGGCCAGGAGGCGGGCCCCTGCCGATCTGGTGATGGTGGAGCGGGAGTGGGGGACGTCGGTCGCGGCCTACTGCAACAGTGTGCCGCCGGGTACGCGTTCCACATCGGTGACCTTGAGGTCGGCGATGTCCGCGATGGTGCCGTTGGAGACCCCGGTCGGGACGATCAGCTGTTCCGGCTGCCGGTTGGTCTTGTCGGGGCCGAGGCGCTCGGCGAAGGCGGATTGCTCGCCGAGGAAGTCGCCGTCCTTGTCGTACGCCTCGATGGTGACGCGGTAATCGGCCGTGTCCTTGCCCAGATTGGTGATCGAGAGGTCGTACAGATACACCGGGCCACCCCCGTAGTCCGGGTCGACGTGCCCGTTGGAGATCTTGACGTGCTTCAGCAGTTCCTCGCGGGCGCCCGGCTCGATGCCGCACAGTTCGTCCCAGGCGTTCAGGACCTCGGTGAACTGTTCCGGAGTGACCTTCTGCCCGGTCGGGGAGCCCTTGAGCGACTGCTCGCGGTCCTTGCGGCGGCCCGAGCACTCGGCCGCGTAGGTCTCCGTCATGGCCTTCAGGTCCTGCGCGGACATCGCGGAGATCTCGGACCGCTTGGGCGTGTACTTCCATACGACGGTCAGGAACTGCTTCTGTCCCTCGTCCAGCAGCCGGTCGTTGTACGAGGCGGACGGGGACGGCGCCGTACCGTCGGCGGCGGCGGCGGTGGTAGTGGTCTTGGGCTTGTCGTCGTTGCCGCCGTTACAAGCTGCCGCGGTCAGGACCAAGGCCACGGCAAGGGCAGCCCTGACGGAGGTGCGATTCACGATGGTTCCCCTCACTGGCACCCCGGTCGGCCCTCACCGCCCGAGGTGGATCCGTGGATCGTACCGGCGACGCGGGGAACCTGAGGGGCCATCTCATAGGAAGACAACGGGCGTGGGTTGGGCTGGCGGGTTGCCTGCCGGACACATTCGACCGTTACCCCCATCGGCGCTGAGGACGAGCCGCGAAAAACGAGTTGGCCGAGGTGGCCGGGCGATGCCACAGTCTGGCTGTGATCATGACCAACGCTTCTTCCGTCCCTGTTTCGTTGGCCGACGGCCTCACCCTGCGAGAGGCGAGGCCCGCGGAGCTCGACCAGATCGGCGCGCTCCTGTCCGAGCGCGGTGAGCCGGACGACGCCATCGACCACCGGCTGGTCGTCACCGACCCCGACGCTGGCTTGTCCGCCTGTGCCGTGGTCGTCGACGGCGACCGGATCGTGTCCACCGCGACGCTCCTCGACGAGGAGGTGCACATCGGCGGTATCCGTCTTCCCGCCGGCCAGGTGGAACTGGTCGCCACCGACAGCGCGTACGAGGGGCGGGGGCTCGTACGGGCGTTGATGCACTGGGCTCACGAGCGTTCCGCCGCCCGTGGGCACGTCGTCCAGGCGATGATCGGAATCCCGTACTTCTACCGGCGGTTCGGCTACGAGTACGCGATCGACATACCGCAGGTGCTGAACGTGAAGGCCGTGCCGCCCGGCGAAGGAGCGGGCACGCTCCGTGCCGCCCGGCCCTCGGACATTCCCTCCATGGCTGCCCTGCAAGCCTCGGCCCAGAGCGGGTTCGATGTGACCATGCCGCACTCCGCGGCGTGCTGGCGATGGCTCCTGGACCACGAGTCGAGCAACCTCTGGGTTCTCGAGCATGCCGATACGGTCATCGCCACCGCGCGCACCACGCCTCCCGGTGAGGAGATGCTCCTGGCCGAGGCCGCGGCACGGGACGAGGCGGCGGCACGGGACCTCCTGAGCGGCGTCGCCGCTCTGGCATCCGGCGACGACCCGCTACGGATCGTCCATCGGGCAGGCACCGTGACAGGCGACGCGTGGCAGGAGTTCCTCGACCACGAGCCGCGCGGGAACGCAGAGCAGTACTACATCCGCATCCCGGATGCCGCGGCACTGCTCGACAGGCTGCGTCCGCTGTTCTGGCAGCGCCTCACCGCGGCCGGGATCGACCGCACCGGCCGAGACATCGTCCTCTCCACCTTCGGCGCCCACCACCGGATTCCCGTTCTCGCCGACGGACTCGGTGAGGTCGTCACCGGCGGCCCGATCCAGTCGCCAGGAGCGGTCAAGGGCGCGGGGGTGGCGCCCGACCATCTGGCCGCCCTGCTGTTCGGCCCGCACGGAATCGAGGGACTGACCCGGATCCGCCCCGACGTCTACTCCGCGGACGAGGAGCTGTTCGAGGTGCTCTTCCCTCCACTGACCGCGGACGTACTCAGCTACTACCTTCCTTACTAGTCGGCTCGGCCTGCGCGGGACGGGGGTCTGTCGCCGGCGTCGAAGGCCCTGCACGGCCGGGATCCGCAGGACGGCTCTCCCCCGATGGAGCAGCCGTCCTGCGGGTGCGGATGTGGGGCTCGTCGCTTCCGCGTACGGCTACGCGAGGGAAGACGCACCTCTGCGGGAGTGCACGGACCGGCCTCGGACACACGGCAGCGCGGGCCGCCACCGGATGGTGGCGGCCCGCGCCGGGGTTCTTCAGAGACTTCACTCGGGCGGCGGCCCGCAGAGCTTCACGGCTCCGGCCCGGGCAGAGGTCTGGGTGAGCTCTGCTCAGGCGGCCGCTTCCTGCGGCAGGCCGCGAGTGGTGACGACCCGGGCGCTGCCGTCGGCCAGCCGGTAGGACAGGCCGACCACGGCCACCCGGCCGGTGGCGACCTGCTCGGCGAGGACGCGGGAGCGGTCCAGGAGGAAGTCGACGGTGTGGCGTATGTGCTCGGCGATGATGTCGTCGTCCTCGGTGAGTCCGGCGGCACGGGCCGCCAGGACACTGGGCGTCACACGCTCGATGACATCTCGTACGTATCCGGTGGCCACGACACCGTCGGCCAGGGCGGTACGGGTGGCCGCCACCGCACCGCACGTGTCGTGGCCCAGCACCACGACCAGGGGACAGTCCAGCACGCTGACCGCGTACTCGATGCTGCCCAGCACCTCCGCACCCGCCACATGGCTCGCGGTGCGGACCACGAACAGGTCACCCAGCCCACGGTCGAAGATGATCTCGGCGGCGAGCCGGGAGTCGGAGCAGCCGAACAGGACGGCGAACGGGCGCTGAGCGGGCGCGGTCTCGGTGCGCCGCGCCGCGTCCTGGTTCGGGTGCTCGGGGGTACCCGCGGTGAACCGCTGATTGCCGGCCAACAGCAGCTCGAAGGCCTCGGACGGAGTCAAGGAGAGGTCATCACTCATGGCCGCAGGCTACGACCCCACCCGGCCCACCACAGCGTGGGGTTCACCACAGGAGCACCAGAACCCCCGGTCACAACGGCAGACCGGCCTGCCCGATCCCGTCGAACAGGCCCGCGACCCGAGGGGCCCGACAGCGGTTTCCACCCAGCCGTGAAGCGCGACGCAGCCGGCGGTGTCGCGCTGCGCCCGGACGAGGTCGGTCAGCGCGGCGTCGTCGTCCGGCATCGTTACTCCGTTCGTGGTGCGACCTCATGAGCTGACGGATCAGGCCGGGCTTCCTGGCGGGACCCGCCCGCACGCTACGAACCCCGGATGGCGGCCCACGAACGGCACGCTCGAAAACCCGCTAGGGGCTTGTGACGTGAACGCATAAGGTGCACATACCACGGCGGGGGAGCTGTAGCGCAGAGGTAGACGCGCCCTCTTGGCAAGAGGGGAGGACGCCGGTTCGAATCCGGCCGGTCCCCCGCCGTGCAGTACCCACGAAAAGGCCGGCGCCAGGACGTGCCCCGGCGGCCGGTTGTGACCCGCAGGCCGGACGCAGCTCCCGCCCCGGCACGGGTCGTGCGGCGACCGGTGTGGGCTCATCGACAGTCCGACCCGCTGTCGGGCCGCTGTGCGGACGCCCGTACTCTCCTTCCGACCCGCTCCCCCACCTGAGAGAGCCGCTGTGCACACCGCTCACCGCCTGATCGCCGCCGTCGCCCTCACCGGTACCGCATCCCTGGGGCTCACCGGATGTCTGCCGTCCGAGCCCCTCCCCGGTCTGTCGGGCTCCCGCGTGCTGAACGACTCCGTGACCGCGCTGCGCGGCGCCTCCACGTTCACCGTCAGTGGGACGACTTCCAGCCAGGGCGTATCCACGCAGGTGAACCTGTCGATCAGCGGAACCGGCGAATGCAAGGGCACCCTCTCGACCCGGAGCGGCGGGAACATCGAAGTGGTCCGCACCCGGATTCACGCGTTCCTCCGCGGCGACGAGGCCTTCCTCCTCGCCCAGACGCAGGGCATGCCCGAGGAACAGGCGGGCCCGGCCCGCAAGGAGATGTCGGGCCGTTGGATGCGCATGGAGGCTTCGGACCCCTCCTTGAAGGGACTGACCAACCTGTGCGACCGGGACGGCCTGCTCCGGGACATGTACAGCGTCCCGGACGCGCAGAAGGGCGCGCTGACCGAGACCGACGGACAGGAAGCGGTCACGGTCAACTCGATGCAAGGGGTCTTCCTCGTGGCCACCAAGGGCGAACCGTTCCTGCTCAAGGCGACCACCAGCGGACCGAACGCGATCGATCTCGCCTTCACCGACATCAACCGGCCCGTACAGGTGGACGTCCCGGCCGACAAGGACGTCTACGACCCGGACGACATCGGCTGACACCCGCCGTACCCGGCCGGTACACAGCCCAGGCTCGGCCCGGCCCCGTTCACGGTGATCTACCAGCGGATCGCGAGGCGAAATCGAAATGTCAGGGGCACGGTCTCCTTGCCATACTGCTCCGATGATCAACTTGCCCACAGCCGCGCTGGACTCGTTGTCCGGGCTCGCCTTCGGAGATGCCTTCGGCGACCGCTGGTTCGGCATCCTGCGCCGCGAAGGCCCGGCCGCCCTGGAAGCACGGCTCCTGCCTCCGGAGCCGCTGTGGCGGTGGAGTGACGACACCGCCCAGGCGCTCGTTCTCGTCCGGGAGCTCGCCGAGGGCGGCGGCACCGTCGACCAGGACCGCCTCGCCCTGCGTCTCGCCGAGGCCTACGCCGACGACACGCACCGAGGCTACGGAGCCTCGATGCACGACGTGCTCCGCCGGATCGGCGCGGGCGAGCCCTGGCGGGACGTGGTCACCGAGCAGTTCGGCGGCCAGGGCTCCTGGGGAAACGGTGCGGCCATGCGCGTCGCCCCGCTCGGCGCCTGGCTTGCCGCCGATCTCGACGCCGTCGCCGAGCAGGCCGCCGGCCAGAGTGCGGTCTCACACCACCACCCGGAGGCCGTCTCCGGGGCGGTGGCGGTCGCCGTGGCCGCGGCGCTGGCCACGCGCAGCCGGGGCGGGGCCGCCCCGGCGCGGCCGGACTTCCTCCGGGCCGTCGCCGAACGGCTACCCGTCGGCGATGTCCGGTCCGGGGTGCGGATCGCGGCCCGCATGCCGGAGCACACCTCGGTCCGGCATGCCGCGGAGGTCCTGGGCTCCGGCTACCGGATGTCCGGGCCCGACACCGTTCCCTACGCCCTCTGGTGCGCGGCCGGGCACCTCGACGACCTGCACGAGGGCCTGTGGTTCACCGTCACCGGGCGCGGCGACATCGACACGACGTGCGCCATCGTGGGCGGGGTGATCGCCGCTCGCACGGGCGTGACCGCCCTTCCGCCCGCCTGGCACGCAGCCCGTGAACCGCTGCCCCCGACCATGTCGGCGTAGGAACCCGTCTCCGCGGGGCGATCCACCGCGCTGTGCGGCTGCGACCGCGGCGGACGGCGCGTACCCGCGAACGCTTACCCGCGAAGGGCGTCAGCCGTGCGGGTGTGGTCCCGGCGCACCGGCCGGACGGGCAACCGGACGGTCACCGGCCGGGGCGTCACCAGTAGGCGCGGTCGTCCCAGGACCGGAAGCCCGCGAACTCGACAGGGTCGTCGTCCTCGTCCAGGGCGGCGAACCCAGGTGTGACCAACGTGCCGCGCTGCCAGGCGAGGAGCGTGTCGATCAGGCCGTCTTCGAGTGGCGGTCCCTGGTGCGCGTGGCGGGGCCAGACGATCAGCGGCCAGGTGTCGGGATCCTCGCCCTCGGTGAGCCAGCCGAGGTAGTCACCGTCGATGGAGTTGGCGAAGGGAAGGAAGCCGCCGGGCTCGGGCCAGACGGCCAGCGGGTACCAGGTGGCGTCGGCGTCGCCGTCCTTGAGTTCCCGATAGGCGTCCGCTGTGTCCTCGACGTGCGTGAGGAAACGCCGCTCGCCGACCCGGAGCGGGGTGTGGAAACGCAGCCACTCGCTCCAGATACCCGCGCCGTACCCGTCCATCAGCCGCACGTACTCCCCCGGCAGCCGTGTGCCCAGCTCGGCGAACAGTCCCTCCCAGGAGCCGTTGCCGAGGTACGGCCGCTCGGGTGGCGGCGACAGCAGCCGCAGCCCGTCCGAACCGATGCCGGTCTCCAGCGCGATGCGGCGCTCGGCCTCGGTGAGCCGAGGCGGGACCGGCGCGGGCGGGATCCACGCCTCGGCGTCGGGGAGGAAGGCGGTCCGCGCGACGGTACCCGGCAGTGGGCCCATCAGCGGGCCGGGAGGAGAAGGGAGCTCCCAGGTGTCGCGGACGGTGTGCCGCAGATAGTCGGTGAGCGTCAGGTCGTACCGGTGCCACCGGAGCAGGCCGCTACCCGGCACCGCCCCCGAGTGCTGCACGACCACGGTCCACCGGTCGGGGTCGGCGGAGGCCGAGGTGTCCCAGAACAACACGTCGCTGCCCCTGGTGCAGCCCCAGGCCAACAGGCCGCCGGGCTCGGGGTGGAACACAGGCCGCTCGGCTTCGGGAAGCCCCCGTGTCTCGATCCGCGCCTGCCGGTGCGTCGTACGCAGCCACTCGCCGTAGTCGAAGCGGTCCCGCTGGACGCATGGCACGTGGATCCACACGTACTCACCGAAGTCCACCGGACCGTACCGGTCCGCGAACCGCTTGTAGTCAGCCGGCAGCCGCAGCTCGAGCCAGTGCTCGACGGCCGCCCAGTCGGTGGGTACGGAGGAGGGCGGGCGTTCGGATGAGGGGGTGGCAAACGTGCTTATGTCCGATGGCAATTGACGTCCTTCCAGCGTGCGCCATGTGATCGGCACATTCTTCCGTCTCCGCAAACCAGTCGGAAATCGGGCGGCGGCAGGTACGCGTCCCCGACAAGGGCGTGTGACCATCCCAAGATTCACTCGTTTGACGGGCCGTGGCCACAACACCGCGATCCGGTTCCCAGCCCCACGGCACCCAGCCCGCCTCCGCGACACCCTCCGCGCGCGGGGCGGTCGAGCGGGCCGAGGCCGTCCTGGTCGAGCGGTATCCGCGCCTGGTGCGCCTCGCCTACCTGACCCTCCCGACCTCCCTCGGTCGGCACACCCGCGTGCTCCTCGCGCACCGCGCCGTCCAGCAGGCCCTGCCCCGCGCGGGCGGTGGCCGCGATCCGGGCGCGCCGGGCGGCACCCTGGAGGAGCTGCGGGTACGGGTCGTGCGCGCGGCCCTCGCTCCGGCGGGCGCGGCCAGGGGGTTGCCGGCCCGGACCGGGTGGCTCCCCGCGCCGCCCTTCGTGTGGGGGCTGCGGCTGTGGCCCCCGGCGGGCGGGATCGACGAGGCGGCGGAGTTGCTGGGGGCGGCGCCGGGGCCGGTCCGGGCCGCTTTCGTGCTGCACCGGCTGGACGGACTGGCCGAGGAGGACGTGACCCGGCTGCTCGGCGCGGCCGGTGCGGCGGGGCCCGAGGAGGCGGTGCGCGAGGCGCGGGCGGTGGCCCCCGGCGCGCCGCTGCCGGCCGCCCTGCTGAACCCCGGGTTCGACGCCAGCGTGGTCAGCGCCCGTCCCACCGATCTGCTGCGGCGCCGCCGGCGGGTGCGCGCCGCGTGGGCCGCCGCCGTGGTGGCGGTCCTGGTCGCCGGAGTCCTCGTCGCCGGCGGCTCGCCCCCGCGCGGCCAGGCCGTCCCCGCCGCCGGAGCCGTTGCCGCCGGGGTGCTGGATCCCGCGCGGCTGGCCCGGGTACCGGCCGAGGCGTGGGCGGACACCGCCCGGGTGGACTTCACCGCCTGGCCCGCCCGGGGCGGCCGCACCGCCGACCGGGCGCTGCTCACGCGGGCCTTGGGCGCCTGGTCGGCCCGGCCCGGCGGGGTCCGCACCACTGCCGCGCCGGGCACCACGGCCGATCCGCCCGCACACCCGCCCCACCTGCTGTACGCGGGGGACGTGCCCGGCGACCCGGGGGCGACGGCCGTGGTGCTACTGCTCGACGCCGAGGGCGACCGCGTGGCGCGCTACACCGAATCGGCCGGGGGGCCGCACGGAACGCGGACCCTCGACGTCGCCCGCACCGACGAGGCGGGCGTCACCACCGCCGCCGCCCTCACCCTCACCCGAACCGCCGACGGCACGGCCGCGCGCTACCTGCTCGCGCCCTGGATCGCCTCCGCCGGAACCCGCGACCTGCTCCGCGCCGCCGACACCGCCCGGCCCCTCACGGTCGCCGCCGACGGGGTCACCGCCGCGGTCCCCGTACCGAGTGGGAGCGGGGGCTGCGGCGCGTGGCCCGTCGTCGAACTCACCTCCTCCGCCCGCATCGTGGAGAAGCACTCCTTCGTCCTGACCGACCTGGGCACGCTCGCCCCCGTCCACCTCACCTACACCCCGCTGCCGGACGGCCCCGGCGCCGTGCCCGCCCGGCAGCCCCGCGAGGCCACCGGAGCCGCGGCCCGCACCGCCTGGGCGGCCGGCGCGTGCGGACTACACACCCTGAGCGGAGGCGGGGGCGGGAGCGGGGTGCGGGCCGTCAACATCTGGGACTTCGCCGACTCCGACCTCCCGGACGGCGCGGGCCGGGCCGTCTGGAGCTGCACCCGCGCCTCCGGCTGGGCCGGCCCGGGCGACGTCCTCGTCCAGCTGCGCCCGCCCTCCGGACCGCCGCAGGAGGTCGCCCGCGCCCGGTCCACCGCCGCCTGCGGCCGCTTCGGCCAGCACCTGCTCGCGGGCACCCGCTGGCGCTCCCCGGCGGGCCGCTGGTATCTGCTCGCGGCGGGCAGCCGGGAGGTCACCGCCATCACCGCGAGCGGAGCCGTCCGTGCGGAGACCGGCGGTCGCAGCCTCGTGGCCCCCGTCGGCGCGGCGGGCGCCCCCGTGTCGCTGACGGCCCGGCTCGCGAGCGGAGCCCGGATCACCGCCCTCGACGGCGGCACGGGCGGCCGCGACTGAGCCCTGGAGGTGCGGGGCCCGCCGGGCCGGAGCGTGCGGGCGGCCTGCGCCAGGTCTCCCCTCGCCGCACGACTGGCCCGTCTGTGACGGTGTCGCCGGCCTCGCGGTGTGTCCCTCGACCGCGGCAGGCTCCGGCGCTGTTGAATCGAGGCATGACCAAGCGCGACGACTCGGCTCTGTTCGGCAACCGATTCCTGACGGTGCCCGCTCCCTCGGAGACCTTCCCCGAGGAAGGCATGGCCGCGACGGACGCGATGCGGCTCGTGGACGTGGATCTCGCCATGGAGGGCGACCCGCAGCGCAATCTCGCCACCTTCGTCACCACATGGATGGAGCCGGAGGCCCAACGGCTGATCGCCGAGAACCTTCACCGCAACTTCATCGACCACGCCGAGTACCCCATTTCCGCCGAGATCGAGCAGCGCTGCGTACGCATGCTCGCGGACCTCTTCCACGCGCCCGGCCGGACGACCGGATGCCGGACGCAGGGCTCGTCCGAGGCGATCATGCTCGGCGCGCTGTCGTTGAAGTGGAAGTGGCGCGAGCGCCGCCAGGCAGCCGGCCTTTCGACCGACCGGCCCAACCTGGTCTTCGGAGGTGACGTCCACGTCGTGTGGGAGAAGTTCTGCCGCTACTTCGACGTCGAGCCGCGGATCGTGCCGCTCGCCGAGGACAAGTACACGATCGGCCCGGAGGACGTCGAGCCCCGCCTCGACGAGAACACGATCGGTGTCGTCGCCGTCCTCGGCACTACGTTCACCGGCCACAAGGACGACGTCGTCGGGATCGACAAGCTCCTACGGGACGTTCGTAAGAAGCGGGACCTCGACATTCCGATCCATGTCGACGGCGCCAGCGGCGCGTTCGTCTGGCCCTTCCTCTACCCGGACTCGAAATGGGACTTCCGGCTGGAGCAGGTCCGTTCGATCAACGTCTCGGGACACAAGTACGGACTGGTCTACCCCGGCATCGGATGGCTGATCTTCCGCGAAGAGGCCGACCTCGCCAAGGACCTCGTCTTCTACGAGAACTACCTGGGCAAGACCGACGCAACGTTCACGCTGAACTTCTCGACCGGTGCGTCGATGGTGCTCGCGCAGTACTACAACTTCGTGCGGCTCGGCCGCCAGGGCTACACCTACGTCATGAAGGCGATGCAGGAGAACGCCCGCGCGCTGGCGGACAACCTGCGCGACAGCGGCCGCTTCGAAGTGATCGGGAGCGACCTGGAGCAGCTGCCGCTGGTCGCTTTCCGGCTCGCCGGCAAGCACGCGTACGACGAGTCCGACATCGCCTGGCAGCTCTCGGCCGAGCGGGGCTGGATGGTGCCGGCCTACACCCTCCCGCCCAACGCCGAACGGGTGAAGATCCTGCGCGCCCTGGTCAAGGAGACCCTGAGCCGCGAACAGGTCGACCGCCTGACCCAGGACATCGCCGACGCTTGCCGCACGCTGGACGACAAGGGAGCGGCCCACAGCATCGAGCGAACCCAGGTCAAGCGCGGCACCGGCTACTGACGCACTGTGACGGGACAGTTTTCCGCGTGACCGGCAATCGGCGACCGGCGGCCGGCGGCCGGCAATCGGCGGCCGTGAAGGTCCCCTTCGGGTTCGGCGGCACGCTCGTCCCGGAGGCCCTCGGCTTCGAGCGGGGCCTGCTGTCCGGCGTTGACCGCAGAGCCGCCGCCTAGAGGAAGTCGCGGGTCGGTTCGAAGGTGTGGTTGTCGGTGGGGAGCATCTCGTCGAACATGTTGCTGCGGATCTCGCCGGTCAGGGCCGCCTTGACGAACCGCACGCAGGAGACGGGGTAGTACTCCCATTCCGGTCCCCGCCCGGCATCGGCCATCACCGTCCAGTCGGCGGGGTCCTGGCCCTCTTGGGTGAGCCAGTACAGGAAGGCACCGGTGCCCTCGATGTGCGCGAACGGCACGAGGCTACTGGCGGGCTTCGCGAGTTGTGCCGGCTTGGGCTCGCCGCGGCCCTTCTCCCACAGCCGCTCAAGTACTTCGGCACGCTCCTGGATCATGGCGAAGAGATCGTATTCCTTGTCCTCGCAGTCGGGCTCCAGGATCCAGATCACCTCGTCGAACAAGCCTCCGCCATAGGTGTCGACGAGTTGGCGGTAGTCCTCGGGAAGGTCATGGCCGAGTCTGCTGTGGACGGCCGACCAGTCCCGAGGGGCTGCTTCCTGCTGCGGAGGTACGAGCTGGACGAGGGCTTCCACGGCGGGGTGCACTTCGGTGCTCCTGAAAGTTGGCCGGTGCGTTCGATGTAGCGGGGTGATTCGAACATCACTGTCGCAGGTCGAGGAGGACGACATGTATCCGTCCGGTCCGACGGTCCGCGTAGCGCGGCCGGCCCCTCGTACCCGTACCTGAAGGCGGAACCGTTGCTCGCCGTCCAGGAGGTGATGTGGTCTCTGCCGTCGTGCGTGGATCGCTGGAGCGAGGCGCGGAGTTGACGACGGCATCCAGGTGACCTGTGCCGTTGCCGTTGCGTTCCTCGATCTCCGTGATCCAGAACGCCGGTGAGGCGTTGTACGGGCTGCCGCGAAGTGGCACAGGTGTCTACGATCCGGTCTCCCCACCGTGGGAGAACGGCCGATGGGAACCCTTGCTCGTAGTATTCGGCAGCGGCGATCCGGCCGGTCCATGAAACGTGTCCCTCGTAGACGCCCGGCCTTGGAAGAGACATCTCCGCCGCAGGTCCGAACGCGAACTGGCCGATCACCAGGATCCCGGTCTCCGACTCAAGACTGACTTCTGTGAAGCCCTCTGCCTCGCCGGGCGAAGGCTGCGGTTCGTCCCACACCCGAACAGTTGCCTCCACCTCCAGGTCGGATTGCAGGCTGAAGAGATAGAGGTGGTAGCCGTTGCTGCCGACAACGCTGCGTTCCGCGGCGGCCACGGCCGTGCTGTCGGTGCGGTAGGCGTCAGAGTCGTAGATCTCGACCATGCGGTGGGACGGGCGGGCGAGGGTCGTGCTCTGGGTGAGTAGCGTCATGATTCATGGCCTGCCATGCAGGGGGTGATCTTGAAATGGCAGGCGTCATTGTCAATCAGAAGATCCTCCAGTGCTGAGGAACTGGACTGCTTCGGGAGATCGCGGACGGCATCGTCCCTGCCGGCAGGCGGCCTTCACCAAGATCCGTCCCATGACGTAGGCCCTGATCACCATGCTTCCGAAGGTGTCACACAAAGCGCGCGCCGATCGCCGCACGCATCGGACGGCCTTCACTCACTTCACGAGCGGCGGCAGTGTGCCGTTCCTAGGCGGGCGGCCGCGCGGTCTTGTACTCCACCGGCAGCTCGAGGAGGCCACGGGCACGCATGGACGGCCGCCACCGGGGTTCTGGCTCGGCCAGCGTCAGGCTGGGGAACCGCTCGAGGAGTGCGGCCAGCGCAATCTCGACCTCGGCCCTGGCCAGCGGTGCACCCAGGCAGTAGTGGATGCCGTGGCCCAGTGCCAGGTGCCCGGAGGCGTCGCGGTCGACGTCGAGCTGCTCGGGGTGGGGGAAGCGGGCGGGATCGCGGTTGGCAGCAGACAGCGACAGCAGGACGGTTTCCCCCGCAGGAATCCTGACGTCTCCGATCGTCACGTCCTCGGTGGGGAAACGGCGGATCCCCAGAAGCGCGGGCCCTTCGTAGCGCGCCAGTTCCTCGACAGCCTCGGAAATCTTCGACGGATCCGTACGGAGGCGTGCCAGTTGCTCGGGATGGCTCAGGAGTGCGTGCACGGCATTTCCGATGAGCTGGACGGTGTTCTCGTATCCGGCGCCGAGGATGAGGAAGGCGAGCGACGTCAGTTCGTCCTCGCTGAGCCGGTCGCCGTCGCTGTCGCGAACCTCGATCAGGTCGGAGAGCAGGTCGGCGGCAGGGTGCCGGCGCTTGTGCGCTATGAGCTCGGTGAAGAAGGCGAGCATGACGCCGATCGCCTGCTTGGCGGCCTGCGGGCGGCTGGGGTCCGGTGCGATCAGCTCGTTGGTCCAAGCGCGGAAGTCCTTGCGATGGTCGTCCGGGATGCCGAGGAGGTCGCAGATGACGGTGATCGGCAGCGGGGCGGCGTATGCGGTGATGAGGTCGGTTCGACCCTCCGTGCCGAGCACGTCCAGCAGGCGGTCCGCGGTCCGCCGTATCGGGGCGCGCAGCGCGTTCATGCGGCGGGGCGTGAAGGCCCTGCTGGCGAGCTTGCGGATGCGGGTGTGGTCGGGTGGATCCATGTTCAAGAGGTTGGCGTCCAGGGCCGACGGCAAGGACAAGCCGCGGTAAGAGCCTTCCGCGGCGTTGGTCTTGTCGAGGGAGAGCCGCGGATCCGCAAGGGCTGAGCGTACGTCCTCGTACCGTGTGACGAGCCATGCCGGTTCGCCGGTGGGCCCTGCGATGCGCTGTACCGGCGCAGTGTCACGCAGATGCCGGTACGCATCGTGCGGGTGCTTCAAAAGGTCGCCTTGTAGATCCATGGGACCACCCTAATTTGTGGCTTCGGCCGGACAACGGCCGCACCGAAGCCAGAACATGGGCCCCGAAGGTGTGGCCACGACGACGCATCGTGATGATGGACGCAAGGACCCGCGGCCGGCTATATCCCTCGCTCGACAACTGGCTGAACGCGCGCTGAGGGCGCTCCTGGACCGGAGCAGCGGCCACAACCGACGCCTGGTCGGCGGCTTCTTCCGGGACCCTGCGCAGTCACGATGCGAGAGGTCCCTGCAGCAAAAGGCCCCGGTCTCCGTGAGGAGGCCGGGGCCTTGATCGAGCGCTGGGCAGGCCTTGCACCTGCATTCCCCCACGGGAAGTGGGATGTCTTTCCTTGGACCACCAACGCCAGGCTCCACAACCACTGTCCGGGCCGCGAGCTCAAGATCCACTATACCGCAGGAACTGTCCGGGGCGAGAACGGGAGGGGTTCGGCCCCAGGATCAGGTGTGCGTGCGAGACCGTCCAGGATCAGCCCGGGAGGGAACCGCCCCTTGGGCCACCGCCCCAGCCTCGCGTCTACCGCATGCAAGGCTCAGCCTCCGTCCAGGGTTGGTCAGTCGGTGTCGCCCAGGTCCAGTCGCTCACCGAGGCCGACTGCGGCGAAGGCCGCGATCAGTTGGTCGCGGCCTTCGGTGGGCGCAGCTGTCGTAGTGAACGGGGACGGCCCGGCGGGCTTCGAGGATCTTGGCGGCTTCGGCGGCCAGGGCGCTGTCCAGGCCGAGTGGTTCGCCGGCCGCCGTGACGCGGACACCTCCGAAACGGTGTTGCTGTGCCCGCAGCAGTACCGATCCCAAGGCCGCGTGAAGTCGGAGGTCCTGCTGCCAGTCACTGGGCCTCGCCGCTTCGTACATTTCCCCGGTACGTCACTGCGTCGGGGCCGATACCCAGGGCGGTGGGAAGGGTGTTGATCGCGGCTTCGTCGTCCTCGGTGTCCTTGAGAACGCACACGATGGTGCCCTTCAGGAGGCTGGTGTTCAGCCGGTAGAGAGCGAAGTGGATCCCCCTGATCTGGACCACCGCCACATCGACCTCGGAGAGCTCTTGCCAGCCGTGCTCGATCAACAGCCTCAAGCGATGCGCCAGGGCCTCCGACGGAGGCGCGAGGCAGGCAACTTCACGTAGCAGGCCTGCTACGTACCACCACATGCTCGTCTGCCACGCAGGGTTCGGGTTCGGACACGCCGAGATGGGCGCCGGCATCGGGCCGGCCGCGTGGCAGGGCCTGAGTCACCGCCGGGCAGTTGCGTCCGCTGCCGGGCGGCGGCCGCGGCCCGCCGATCCCCGGATCCGCATCTCGGCACCAGCCTGGTGGCGTGGCTCCGCGCACAGGCGCTGGGCGCGATGCAGGCGTTCGACGCGTTCTGCTCAGGCGCTGTGTCGGGCGAGGAAGGTGGTGATGAGCTTCTGCCATTCCTCGGGGCGTTCCACCATGGGCAGGTGGCCGGTGTGGATCTCCACGAGCTGGGCGCCGGGGATGGTGTCGGCGAGTTGGCGGTGCAGGCGGGTGGAGGTGAACCGGTCCTGGGTGGTGGAGATGACCAGGGTGGGTGCCTTGATGTGCGGCAGGTCGTCGCGGACATCGACCCGGGGGGCCAATTCGGCGTGCTCGGGGGTGCCGTCGGCGACGCTCGCGGCGGTGAACCCTATTGCCTGCTGGAGCTGCTCGGCCGGCATCGCCTCCAGTGCGTCGGCGCCCAGGGCCATCATCGTCAGGTACTCGGCCAGCACTTCGCGGTTGCCCGACTCGGCCAGCTTGCGCCAGATCGGCAGGGCGAGAGCGAGGTGGTTGTCCCGGTAGGGGAAGGTCGCGGTCAGCACGAGGGCGGTGACGCGTTCGGGGTGGCGGGCTGCCGCGCGGATGGCGACGGGACCACCGAGGGAATAGCCGGACAGCGCGAAGGTGTCCAGGCCTTCGGCGACGGCGGCGGCGACGAGCTGGTCGGCCAGGTCGTCCAGCGACAGCGGCGTGGTGGAGCGGGGGGTGTCCCCGCTGCCGGGGTAGTCGATGCCGACGACGGTGTGGTGGGCGGCCAGGCCCTCCAGGATCGGTCCGTAGGTGCCGGCCACGCTGCTGCCGGCGCCGTGGGCGAGCGCGAGACCGGGGCCGGAGCCGGAGCCGGAGCCGAGAACGGTGCGGGCGAAGGTGGCTTCGGGCAAGGTGCGTGCGGACATGGGTGTTCCAATCTGCGGGTGTGGGGGTCAGGTCGTGCGGTGCTCGGGCCGCCGGCGGATCCTCTGCGGTGCCGGTGTGGCGGTGTGTCGTTCGGTGGGGCGCACGGATCGGATCCGGGGATGGAGGATTGTGGCCCCGGGGCCGCCTCGCCCGTGTGAGCAGCACGAGGCGGCAGCATGGGAGGTGGGAGGTGGGAGGTCAGGGCAGCAGGACGGCCTTGCCGCGGTTGCGGTGGGCTTCCAGGTCGGTGTGCGCGGTGGCGGCCGCCTCGAGCGGGTAGGTCCGCCAGATGGGCAGGGTGAGGGTGCCGTCGGCGGCCAGTTCGACCAGCTGCGGCAGAGCGTCCTCGGTCGAGTCGGTGCTGCCGGCGCTGAAGCGGACGCCGTGTTGTGCGGCGGACATGTCGGCGATGGTGATGACGTGTGCGCTGTCGCCGGTCAGGGCGACGGAGTCGGCGAGGACACCGGCGCCGGAGGCGTCGAGGACGAAGTCGACTCCCTGGGGTGCCGCGGCCTTCACCCGCTGCGGCCAGCCGTCGCCGTAGCGGACGGCGGTGGCGCCGAGGGCGGTGACCCGCTCGACGTCGTGTTCGCCGACCGTCGCGACGACGGTGATGCCGCGGGTGACGGCCAGCTGCGCCGCGATGATGCCCACGCTGCCGCCGGCGCCATGGACGAGGAGGGTCTGCCCCTTGCGCACGCCCAGCTGGGCGAGGACACGGGACGCGGTCCGGCCGACGGTCACCAGCGATGCCGCGACCTCCCAGGACAGTGCTGCGGGCTTGGCCACCGGCCGCTCGAGCAGTGCGTACTCGCTGTAGCTGCCGCCCGCGGTGGCGCCGAGGACCTCATCGCCCACGGCCGCGTCGGCTCCCTCGCCGACCGCGTCGACGACACCGGCCGCGTCCAGTCCGGGGACCACGGGGAAACGGGCCGGGACGGCACCGGCCATCAGGCCGGAGCGGATCTTCATGTCGAGCGGGTTGACGGAGGCGGCGCGTACTCGGATCCGGACCTGGCCCGGGCCGGGCTCCGGTGCGGTGATCTCCGACAGTCGGAGCACCTCGGGGGTGCCGTACTCGGAGAAGGTGATCGCTTTGGTCATCAGGAACTCCCAGGTGAGGGCCCCGCAGGTGGGGCCGCCGCTCAAGCGGTGAGGGTGGGGTAGTCGGTGTAGCCGCGGTGGTCGCCGCCGTAGAAGGTGGCCTGGTCCGGGGTGTTGAACGGACCCCGGGCGGCGAGGCGCCGGGGCAGGTCGGGGTTGGCGAGGAACAGTGCCCCGTAGGCCACCATGTCCGCGGTCCCGTCCTCGATCAGATCGAGCGCGTCGAGGCCGGTGACGTCGGGGTGGGTGAACGGGTTGAGGATGAACGTGCCGGGCCATTCCTTGCGCAGCCGGGGGGTCAGTGCGGAGTCGGGGCCCTCCATCAGGTGCAGATAGGCGAGGTCCAGACCCGCGAGCCGGCCGAGCAGGGCCTCGTAGACCTCGCCCGGGTTGTCCTCGCCGATGTCGTTGTAGCGGTTCCCGGGCGAGATACGCAGACCGACCCGCCGACCGCCGATCGCCTCGGCCACGGCGGTGACGACCTCGACGGCGAAGCGGATCCGACCTTCGGTGGAGCCGCCCCAGGCGTCGGTGCGGTGGTTGGTGTTGTCCGCGAGGAATTGGTGGATCAGGTAGCCGTTGGCGCCGTGGATCTCCACGCCGTCGAATCCGGCCTCGACAGCGTGGTGCGCCGCGGTCGCGAAGTCGGCGACGGTCTGCCGGATCTCCGCCTCGCTCAACTCCTTCGGCGTGACGAAGTCCTGCGGACCCTGGTGGGTGTAGACCCGCCCCTGGGCGGCGACCGCCGAGGGCCCCACCGGCGTCAGCCCGTCGGGCAGCAGGCTGGGGTGGCCGATCCGCCCGGTGTGCATCAGCTGCGCGAAGATCACCCCTCCCTCGTGGTGCACGGCGTCGGTCACCGTCCGCCAGGCCCGCACCTGGCCCGGCGTGTGCAGGCCGGGGGTGTCGGGGTAGCCCTGGCCCACGGGTGAGGGCTGGACACCCTCGGTGACGATCAGCCCGGCGCCGGCCCGCTGCGCGTAGTAGGTCGCCATCAGCTCGGTCGGCTCCGCGCCCGGGCCGTGGGCGCGGCTGCGTGTCATCGGCGCCATCACGACTCGGTTCGCGAGGCGCGTGCCGCCCAGGACGATCGGATCGAAAGCGGTGGTCATGGTCTCTCCCTCGGGGTGGGTGGCGCTCTGCGGGCTGGGCGCGCCGTGACCCACGCGAGCTGTTTACTGTCCGAACAAGTAAATTACCTGTCTGAACAGTAAACCCGCTTTCCGCTGCCTGGCAAGTGAGGCGTGCAGCACCCTCTACCTGTCCATATGCGCCATCTGATGAGCGGAACCCCTACCGATGGACCCGGATGAAGGTAGAGTTCTCCTGTCCAAACAGGAGAGTGGGGAAGAGATGGCCGAGTCCACATCCGAGGCCGAGCGGGATGCAGGCGTGACGGAACGGGAAGCCACCGTGCCGGTCCCCGGTGCGGCCGCAGGCGGACCGATCAGTCATGCGATCTTCCGGCTGGCCCGACTGCACCGCATGTTCGCGGGACAGCTACTGCGCCGCATCGGTCTGCACCCGGGCCAGGAACTGGTCATGATGCACCTCTGGGAACTCGGTCCCCAGCGCCAGATCGACCTGGTGCGTCTGATGGACTCCGACGCCGCGACGATGACCCGTACGGTCCGTCGCCTCGAACAGGCCGGCTTCGTCCGGCGCCGCCCCTCGCCCACCGACAAGCGCGCCTCGCTCATCGAACCGACGGCGGCCAGCCACGCCCTGCGCCAGGAGGTGGAGCGGGTCTGGATCCAACTCGAGGACATCTCGGCCACCGGCTTCTCGGACGAGGAGCGCGCCGATGCCCTCGCCGTCCTGGAACGCCTGGAACACAACCTCGTACGGGCCGACGCCCGGGCTTCGGAGCCGGACACGGAGCACTAGAAGGCGAGGGGTGCGCCGCCGTCCGAGGTCATGGGCTCCGGTGTCCGCGCCGCAGGCATCGGGCCGCACGTCGCTCGTCCGCGGATTCCGGCATCGGGCTGTCGCCTCCGGGGAAGGGTCGTTGCGGCCGGGACGACCGCGGATGAAAGGCAGTGGCGTCGGGTACCACTTGCCCGTAGGGGTCGGTCGGCTCCGGCTCGTCGGCGTCTCCTGCGCAGCGGGAGCCCAAGTTCTGGAGGCCGTCCATGCGCCGGGAACGTCGGGTGTTCTACCGGGTCCGAACGCACCCTGCGCGTCCCGTATCGCGTACAGCCGGTCGACCTCGACGCTGGTGAGCCGCTCACCGGCGGTCTGTTTGGCCCGGTCCCGCCACACCGCCACAACCGCTCGATCCTGGCCACGGTGTTCCCTCTCAGGCCGGCGGCGGCGCGGCGCGCCTTCGGGGAATCCGTCGACCAGGAGCTTGTCGCTGTCTTCAGCCGTCGGGGGCGTTCTCACCATGTAGGCGCCTCTCCTGCACTGAAGGGAAGTCAATGAGCTCGATCAGCGAAGCACTCCCCCTCGTCGGTGTCGTCGTGGGTGCCGCAACGTCGTATCTGGTCAGCAGTGCGAACGAGCGCACCCGGTGGCGTCGGCAGCAGTCGGTCCGCTGGGACGAGCGGCGGCTGAACGCCTATGCCGAGTACGGCCACGCGGTCAAGGCATTGGCGCATCGCTACCTGCGCATCGCTGTCTTCCGCGGGATCGCGACGGGGTCCGCCCCGTTGGAACCCACCGATGAGCTGCTCGACGAGCTGGGAGAGGCTGAGAGCCATCGCTCGGCTCTGAGCGAAGGGCTCTGGCTGTTGGGCGACGCGGCGACCAACGCCGCCACGGTCCGGGTGAACCACTCTCTGTGGCATCTCGAGTGGCTGGCCCGGGGTCTGATCCCCGCGGACGCCGGAGCATGGGACACGGCGTTCGCGGAATATCGGACCGCCCGCCAGGAGTACCTCGAACTCGCGCGAGCCAGTCTTGACCTGCCCTCCGGGGAAACACGGTCGGATGTCGCCTGGCCGCCGCCCTGGCGGACTCCGCCGGACCCCGCCCGAAGGCATCCGGGAGCATGACGCGCGTCCGGTTCAGCCCCGGTGGGACTCTCGCCGGGCCAGTCGCGTGCCGCCGGTGGTTCCGGTGGTTTCGACCGCCCGAAACTCAGAAATCGGCATCGACGCCGCGGGTACGCACAGCCAGTACAGGGTCGACGGGCTTCACCAACTCCTGGTGAGCGACCGCCAGGAGCTGCGCCGGCACTTCGCCCATGAGTACCCCCGCTATGCATGCGGGGGCATGTGTCGGAGACAGCCCGACCACCTTCCGGCGAAGGGCACGGGCAGCGGCCGTGCGCACACCCGCCGCTCCAGCTGCCGTCCGTAGCTCGTCGTGGAGATCATCCACCGGAGTGCGCACCGGCAGCCGTCGGACACGACCGCGATGGTCGTCCTCCCAAGCCCCCTTGAGCTGGAAACGGACTCCGTGTGGACGGTCACATGATTCCCCAGGTCAAACGGCACGCAGCTTCCCGGTCGCCGACGGAAGTCTCTCGCGGAGGAGGGTAGAGAATGATCCCCATGAGTTTCGATCTTGCGGTTCTGGCGATGGACGCGTCGGCTGACGCCGCGGCAGCGCGTGCGATGTTCGAGCGGTGCACCTCCGTCAATCACGCCGACCGTGACCTCGATGAGCGGATAGTCGGGTTCTATGAGCGGTTGCGCTCGCAGTTCCCGGACCACCCGCCCCATTCAGCGGACTCGCCCTGGATGTCGACGCCGCTGACAGTCGGCGTCGACCACGTGATCATGAACCTGAGCTTCTCCTCCAAGAGTGACGCCGCGATCAAGGCGATCGAGGAACTCGCCGAGAGGTACCGGCTGGTCCTATGGGATCCTCAGTCTCAGGACGCCTACCTGCCGAACAACTGACTCACGGGCCCGGTGGCCGTCAGGCCTTCACGCCACTTCCGCCGGAGTTCTACGGGCGCTTGTCGGGCCGGAAGCTGGACCCGTTCATGATGGCCTGATGGCTGGTGTTGATCCGCCGGTCCAGTAGCGATTCCGCGACGATGGGGGTGGGGGAAGAGCGGGTACCAGTCGCTGGGCGCCCGGTTGCCGGTGATGATCAGGGACCGGCCCTGTCGCTCGCTGACCAGTTCGTAGAGGTCATCGGCCCTGGCACGCTCCGAGCCGGCCCACGGCGAAGTCGTGGATGAGCACGTCGGGCCGCACCGGTTCACGGATCCGCTCGCCCCAGGTGCGGTCCGGGTGGCGACCGGCGAGGCAATCCATAGATCGCACGCGGAGAAGCGGCGGACGTACGGTCCCCCGCGTCACGGCCGATCCGCGTACGGGTAGAGTCGCGCTCTTCGGGCCCGAGCGGCCCGGAGTCCCGGCGAGGCACCAGCGACCATGACCGTACCCGTACCCGTACCCGTACCCGAACTCGGCCATGGCGCCGCCCCGGCCGACCGCGCACGGCTCGACCGGGTATTGGACCGGCTGGCCGTCACCTTCCGCGGGATGACCGCGCGGGCCGACGAGGCCCAGTGCGAGTGCCACTGGGGCAGCCCGGAGGAGCTCGCCCTGCTGAAGCTCCCCGACACGGAACTCGACCTCGACCTCCTGCACCGCACCTGGAGCGCGCCCGACTGGAGCGACCACGGCGCCGTGCTGCGTCGCGTCCTGCCGCAGTTCGCCCGCGTACTGACCGGCGGCCTCGGCGCCTACGCCTACGACATCGACAAGGTCGGCATCTCGTTCCACCGCGCCGCATGGCAGCAGTGGCCCGCGCCGCAGAGCGCGGCAGTACGGGAGTTCCTGCACGCCTGGTGGGCCCACGCCCTCCTCACCCCGGACCCCGCGGTCCCCGTGCACGAACTCCTCCCGCTGTGCGCCGAGGCCTCCGCCGACATCGGCCCCTGGCTGGCGGTCTGGGACGACCTGCGCCACCCGGTCGCCGACCGACACCTCACCGACATGATCGACAAGTGGGAATGGGACCTCCTGGAGGACGCACTCCCGTGGCGTTCGTGGTTCGTCTGGTCGGAGGAGGAAACGGAAGCCGTACGGACCGAACTGACCGCCTGGCTCGCTCGCGAGGCCCCCGCACGCCTCCGCGCCACCGGCGCATCCGCCGAACTCCGGCACGCCGCACGCCTGCTCGGCCTCCCCCACGCCGACCGCTGGGAAGACCCGCACGCACCACGCCACCGCTACGCCTGACGCGGCCACCCCCGGAGGCGCTGGTGGGCCTACGTCGAGGACATGGCGGTGATCCGGCAGACGTCTGAGGCTCTGGCCCGGGTGGGGACGGTGGCCGGCCATGGGGCTTGTCGCTCACGCGGTTGCCGAGGCTGACGACAACCAGGCCGTCCGGCTGTGGACCGGGGTGCATGACGCGGTCGTGGGATCGGGCGTGGGTGGACGGCACGAGGTGTTGATCTGCACGACCTGCCTGCGGGCCGGTTCATGCATCCGTGAGAAGACCGTGCCCTGTGGGGCGCGGCGAACTCGGTGGCTGTCGAGAGCACGGAGCCAGCTGTGTACCCCGGGCCCCGGGGCGCCGGCCGGCGCTCTCCGCAGGCTGGCCCGCGCCGCGCGGGTGTCGCTGCGTGCCCTTGCGGAGCCCGGCGGTCAGGACGGGCGGAGCACCAGGGCGTACGTCGCCGGGCTGCACGCCACTGGGCAGGCCGCGGCTCCCCCGCTCCGAGGCGAACCGCACCCCGCCGACGGGATGCCCTGGGCCGGCCGCCGCCAGGTGCTCGGCGACCGCTACGAAGCCACCGTCCTCGTCGCGGCCATCAAACGAAGGGTGGTCAGCGGCACGGCAATCAGATCGCCTCATGACCACCGACTTCACCGTGCGCGCCGCCCGGCCCGTCGATGCGGACCGCCTGGCCGAACTCCGCTGGATGTTCAAGCAAGAGGACCACTAAGGGCGACCACCGACCCCCGCTCGGCCCCTGGAAGGGGCCGAGCGGGGGATCCGCGACCGGCTCAGCGACGGCCACCGGTTGGCCTGGGTCGCGGAGACCGAACGCGAAATCTGCGGTCACGTCTTCCTCTGCCTGGTGGAGCGGATGCCGGATCCCTACGAGGACTCCGCGCTCCTTTGGAGGATGCAGCAGTATCACGCAGCACAGGCCTCGATGACAACGATGTCGACCTCCGTCCAGGTCCGGCGGTGACGGGAACGTGCAGGCCGGCGGCGACAGTCGCACGCCTGCACCCCGCGCGGACATGCCACCGGCTCAACCCACACATCCGTACCCGGCGCCCCACCCACGGCCGTGAAGGCCTTGGCAGGCCGCGACGGGCCCTGCCGGGGCTTCCGTCCTATTCCAGGCCGATCCCGTCGCAAGCGGCCTTGAGGGCCGGGGTGCAGATCTCGTCGACGGTGTAGACGTTGTCGAGGACCAGGGTGGTCCTGATGTTGTCGCGGGTCACGGACACGCCGAGGATGAGGACGGCGGGGACTCGCTTGGTGGTGGGGCTGCTGACCACCTGGTTGATGATTCCGTCGATCTTCTCGCCCTGCGCGAGAAGGACGGCGATCTCGGCCGCGGACTCGGCCTCACGGGAGTAGGGCTTGTAGACGCTCATGAACTGCTCGCCCACGACGATGCGCTGCACTGCGGCGAGTTCGGTGTCCTGACCGGTGACCGGCGGCAGGGGGGACACACCGGCGGCCTTGAGGGCGGCGATGATGCCCCCGGCCATGCCGTCGTTGGCGGAGTAGACGCCGACGATCTTGTCCTTGCCGAGTGCGGAGATCGCCGCCGTCATGTTGGCGCTCGCGTTCTCCCGCTTCCACTCGGCGGTGTCGTACTCCTTGCCGACGGTCACCTTGCCTTCGAGGACGGCGCGGGCGCCGGCCTTGTAGCGGGCGGCGTTGGGGTCGGTGAGGGCGCCGTGCATCATGACTATCTTCCCGTTTCTGGCTCTCTCGCCCAGGGAATCCAGCAGGGTCTTGCCCTGGAGGCGGCCGATGTCCTCGTTGTCGAAGGAGACGTACGCATCGACCGGGCCCTCGGCCAGGCGGTCGTAGGCGACGACCGGGATGCCCGCCGCCTTGGCCTTCGTCACCGCGCCGGCGATCGCCTTGGAGTCCACCGCGTCGACGACCAGGACATCGACCTTGCTCTCGATCATCGCGTCGGCCTGGGCGTTCTGCTTGGCCGCGTCCCCCATCGCGTTGGCGTAGACCACCTTGCCCTTGCCGAGGGTCAGCAGGGAGACCTTCTTCTCCATGAGCGGCTTGTCGAACTTCTCGTACCGCGCGGTCTCGTTCTCGGGGAGCAGCAGGCCGATCGTGACACTGTTGCTACTGCTCGCCTTGCCCTCCTCGGTGGTGCCGCAGGCGGCGAGAGTGGCGACGAGCGCGAGCGCGGTCAGAGCAGTGGGGGTACGCAGATACGGGTTCATGCGGTGGAACCTCCCTGACGTGGCCGATTCGCACGGCCGAGGTGGCGCGGAACACCCTGCCCTTTCCGCTGCGCCGGAGGGTACCGCCTGCGGAAACGGAGCCGACGTCCGGCCCCGGCAGGCCGGCATCGTTCTCCGGTTCCCGCGGTGTCCGGCTGCCCCGGTCCCGGGGCTCGGGACGGTACCCCAGGCCGTAGAGATGCACTCCGGCCGGTCGGGGGCTGCCGCCGGTGATCGCGACCGGCACGGTCGGCGTCACCGCATCCGGAATCTGCGGAAGGCGCGCCCGTACCCGAGCGCGCGGTGTGCCCGAGGTGGCCGGGGTGGGCGTCCCGCACGCCGAGGTACCGCGGGCGGGCCGGGTGCGCGCGCCGGCAGGTGGGCGGGAGGAGGGAAGGGGGGCTTGCCGTGCCGGCCTGCCGTGCTCCCCCGGGGCGGGCGGGGCGCAGGTCCGTCCCTTAGGGTCCATCACGGCGGCTCTGAGGGCGGTCCGCACGGTGCGGGCCGGCAAGGGCTGCGGGGGCAGGGGGAACTGATGGAGTCATTGCGGCCCGGAGACCCGTCGGAGATCGGCGGGTACCGTCTGCTGGCGCGGCTCGGGTCGGGTGGCATGGGCGAGGTGTTCCTCGCCCGAACGGCCTCCGGACGGGCACTCGCCCTCAAGACCGTTCACCGGGAACTCAGCCGGGACGCGGACTTCGCCGAACGCTTCGACCGCGAGATACGCACCAGCGACCGGGTGCGGTCCCCGTGGACGGTGTCGGTGGTGGACTTCAGCCCGCCCGGGGCGTCCCCGCAATGGCTGGCGACCGAATACGTACCCGCTCCGTCCCTGGCGGACTGGGTGCACGGCTGGGGCCCGCTGGATGCACCCGCCGTCCGACGTCTGGGGCAGGAACTGTCCGCGGCACTGGTGAGTGTGCGCGCCGCCGACGTCGTCCACCGTGACATCAAGCCCGCGAATGTGCTTCTCGGTGCTGAACGTCCCTTCCTCATCGATTTCGGAATCGCCCGCACCGTCCACGACCCGCGACACACCCGCACGGGCACGGTCATCGGCACACCCGGCTTCCTCGCACCCGAGCAGGCCACCGGCACGATCGCCGGAGCTGCGGCCGACGTGTTCTCCCTCGCCGCGGTCCTCGTGTACGCGGCGACCGGCCGCAGCCCTTTCCTCGGCCAGGGCGAGGAACTCGATCTCCCCGCCCTCCTGTATCGGATCGTGCACGACGAACCGCGACTCGAAGGCGTACCCGAGCCACTACGCGCCCTGCTCCAGGACTGCCTCGCCAAGGACCCGCGACAACGCCCCGACCCGCAAGAGATCGCAGCCCGCCTCGGCGACGGCCCCGAACCGGCCTGGCGATCGACCGCACCGCAGAGCCTGGTGGCCGAAACCGACCGCCGGGCGACCGAACTCCACCGACTCCTCACCCTCCCGAACACCACCGGGACGGACCACAGCGCTCCCCCCGCACCCACCCACGCTCCTGTGCCGCTGCCACCGCCACCACCCCTTCCGCTGCCGTCGGCCGGGGCGGGGATGCCCGCGGGCGCCGCCACCCCGGCGTACTCCCCCGCCCCGGCCCCCAGGCGCGGGAGCGGACGGGCGGTCCTGCGCTCGCGGACGGCCGGGGCCGCAGCGGGCGCGGCCGCCGTCGCCGCAGCCATCGCACTCGCGCTATGGCTCCCCGGAGCGCTTCAGGGCGGGAACGGCGATGGGGACGGCGGGGACGGCGGGCGCGGAACACCCGCACCGAGCACCCCCGCGCAGTCGACGGGGGCGGTGGGGGCGCTGCCCGCCACATGGGCCGGTACGTGGACGGGCGTCGGACCCGGAACGCCGGACGCGGACGGCGTGTCCCGAGCCAGGACCGGTCAGTTCACGGTCACCGTCACCCTCAACGGCGGGGCGGTGGGCGAACTCGTCGGGCGCCAGGTCAGCATCGTCCACGAGACCGTCAGCGGACAGAACCTCGGGTGCACCGAAGCCCTCCAACTACGACAGGTCCGTGGCGACAACGCTGTGTTCGAAGCCGCCACCAGCCACCCCACCGACCCCTCCGCCGCGATCCAGTGCCCCCGGGGCAACCTCTACGTACTGACCAAGGCCGACACCGACCGACTCACCCTCGAAATCGAAGGCAGCCAATCCACCGGCGCACCCACCAGCCTCACCCGCCAACCATGACCTGCACGGCCGGGACCGGCGTGGGGCGTGACCGGCCTCCCGGTCCGACCACGCCGGTCCTGGCCGGTCCCTGTGCTCAGGTACGGACGGCCCGGGGCAGACTCGGCGCACGCGAGGCGTCCAGGCGTGCCTGCGTCAACCGTAGGAAACGGGGGTCGAGCGCGGGCAAGGCCCGCAACACGGCGACCAGTTCGGGACCCGACTCCACCACGGACGCCCGGTCCTTGAGCTGGGTCCAACAGTACAAAGCGCCCGCAGCAGCCGCATGGACCTCCGGGTCTGCCACGCCCTGACCGGCCAACCGGGCCCGGCACGCCCCGATCCACAACCCCGTGGCCAACGGGAAGTCACCGGCCATCCGCGCGAGATCCGCCCGGATCTCCGCCCACTCGACCGCCTCCACCGAGGAGGACCCGTACGTGTGCTGCACGTGCTCCTCCCAGGCTCGCGCGAGAGCCGCCGCCTCGCGATGGCGACCCGCCGTCGCCAACGCATGGATGTGCGGCCGCGGATCCCCACCCGACACCCCGCCCGACACCCCTCCGAGCAGCGACCCGCCAGCTGGGGCAGGAATCGCACCGGCGTTCGGGGTGGAGTCCGGCCCGTTCCCGTTCGCCGGCCACCGCTGCCCGCTCGGCCGGTACGGGTCGGGCGTCGGCGGGGCCGGGCGCATGCTCAGCTCGTGGGCGGTCGGTAGGACCAGAGCGCCCGGTGGAAGGCCCGCGGCCCCCGCCGCGAGGGCATGCAACTGCACATCGGCCGGCCGGGCCGGACCACGACGCAACTGCTCGATCCAATGGCGGGTGTACCCGCTGACCGCACCGTCACCCGCGGCGAAACCCGGCGGACACACCACCCCGTAGACCTCCGTACCCGCGGACACGGGCAGCCCCCCGCACTCCCGCAGCACCGGCCACGCGTCCCCGTCCGCGACCAGATCGACGAGCACCGTCGTCACCCCCGCCGGACGCCCGCGCAGCTCACCGCCCAACCACTCCCACGGCAAGGCCGTGTAACGGACGGCCGATCGCGTCGTCCCCGCCAACGCCAGATACAACCGGCCGCGCCGATCCGCGGTGAGCCGGCCCGACAGGTAGACCAGCAACGGACCCGGCGTCGCAGCCGCCGAACGCAGCCGTGTCAGAACCGTGTTCGGATCACGGGCCCCGTCCAGGCACACCGTGTCCGTGGGAAGCTCACCGCCAAGCAACACCGAAGCCGGCACCATCGCGAGAGCCGCGAGATTCGCGCTCGGCGCCAACTGCACCGTGCGGCGCCGCACGACGGCATCTCCGGCTATCAGGAGGACATGCCCCCGCCGCTGCCCCGAACCGTAGAAGTACATGAACAGACCGTACTCACCCGGCAGGCACCACCACCAACAAGCACCGCTCCTTGCCCGCACGCGGACCTGCGACATGAGAGCGGAAGTGGGCAGAAGACACGGGAACACCCATTCCACCAGGCTCTCCCCGACACCCGACACCAGCGCCCCGACAGGCACCGGGCGTGAAGGTCCTGCCCTATTCCGCCGTGCTGATGAGGCGGTCGATCGCCGTGGCGAAGTCCTCGGTGATGTGAGTGGGGCGGGAGGAAGCCTGCTCCCATGCCCGGCCGTTCGACACCCAGATGCTTCGGAGCCCGAGCGCGTCGGCGCCGGCGATGTCGGCATGCGCGGAGTCGCCGATGACCCACGCCCCGACGAGGGGTACCCCGACGGCGTCGGCGGCAGCGTGGAAGATCTTCGGGTCGGGCTTCTTGAAGCCGACCTTCTCCGAGATCACCCAGCCCTGGACGAGCCGGTCCAGTCCGGTACGGAAGATCTTGGCCTCCTGTTGGACGGTGCGGCCGTTGGTGACGATCACACAGGCCCAGCCGTCGGCCGACGCCCTGCTCAAGGCTTCGCGGGCAACATCCGTCAGCACGACGTGATCAGCGCCGCCACGGTCGAGCAGAGCTTGGACGGCCGTGGCCGGCACCCTGCCCCGGAACCGGTCGTTCATGGCCACGGCGACGTCGGGACGGGCCGTATACCCGCCGGCGTCCACTGCCATCACCCACGTCACATCCGTGGCGGGCAGGTGATGCTCAGCGAGGAACGCGGTGACAGCGTCGCGGAACGCGGCGTCACGGTCGACCAACGTGTTGTCGAGATCCAGCATCAGCAACGGCACGATCAGCAGTAGACCACGGGCGGCGATCGAGTCCGGACTCCAGCCCGGCCGGTGATCCACCTCCTTGGAGACGAGGGCACGCCGTTCACCGACCACCTGGTCTACGCTCGGTCCGATGATCCAGAACGGGAACCAACTCGGCGCCGCCCCAGCGCGGATCGGGCCGACGCCCGCGGGAACTCCCGCCTCCGGGCCGTCCCTCGACACCGCCACGGACCCGTTCGGCAGGCACCGCGTCGAAGAGGCGGACGCGGACGCGGACCACCGATCCTGCGCGGCGTCCGCCCTGGGCCCGCCCCGCCATCACCGACCACCACGACCACAGCCACCAGCAGGAACGGGAACAACCAACTTGATGATCAACGTACCGGGCGGGCCGGTCACCCTCAACGACCGCCGCACCCAACGCAGCTGGACCGTCGAGGTCGCCCCGTACCTCCTCGGCGCGCACCCCCTCACCCAGGCCGCCCACGCCCAGACGACCGGTACGCAGGACGGTGGGCGGCTCCCGGCGCACAGCCTGTCCTGGTGGGACGCGGTCGGCTACTGCAACACCCTCTCCTTGCAGGAGGGGCTGACCCCCGCCTACCACCTCCACGACGCCACGGACGACGGGGACGACGCCCCGGACGGCGGCATCACCTGGGACCGGAACGCGGACGGCTACCGCCTCCCCACCGAAGCCGAATGGGAGCACGCGTGCCGCGCCGGCACCAGCGGCCCCCGCTACGGACCCCTCGACGACATCGCCTGGCACCGCGACAACTCCGAAGAACGCATCCACGAGGTCGCCACCCGCCGCCCCAACCCCTGGGGCCTGTACGACATGCTCGGCAACATCTGGGAATGGTGCTGGGACCTCTACGACCCCGAGGTGTACGGCTCCTACCGGGTCCTGAAGGGCGGCGGCTGGTACGACCCGCACTGGAGCTGCCGTACCTCCGTCCGCCGACGCAGCCACCCCACCCTGCGCATCGAGGACGTCGGACTACGCCTCGCCCGCACCCCGCGCCCCCAGCCCTGACCCCTGACGCCCGGCCCCTGACCCACCGACTCCCCAAGGTCCGCCATGAGTTCGCCGCAGGGCATCGAAGTCCCTGACTCCCTGATCGAGTCGTACGCCAGGAACGGAGGTGAGGAGGAACGGACCTGGGTCGCCGGGCTGCCCGCCCTGGTGGCGGAGTTGCTCGACCGATGGGAACTGGAACGCGACGGCGGCATCGGATCCGGCGAGGCCTCACTCGTGGTGCCGGTGCGCCGTGCGGAAGGTTCCCGGGCCGCGCTCAAACTCCAGATGCCGCGGGAGGAGACGACCGCCGCGCTGATCGGGCTGCGGGCGTGGGACGGCGACGGCATCGTACGGCTCCTCGACCACGACCCGGAGAGCAGCGCCATGCTGCTGGAGCGCCTGGACGGCTCACGCTCCCTGGCTTCCGTCGAGGACGACGACGCGGCCATGGGCGTCTTGGCCGGACTCATGTCCCGGCTGCACGCCGTCCCGCCGCCCGAGGGGCTGCGTCGCCTCGGTGACGTCGCGCGCGGCATGCTGGCGTCCGTACCGGAGGCCGTGGCCGCCCTGCCGGACCCCGCGGACCGGCGGCGGGTGCGCGGCTGGGCCTCGGCCGTCGCCGAACTGGTCGACGAGCCCGGAGCCCGGGACCGGATGCTGCATTGGGACCTGCACTACGACAACGTGCTCGCCGCCGAGCGGGAGCCGTGGCTCGCCATCGACCCCGAACCCCTCATCGGCGATCCGGGCTTCGACCTGTGGCCCGCACTGGACTCAGGCTGGGAGGGACTTCGGGCCACCGGGGACGCTCCACGGGTGGTACGGCGCCGCTTCGACCTGCTGACCGAGGTGCTCGGCCTGGACCGGCGGCGCGCGGTCGGCTGGACCTTGGGCCGGCTGCTGCAGAACACGCTGTGGGACATCGAGGACGGGCGGACCACCATCGATCCCTCCCAGACCGCGATGGCTGAGGCGCTGCCCGGCTGCTGAACACCTCACCAGCCCGTCGCCCGCATCGGCGAGAACCTGTCGGACCGGGCGGCGGCAACGAGCCCTGCCCTCCTCGGTGAAGCCGAGGAGGGCAGGGGGCTCGCCGTCGTTCACACGGCCTTACGTTCGCCGGTGGAGACGAGATGGCTCTGCGTCAGCACTCACGCAGGCCCGGCGCCGGGTCGACCGAGGTGTGGACGTCCACGGCCGCGACGTTGCCCCACTGGCCGTTGTCCAACTGGGTCCAGTACCAGACGTTGTTGCCGCCGGCGTGCTGGTCACCGCGGCCCCAGCACTGGAACCAGCTGGGGCTCGTGTTCAGCGGCCCCCGCACCCCGGAGTTGTACCGGCGGTGCTCGTAGCCCTTGGCGCCGACCCGGTTGCCGCACCACAGCTTGCCGTCGGCGCGGACGCCGCATTCGGCGGCGGCGCTCTTCCCGGTGGCCGGCGCGGCCTGGGCCGGGCCGGTCACGGTGGCCATACCGCCGGCCAGTGCGGCTGCGGCGAGACCGAGTGCGATCTTCCTGCTTGCGGACATGCTTCCTCCTCGAAATGGCTCACGGGGAGCCGGATGACGGGTGGTTGGTGTAGTGCGGGCGGCGCGGTGCTCAGGGGCAGGTACGTACGCCGTCCAGCCAGGCCGGGCCCTTGAGGTAAATGTTGGTGATCCACGCCCCGTACTCGGGCAGGTAGGACCATGCGTCGTTGGTGTAGCCCTCCGCCGTCACCGGTTCGGCGTGCTTCTGGCACTCGACGCGCACCGTCGTCGGGCCGGGAAACCGGTGTACCCGTGGACTGGTGGTGGACGGCTCCTTGTGGGTCCACACGTCCGTGCCCCACGTGCTGAACGTGCCCGGTGCCGTCGCCGGCGCGATGCGGACCGCCCCCGCGTAGTCCCCGCCCAGCCGCACGTCGCTGACCATGATCCGGGTGCCTGATTCCCGCGCCTCGACCATCTTCCCCGCGCCCAGGTAGATCGCGATGTGGTGGATGGAGCCGCTCGACCCCCATGCCAGCAGGTCCCCGGGAAGCAGCGGCCCGGTCCCCTGAGCGGCCGTGAAACGCTGGTTCACCTGCGGCGAATGGAACTGGTGGTAGGCGTTGCCGGACAGCGGATCACCGCCGATCGCGCGGGCGTAGGCGTACCGGACGAGGCCCGAGCAGTCGAAGCCCAGTCGCTCGGGGTCGTGTGCGCTGTCCGGGTCGCTCGGGTCGACCTGGCCGTAGGTCGGCCCCGGCTGTGGCCCGTGGCCGCCTCCCCACGTGTACCAGACGCCGATCTGTTCGCACGCGGCCGCCACGGCCTTCTCGGCCGCCGCGGAGGCGCCGGGGGCGAGTACTCCGCACGCCTCCGCCGCCTTGCGTGCCGTGGCCGGCGCGACCGCTGTGGCACTGCCGGCACCTCCCCACGCGGCGAGGAGGGTGAGTGCCGCCACCGCCACCGCCGCCGTTTTCCGCATCGCCATGTCCGGTCCCCCGTCCCACCACGCGGTGTCCCGCGGGGCGTCATGCTCGTCGTGGTCTTCACCGTGCTCGCCGTACGGAGCACCTACCGGCCGTCTGCCGGACACTCCGAGCCTGTGCCCCGCCACCCCTCCGTGTCGAGGAAGCGCGGGTCGCCCACTGGAACGGGAAACGGGAAACCTTCGGGAAACCCCCTCTCATCAGGCACTTTGAGTGACCGTCAACAGACCCCTCGGTGGTGTCGCGGCGCTCGCGCGCGCGCTGTCCGGCACCGTCACCGTGGAAAGCTCTGTGGTCGTCTCAGGTATCGGTCGGGTCCGGGCCTCGCAGGGCGCTGGTCAGCGGGGCCAGCACGCGCCAGCCTGTCCTCTCGTACAGGGCCCGGCCCTCCGGTGTCGCGCCCAGGACGCCTGCCGTGGCCCCCTGCTCCGCGGCAGCCGCGGTGAGGCTGTGCATCACCAGGTGTCCCAGACCGCGGCGTTGGTGGGCCGGGGCGGTCTCCACCTGGTCGACGACGGCGGTGTGGCCGGTGACGGCGATCTGACCGCGCGCGGCGAAGACGCCGTCGGCGGTACGCACCAGAGCGCGGGTGACGCCGTCACGTGTCCAGGTGTTCAGCCGGTAGCCCGCGGGGATCGGGCCCGGGGCCCGGGTGGGGGCGACGGGTAGAGGGGCGCACATCAGGTGGCCGGGTCCCCCGGCGAGATGCCAACCAGGGGCGAGCCACGGTTCGAGTGTTTCCGGTGGCACGAAGGCCTTCAACCAGACGCCGGGCGCGGTGGCCCGCTCGGTGATGTCGTGGACGGCCGCTTCGTCCGCGGCCGGCAGAACGTGGCGCATGACATGTCCGGGTAGGCCCACATCGACGGTGAAACCCCAGGCGGAGAGCGCGGGTTCGGCTGCGCCGCGCGAGGCGGACCACCCGTGGACCCAAGCCCGCACGGCCTCGGCCGTGTCTGTGAAAGGCAAGACTTCCCCCCTCATAGGTAACAGATGCAACTGCATAATGCTGATTACATCAGCTCATCACTCCAGCCGTCGCACGGCCCTCACCACGGCTTCCGCTCCGCCCTCCGTCGCCATGTGCTGTGCGGCAGCCTGGGCCGCCTGCGCGTACGAGGACTCCCGCACCCGCGGGACGGGCGTGTGGCCCGCTCGGCAAAACCCGTTGGCGGGCCGTGGTGACCACTGCTACGTTTCCGGTGGCCGTGCGAGAGAACGAGGAGGTGGTACCCGTGAACGCAGTTTCGACATGGGTGCTCCCCTCCGGGGTCACGGTCGGACGATAGGCAGGTCGTCCGGGAGCGCCCTCCACGCGCACTCCCGAAAGGCACGACCATGCATGTCATTTCCGAACAGCGCCTCGATGGCGGCGTCCTCGCACGCGAATTCACCCTCGGCGAGATCCCCGGCACCCTGTGGACTCCGGAATCGGCCGCACCGGCGCCGCTGATCCTGATGGCCCACAACAACGGCCTGCCCAAGAGCGCGGCCCGGCTGGTGGCCCGGGCCCGGCACTCCGCGGCGTACGGCTACGCGGTGGCGTCCATCGACGCCGCGGGGTGCGGCGACCGGCCCCGTTCCGCCGACGACGAGCAGGCTCGCGCCGAACTCCGCCGGGCTATGCAGGCCGGCGAGCCGGTCGACGAGATCTTCGAGTCCTTCATCGGCCCACTGGTCGAACAGGCGGTCCCGGATTGGCTGACCGCTCTGGACGCCCTGCTCGCGCTGCCCGAGATCGGCGGCCCTGTCGGGTACTCGGGGTGGACCGCCCTCGGGATCCGCCTCGCCGTGGTCGAACCGCGCATCGCGGCCGCAGGCTTCTTCGCCGGGGGTTACGTGCCCCACGCCCAGCGCGCGGAGGCCCGGCAGATCGATGTCCCGCTGCTGTTCCTGCTGCAGTGGGACGACGAGGGGAACCCCCGGCAACGGGCCCTGGACCTGTTCGACGCCTTCGGCAGCACGGAGAAGACGCTGCACGCCAATCCGGGCGGACACATCGGAACCCCGTGGTTCGAGGTGGAGGACGGGAACCGGTTCTTCGGCCGGCACCTGAAGTGAATCCGTGCCGCCGGGTGGACGGCGCACGGTAGCCGGCGCCGGCCGGTCGGGCCGGCGGGCTCGCGGTGTCGGTGCTCTGTCAGGTGCTGTCGGTGAGTTGTCGGCGGCCCGTCAGCGGGGCCCGGCACCTTTCAGGGAGACGGCCGACCCACCTCCGGGCGGCCCGATCCCGAAGGAGCGACCGCCATGCACACACCCGTCACGATCATCGGCGCCGGACTCGGCGGACTCACCCTGGCCCGCGTCCTGCACGTCCACGGGCTTCCGGTAACGGTCTACGAGGCCGAGGCCTCCCCCTCGGTGCGCCTGCAGGGCGGGCTGCTCGACATTCACGACTACAACGGGCAGCTCGCCCTCAAGGCCGCCGGGCTGATGGAGGAGTTCCACTCCATCGTCCTGGAGGGCCGTCAGGCGATGCGCGTCCTCGACCCGGACGGGACGGTCCTGCTCGACAAGGCCGACGACGGCACGGGAGGTCGCCCCGAAGTGCAGCGCGGCGAGTTACGGCGGATCCTGCTGGACTCGCTCCCGGCCGGAACCGTCCGGTGGGGGCACAAGGCCGGCAGCATCCGCGCCCTCGGCGAGGGCCGCCACGAGGTGCAGTTCGACGACGGCAGCACGGTCGTCACAGGCCTCCTGGTCGGCGCGGACGGTGCCTGGTCACGGGTCCGGCCGCTGCTCTCCACCGCCACACCCGAGTACACCGGCACGTCGTTCGTCGAGACGTACCTGTTCGACGCCGACACCCGTCATCCGGCCGCCGCGAAGGCGGTCGGCGGCGGGATGCTGATGGCGGCCGCGCCGGGCCGGGAGATCTTCGCCCACCGGGAGACCGGGGACACCTTGCACACCTATGTGTCGCTGGCGAGGCCGCTGGACTGGTTCGCCGCCATCGACTTCACCGATGCGGCCGCGGCCACCGCACGTATCGCGAGGGAGTACGACGGCTGGGCACCGGAGCTCACCGCCCTGATCACCGACGCCGACACGGGGCCGGTCCTGCGCCATCAGTACGCCCTGCCCACCGAGCACCGGTGGGACCGGGTGCCGGGAGTGACCCTGGTCGGCGACGCCGCCCACCTCGCGCCCCCGAACGGCGAAGGCGCCAACCTCGCCATGCTCGACGGCGCCGATCTCGGCCAGGCCCTCGCCGCGCACCCCGACGACATCGAGGCCGCGCTCACCGAGTACGAGCAGGTCATGTTTCCCCGGAGCAGCGAGGTCGTCACCTTCGAGGGGGCGGAGATGGATGGGGTCGACACCGACCACGGCGACAAGCTTCACGCCCTGATCGAAATGATCACCCAGAAGGACCGATGAGAAGCCCTTCGGACGGCGCGGGATCGGCCGCGGCGATGTCGCGCCCGACATGCCCGACCCACGCATCCGGTGTCAGGACAGACCAGGTCACGCCGATCTCGACTCCGTGGAGGGTCCGTGCGAGATCCGCCAGCGGTGCGAAAACGGCTGCCTGGACGTCCTCGACGGCCGCGTCGCCGGGCATCGCGACCTTGCCGCATCCGCCACCACCCGCCCCATCCGCGACGAACGTGTAGGGCCACACGTCGTCGCGTCCCGCCAGCAGGACGATCTCCCTGGGTATGCCGAAAGGAGGTCGCGGGCTCGACCGGGGAGATCCCGAAGAGATGACCTAGACCGCTCGCGGGGGCCGGCGGGGGCGGGGCGCCGCGTCCAGGAGAGCCCACAGGCGGCGGCCGTCGTCGGCCAGGTCGTCACCGCAACTGTCGACGGTGGCGAGGGCCGTGAGCGCGGCGAAGACCGCGCCCTCGGGCGCGGCGCCGGGCTGGTGGCTGAGGGCGACCACCAGGATCTTCTCCGCCTGGTCGGCGAGGTGGACGCTGACGCGGCGTCCGCCGTCCCGCACGGCCGCGGTGACCAAGAGCCTCACCGCGGCTTCCATGTCCTGCTCGTCCACCCCCGAACAGCTCCACCCGCGAACGACAGCCAGGGCCTGGGCCGCGGCCTTCGCCGGCGCCCACTCGTCGGCGCGGAACGTCAGCGCCGCCGTCTGCCGGTTCCGGATCTGCATACGCGGCCGGGACAGACCCGGCAGCCGCGTTCTGGACTCCGTGGCCGGCTGTCGTCGCATCGGCTCCACCGGCTTCGTCCGCCGATGCGTCGGCGACGACTCGGGCCCTTGGGCCTCGGGACTGGTCAACTCGTTCTCCTCGCACCGTGCATCAGAGGCTTCGCCATCCTGGCAGGGTCCTTCCACCGTCGGGAGCGAATCATCCGGCCCTACGCCGACCAGGTCCCCCGGAGGGCCTTTTCACAGGGGAGGTCCGGTGGCCCCGAACCGATGACGGAATCCGCCGAAAGAGTGTGTGCGGCAACGACCTCGGCACTCCGTCCGCGAACGGCGGAGGGCTCCGGCTTCCGCCCCCGGTCGTCGCGCCTCGCGTGCGAGGACGCGACGCGAGCGAACAGGACAATCGTTGCTCCGCGGACGGCGGCGCCCGCGATGTCTCATGTGCGATCGCCGCCGGACAGTCACCGGCCGACCCCTCGTCCGATCGTCGTACCGGCTGAGTACGATCACCTACGCCGCTGTGCGTACGCGGCACCGGAAGGGTGGACACATGCGTCGACTGCTGTTGCTCGCCCCGCTGTTGCTGCTCACCGTCGGCTGCGGGGTGGTGCAGTCCTCCACGGGCGAGGCGACGGACGCCGCACGGGAAGCGGCCAGGAGAGTGGGCGAGCGGCTCTACGGGCAACGTCCGCGCACGGCGGAGGAGGTCGGGCGCTCCGCCTCCGGCATCGACGGCGTGGACGTCCTGCGGGTGACGGGCACCTCGACGGACGACGGGGACGGCGTCGATGTGGTCGTCCGCACATCCGGTTCGGCGTACAACAGTTGGTTCGACCTCGAAGAGGTCACCGTGCTGCGCTGTTTCGTGGTGCGAGTGTCACCCAAGTCCGAATGGCGCGCGGATCCCCGTGACGTGGACTGCCCGGATGTCGCTCCGCTGACCTTCGCCCCGCCACCCGAACCGCCTCGGCTGCCGGCCGAGGAGCTCCGCGCGAAGCTTCCCCGGGTACCGGAGGGCGGCCGGGTCGACGAGGCCGAGGTGCACCGTACGCTCGCCGCCCTGGGCCTGGATCCGGCGATCCGTACCGAGGTGAAGGCGGAGGGCGGCCGGGTCGGCGTTCTGCTGTCCGTGAAGGGCGACGGCTTCGACGCGCAGGACTGCCTTCTTGCCCGCGTGGGCCCCGGCACCACCGAGGTATGGGTGCCGCCTCGGATCCAGCGGATGCCGGGAGAGGGCGGCTGCACCGTCGGCAACGCCCTGAACCCGGCACCGCCACCGCACTGAACGGGGCCGAGCCCGACGAAGGGCCACGGTCACCTTCCCGCCTGAACGGAACCGGTTCGCGGCGGACAATCCGCGTGCGCCCGTCGACCAGGCTGGGGAAGACTGTGCCGATGAGCTCCTCAGCCTCTCCGACCGCGCAGGAACGGCCCTTCGCCATGTCGCGGAACTGGCGTCGGGCCCACCCGTGGATCCGACGCTGCGGGTGACCCTCAACTTCCACCCCGACCGTCCGCTGCACGGCAAGCCGATCCTGGACGCCCTGGCCGAGGACGGCGTCTACCGCTCGCAGTTCGTCACGGGGACCGGCAACGGCGGGCTGACCGCGTATCCCGGCGGCGACCGGTGGCGCTGGGAGAGCCGGATCTTCGACGGGGCGTACGACGAGGCGACCGCTCAGGAGCGGCCCGTCTACGGGGCGTTGAACTTCCGCCGCAAACCGGTCGGCGGGGCGCCACGGTTCGGCTCGGCCCACTTCCGGCTGACCGCGCAGACGCTGACGCGGACCACGTTCTGCTACCCGGACAGTTTCCTCGAACCGTCGGACTTCGGTGTCGCGGCCCGTATGGGGCTCGTCGAACTCGCCCGTGCCGATCAGCAGGACGAGCTCGACGACTACATCGAGGCCCAGGTCCACGGGCCGGTCCGGCTGCACCACGATGTGGAGGCGCTGGTCCTGGACCCCTGCTACCGAGGCACGATCGTCGAGGCTTCGGCTCTGCGTCTCGGCTGCCCGGTGGAGTGGCACCCCGGCTTCCGCCTCGGGGTCGAAGAACTGCGCCGGCACCCCGACTACCGCGGCCAGGAATACGTCGACCTGGGCACGCGGATCGCGGTGGAGGGCGTACTCGACCCGCGGATCGTCGGAGAGGCCGTACGTGCCGATCGTGCCGATCGGCACGACCCCCAGGCGGTCAAGAAGGTGTGGCACTACCTGGCGCGCTTCGGTACGTCCCGGAAGGCCGCGGGCAGTGCGGTGGTTCCGGCACCGATGGGGGACGCTGTGCCCGACGGCCTTCGTTGAGGTCCCTCCGAGTCCGCGTGGACCGTCGCCGGCCGCCCCTGCTGCCGGTATCGGCCTGGCCGCTACGTCGGGCCTCCGCCGCGGAGCAGCCGTTGACGGCGATCAGCTGCCCGCGGAACCTCCTCGTCGCCGACGCGAGGTGTCCGGTCCGGGAAAGGCGATCGATCGGGTGACGGCCACGCGGTGATCAGGTAGTGCTCTCCGGATCGGGCGTGGCAGCCGTCGGGCGCGAGGCCGCGGCCGCGCGCCTTGACCTCCACCTCGTACCGGCCCGGTCCGCCGGCGCTGAGGAGGGGCAGGTGGTGGTCGGGGCCGTGGGTGAGTGATTCGACGCGGAGCTGTCCCTCAGGTGCGCAGATCCGCCCACGGGCGGTTTCTTCCCAGCTCCCCGCCTCAGGGAGCGGTGCCTCGTCGAGAACCCGCACCCGGACCTGTACTCCGCCGGTATTGATGCCGGTGAGGACGAGCGCGAGGCCGCCGGTGCCGCTCACCGGTGATCACCGGTGATCACCGGTGAGCCCTGGTCCGTCCTGGGCCGAGCTGTCCGCCGCGGCGGACACCCGCACGCCCGTCTGCTGCTCCTGCTGCCGGCGCTCGGCGGCGACGCCGTGCCGGATGACGCCGTCCGCCGCCTCGCGGGGGCGCTGCGCGCCCGTACCCGGGTCACCTCCCCCGGGCGGACCGGTCCCCTGGCTCGCTGACGGCGACGCCTCCGAGGCCGCCCGGACGGCTCGCCGTCAGAGCCCGTAGCGCATACGTCCCAGGGCCGTCATCGGCCGGTCGTGCGCGGCGACCGGGGCCGGGAGGCAGGTGGAGCCGGTCAGGTAGCGGTCCACGGCGGCGGCAGCCGCCCGGCCTTCGGCGATGGCCCACACCACCAGCGACTGCCCCCGGCCCGCGTCACCCGCGACGAACACGCCCGGGGCCCGCCCGCCGCCCGCGGCGAAGCCCGCGTCCCGCGCGAAGTTGCCACGCTCGTCCAGCTCCAGCGCCAGCTGCTCGCGCAGGCCGCCCGCCCGCTCGGGGCCCGAGAAACCGAGAGCCAGCAGGACCAGCCCGGCAGGTATGACGTCCTCGGTACCGGCCAGCGGGCTACGGCCCACCGGCTCGACGGCGGTCAGGCGCAGCGCCCGTACCCGGCCCGCCGCGTCCCCCTCGAAGCGCAGGGTGGCGCGGGCGAACAGCCGGGGGTCCCGTCCCGCGTGCCCGCGCGCCTCTTCGTGGGCGTGGGAGATCCGGTACGTCCTCGGGTACACCGGCCAGGGCTCGTCGTCGCTCCGGCCCGGGCCGGGCTCCGCGTTGATGTCGAGCTGGAGCACGGAGACCGCGCCCTGCCGCAAGGCCGTCCCGAGGCAGTCGGAGCCGGTGTCTCCGCCGCCCACGATGACCACGTGTCTGCCTTCGGCGGTGACGGGCGATACGACGTAGTCACCCTCCCGTACCCGGTTCGCGCAGGTCAGGTAGTCCATGGCTTGGTGGATGCCGTGCAGCGAACGGCCCGGGACCGGCAGCTCCCGGCGCTCGCCGGCCCCGATCGCGACGACGACCGCGTCGCACCGGCTCCGCAGCTCGTCCGCTCCGGCACCGCAGGAGCCGCCGATGTCCGCACCCGTGACGAACACGGTGCCCTCACCGCGCATCTGGTCGATACGGCGGTCCAGGTGGGCCTTCTCCATCTTGAACTCGGGAATGCCGTAGCGCAGCAGTCCGCCGATCCGGTCGGCGCGCTCGTGGACCGTGACCCGGTGCCCGGCCCGGGTCAGCTGCTGCGCCGCCGCCAGTCCGGCGGGGCCGGAACCTATGACGGCCACCGTCTTGCCGCTGTGCCTGTCCGGTGGTCTGGGTGTCATGTAGCCGCGCCGTCTGCCCTCGTCCGCGATCGCCTGCTCGACGTTCTTGATGGTCACCGGGTCGGCGTTGATCGTGAGGACGCAGGCGTCCTCGCAGGGGGCCGGGCAGAGCCTGCCCGTGACCTCCGGGAAGTTGTTGGTCGCGTGGAGCCGCTCGTACGCCGCCTGCCAATCGCCGCGGGCGGCGTACGCGTTCCACTCGGGGATGAGGTTTCCCAGGGGGCAGCCGGTGTGGCAGAAGGGTATGCCGCAGTCCATGCAGCGGTCGGCCTGCCGGGAGACGAGCGGCAGCAGCGCCTGGCCGGCGTAGACCTCGTGCCAGTCGCCCAGTCGTTGCTCGACGGGGCGGGCCGGGACGGCCTCGCGGGGGATCCTGAGGAAGCCGAACGGATCGGTCACGCGCCGCCTCCCTGGATCGTGGGCGCGGCGAGGTGCACGGACCGCGCACCGTGTCACTCGTACGCGCATTCTGTGGCGGTTCAGCCAGATTACGCCGCCTTCGCGGCTCCGCCCTGGCCGACCGTGGTGCGTGACTGATGGGTGACCGGGTGGGCGCGGAAGGTGACGGCGCGAGGCGCCCCACCGGGGTCTGTGTCCTGCGCGCCCGGGTGTGCCGTACGGCCCGTGATGGGGGTGTCGGCGGCGGCGGGCCATGGCCGGGGCGGTACCGGCCTCCGTGAGGTGAGGCCGGTACCGATCTCCGACGTCAGGCCAGTCGTCGCCGGTCCGAAGGCCGCGGCCCCGGCGAGGCCAGGCCGTCTCTTTCGGATCTTGCCGGGCCCGGCCCGCCCGGCACGGCACCTCATCCCCCACACTCCGTCCGGGGGGACCCCCAGGTTGTCGGGGCACTCCAGTACGTCCAGTACACGAGCGCCCGTCCGCCTTGCGATGCTTCCCCTCGGCCCTGGCGGGCCTGGGGAGACCCCATGGCACCGGACGACCCGGGCCCATCCGACAAGATCCGAAAGAGACGGCCTAGTTGAACGGCTCCAGCGTCATGAAGGCCTCTTGCGGGTTGCCGTCGTGGACCAGCGCCTCGTGCGCGCCCACGTCGTCGAAGGCGAAGCCGTACGCCTTGCCGTCGACCATCTGCCCGTGGATGACGCGGGAGTAGTGGTTGGTGACGGCGTCACGGTAGAAGTTGGCGCCGTTCGGGTCGGGTTGGGCCGCGTTGGTCAACAGCGTCGACCGGTTGAAGCCCGCGCACAGGGTGCGGGAGATCGGGCCGCGGACGAGGTCGTTGGGGGCGTCCAGGAGCTTGTAGCAGCCGAAGACGCTGTCGGAGTCCGGCTTCTGGAAGCTGGTGACCACCGCTCCCGATCCGTTGGTGAAGTTCATGACGTTGCCCGAGACACGGCCGTAGTACCTGATGTCGGGTCGGTCGGCGAAGGGCGTCACGGTGAGCGTGGAGGAGCTGTACTTGTTCCAGACCCGGTTGATGTAGTCGTTCATGACGCCGGCCGGGATTGCGCCCGCCTCGATGCCGTGACCGGGTGACAGCGCGCGCAGCGGCGTGCCGTCGGGACGGTTCTGGATCAGTCCGCCCCAGCCGGCCGAACGCAGCTGACCGAAGACGGCGTTGTAGCCGCCCGGCTTGAGCCGGCCCGTGTTCGTTACCGTGCCGTTGGCCGCCTTCACGCCCACCGCGTACGGGGCCGAGAACATGTCGACCTGGGTGCTGTTGATCCACAGGCCGGCGTCGTTGAGCGTGTACTCGGACCAGTTGAACAGGATGTTGCGGTTGGGGTCGGAGGGGTTCTGTACGGCGGGCTGCACGAGGCCGCCGGTGCTGAGCTTGAAGACGATCTTCTGACCGATGGAGAAGTAGACGCGTCCGGAGAACTTGGGTATGCGAATGGTCTTGGTCTGGCCGTTGGCCGGACCCACGATGGATGCGTCGGGCGCGGGCGTGGGGGGATTGCCTCCCACGGGCCACGGGTGGAACGTACCGCCGGCGTCGGCCCAGCCCTGCCGGCCGGTCGTCAGCTGCGTTCCCAAGTTGTACACGTACACCGGCTCGGTACGCCCTGAGTTGTTCTTGATCGTGAGCGGGACCGTCGCCGGTACGGCCTCGGCCGCCGACGGGCCGAACGTGATCAGGCCGGCGGCGACAACCAGCACCGAGAGCCCGGACGCAAGCACTTTCGATAAGCGGAACACGAACTGCCTCCTGGGGGGACACCTGGAAGTGGGGGGAGGTGCGCGGTGCTCCCATGCCCATGAATTGATGACTGAGAGCGCTCTCAGCCTCGGCCTGCGTTCAACTGCTGTCAATGGCTTGGGGTGACTCGACCGGCCCGGCCCACACAGGCCGGGGAGTCAGAACGGCGCGAGGGCACGCGTGAATCGGTCCGAGACGTCCCCTACGAGGTCGATCGCCTCCGGATCCAGGGTCATGACCGGTGCGCCGGGTGCCAGGTCGAAGCGGTCGATCTCGGCCCACAGGAGGTTGGGGCTGGTGGCGAGTTCGAAGAAGTAGCGCTTGCTGGTGAGGTCGCAGACCGTGCGGTACTCGGTGTTGTAGGTGTGGAACCTCCCCTCGCGGTACGGCGCGCCGAAGGGCACCGAGGCGTTGCGGGTGACGGCGAGGATGCCGGCGACCGCCTGCCGGTCGTCCGCCGGCTCGGGCAGCAGTGAGCTGAAGTAGGCGGCGCGTTGGAAGCGGTCGACCGCGTTCACGTTCCCGGGCAGGGGTACTTCGCTGTTCGGCCGGTCGTGGCCGAGCCCTTGCACGGCGCGGACCTTCTCCCGCAGCAGGCGGAGCTGTTCCTCGTAGGTGGGTTCGTTCGTCATGATCGTGTAGCTGCGGTCATGGTGCACCTGCCGTTGGCCCGCGATGTACTCGACGATCGCGGAGTCCCCCGACGCGTCCTCCAGGGCCACGTGCACGGAGGCCCGGAAGCCCCGCAGCTCGACCGGCACCAACTGGCAGGTGTCGAGCAGGTCCAGGGCTTCCCGCACCGTGTGGGCGCCGTCCAGCAAGTACTGGATCCACAGGGCGATCTGGAGGCCCGGCCTGCTGGGGTCGCGCGGGCCGAGGTCGGTGCTGTCCAGGTACAGCATGTGGGCCGCGAGGCCTGCTTCGTTGAGGCCGTCGGCCGTACCGGCGCCGTAGACGGTGGTCACGATGCTGCCCAAGCGGCTCGTCCAGCGCAGGGGGTTGTCGCCGACGACGGTGGTGCCCGCCAGTGTGCCGCCGTCGCGCTCGATCCCCCGGGGGAAGACGGTCAGGACCGGCTCGGTCGATTCCGGCCAGTCCATCGTCCGGCCGGCGAGGACGGCGTGGTGGTTGCTGTTCCACAAGATCCGCGTGCACATGGGTGAATCCCTCATCCCTCTCTGTGTGAGCCGTACGCAGCGGACCCCGTACGGGACCGGCCGCCACGGCCACGGCTCCGGCTCCGGCTCCGGCTCCGGCTCCGGCTCCGGCTAACCGACGGGGACCGACCGTGCGCGGGCCCGGTCGCGGAACCACGCGCACACCCCGACCAGCATCGCCACCCCCACTCCGTAGACCGGCAGCCACAGGGTCGTCGTGGCCGCCAGGCACTCGGCAACCGCCTTGCGTGCCTGCTCCTGTTGCACGAATGCCATGGCCGCGCCGTCACCGGAGGCCAGGTTCCCGAGCGCGGCCTCCACCTGGAGGGCCTGGTACCTGCCCACCAGCCCGCAGTCGGCGCGCGTACCCGGCATCGGGAAGAGCCAGGCCCGGCGCTGCAGCAGGGGGGCGAGGGCGATCGCCACGCACAGCCCGACGACCAGCGAGTACGCGATCAGGCCGCGTATGTACGGCGAGCGGATGTCAGGGCTCCACTCCGCCCGTCGTTGGAAGGCGAGCAACACCACGAGCAGCGTCACCCCGATGAACGTGGCGAACCACTGCCACGAGCCCTGGGCCAGCGCGAACGTCAGCACCGCGGCGAGTCCGATGCCGATCACCCCAGGGGCGGGAATGCCCTCGGCCGCGGTGGCGGCCGGCGGTTTCGTGGCGGTCACTCGCGGTCTGGGATCACTCACAGGCCTCTCCTGCGGGGTGGGGAGACTCAGCATGCGTCGCAGGGATGCCGCGGCTTGGGGCGCCATGCCGTACACACCCCGCGCCCCGCCCGGATGGCCCGCCCGCCGTGGTCGCTTTCGGCTCGGCTACGCTCGGCGCCACCGACCGTTCGCGCTGCGGTGGTCGGGGTACGCCGCGATCGAACCGCCACTCCGGAGACGCTGACGTATGACGACGCCACCACCTTCACCGCTTGCGGCCGGGCGGTCCGACGGGGCATCCGTGCGGATCGGGGCCCTGGTCCCGCTGAGCAGGCCCGGGTGGGTCGAGGCGGGCCACCACCTGCTCGCCGGACTCGAACTGGCCGTTCACGAGGTGAACGGCGCCGGCGGGATCGCCGGAAGGCCGCTCGAACTGCTGGTCCGCGACACCGCCGCCGATCCGCAGAAGGCCGCGGCGGCCGTGGACGAGTTGGCCGGCCTCGGCGTGGCCGCTCTGGCGGGTGAGTACCACAGTGTCGTCGCGCGCGCCGCCGCGGCCAGGGCCGATGCCCTCGGCGTGCCGTTCCTCTGTTCGTCGGCGGTTCTCGACACGCTCACCGAGCAGCCGACGCAGTGGGTCGCGCGCCTCGCCCCGGCGCAGTCCCACGGCTGGCGGATCTACGCGGACTTCCTCCTCGGCGCGGGCCACCGGCGCATCGCCGTGGCAACGCAGTCGAGCGTCTACTGGGCGTCAGGGACCCGCGTCCTGCGGGAGTACCTCGCTCCGCGCGGTGGCTCCGTCGTCGAACTCGACATGATCGTCCTCTCCCCCGCCGCGGTGTGCGAGGCACTCGTCGATCGTGGTGCGACGGCCCTTCTTCTTCTGGTCGGCCACCCGGAACCGGCGGTACCGATCGTCCGGGCCGTCCGCCGCGACCGGCGGCTCGCCGAGATCATGATCGGTGCCCCGGCCGGGCAACCGGAGTTCCCCGCGTGGGCGCGGCTGCTGGGCGGCGACAGCGTCGCGGTCCCGTTCCTGCGGTACCTGCCCGATCGGCTCGGTCCACTCGGTGAGCGGGTCGAGGCGACCCTCCGCGTGCGGCTGGGCGTAGCGCCCTCCTTCGTCGCCTTCGAGGGGTACGACACGGTGGTCGTCCTGGCCGATGTGCTGCGCTCCCGTGGCGCGGACGAGGCGCGCGCCGCCGATCCCTGGACGCGTGTCGCGGTCGAGGGCACCCGCGGCCTGATCCGCTTCTCCCGCGTGCCCGGCATCGGCGTTCGACAATGGGCCTGGGCTCCGACCCAGGTCGTCGATCGGGACCCGGCGCGACCCGATCGTTTCCGTGTCCTGCACACCGGCTGAGCGGACGGGGTGGGTCCCGGAATCAGGTGCGCCGCGCGCCCTCGCGTGCGGTGGCCGGGCCGAGGGCCGCCTGTTCCAGGACTTCCAGGACGGTGTTGCGGAACAGCGTGGCCTTGTAGCCGGTCTGTGGCAGCGGCCGGCAGCGGGCGAGGACCGTCTCCGCGGCCGCGGCGAGGACGTCGGGGGTGGCCTCCCGGCCGATCAGGGCGGCCTCCACCTCCGTCAGGCGCAGCGGTACGCGGGCCACCCCGCCCGCCGCGACGGCGGCGTGGGTGACGGTGGAACCGTCGAGCACCACTCGGGCGGTGGCCTCGACCAGGGGCCATTCGGCATGGGCCCGGCTGATGGCCCGGTGGCAGGCGGCTCGTTCGCCGGGCAGGGGTGCGGGCAGCTGGACCGCGGTGAGGATGCGGTCCGGCGGGAGCAGGTGGTCGGCGTGGGAGAGCCGGTCGCCGTTCCCGTACAGGTCGGCGACGGAGCGCGGGGAGTCGCCGTGGACATGGGCCTCGGCGTCGTAGATGAGCAGGGCCATCGCGAGGGTGGACGGGTGGGGGGCCACGCACGGCCCGTCTCCGCTGACCACGCCGAAGTGGTGGTCGCCCTGGCGTGCGGGGCAGCCGGTGCCGCCCTTCTGGAGGCAGCTGAAGTGAGGGTTGCGGTAGTACCAACAGCGGTTGCGTTGCAGCAGGTTGCCGCCCACCGTGCCGGCGGCCCGGATCTGCGGGGTGGCGGCGGTCCCGGCCGCCAGGGCCAGGGCCGGCCAGCCGGCGTGCACCTGCGGATCGGTGGCCAGCTCGGCGAGGGTCGTCAGGGCGCCGATCCGCAGGCCGCCGCCGGGCAGCGGGGTGCAGCCGCGTAGGTGGCCGGCGTCGCCGAGGTCGGTGAACGGTCCGGGAGATACGCCGCTGCGCTGTCGGGCGGTGGTGTCGGTGCCACCGGCGCGCAGCTCCCCGCCGCAGGCGAGGACGGCGGCCGAGAGGTCGGTGAGGGCGGTCTCGGTGCTCACGTGGCCAGTCCTTCCAGGAGCCGGTCGGGGCGGATGGGCATGTCGTACGGGCGCCAGCCGGTGGCGTCGTGGACCGCGTTGGCCAGGCAGGCCGCGGTGGGCAGGGTCGCGATCTCGCCGAGGCCGACTCCGCCACCGGGCACGTGGTCGAAGCCCTCCTGGTGGAAGTGGATGGTGATCTCGGGGGTGTCGCCGATGCCGGGGATGCGGTAGTCCTCCATGTTCTCGGTGAGCACCCGCCCGGTGACCGGGTCGGTGCGCCGCTCCTCGAACAGGGCGTAGCCGACGCCCTGTACGACGGCTCCTTGGCACTGGCTGCGGGCGAGGCGGTCCTCGTGGATCCGGCCCGCCGCGATGCCGCTCCACACGCTCAGCGGGCGGACACGGCCGAGTCGGGTGTCCACCTCGACCTCCGCGACCTGGACCGATCCGGTGAATCCGCGGCCGATGGCGATGCCGCCCATGGTGAAGGGGGTCACGAAGCCCCGGCGGTCGCGGGGGCGCCGGCCGGTGACCCGTACGCCGTGCGCGGTGTCCAGCCGGGCGGCGATGTCACCGCCGCCGAGCGCGTCGCGGAGCCGGTCGGCGGCGTCCGCGGCGGCGGGCGCGAGGGAGGGTGTGGTGCGGCTGCCGCCGGAGGTGGGCCCGTGGACGGTGTCGCTCCGGCCGACCTCGGCGCGTACCCGTGCCTCCGGCACGCCGAGTCCCGCGGCGACGGCGCGGCGCAGTACGGTGCGCGAGCCGGTGCCCATGTCCTGTACGGCGCAGCGGGCGACGACGATCCCGTCCTCGACGGTGAGTTCGACCTCGGTGACGGGGTCGAGGAAGTACATCCAGTTGGCCGCCGCGACGCCGACGCCGCGGCGGAACCGGCCGGTGCCGCCGCGGGGGCCGGACCAGACCGGGAGTGAAGCCGCCCGGTCGTAGAGGGCGTGCCGCTTGGGGTTGCCGTCCCAGCGGCGGCGTAGGGCGATGGGGTCCTGGCCGAGCCGGTGGGCCATCTCGTCGACGGCCTGTTCCAAGGCCCAGCACATGGTGGGGCCGCCGGGGCCGCGGAACGGGGCGCCCGGGGGCCGGTGGGTGACCGTGTCGAAGTCGCGGAGCCTGCGCGGGGCCTTGCCGTACATGAATCGGGCCAGCGCGGCGACGGTGCCGCCGATCGAGACGCCGCCGTCGTTGTCCGCGTCCATGGCCAGCGCGCTCAGATCGCCGGCCTCGTCCGCGACCATCGCCAGTCGGATCCGGGTGCCGGGGCGGTATCCGCCGTCGGTGAGTTCCTCGTCCCTGTCGAGCACCACGCGTACGGGGGCGCCGTGCAGCCGGGCCAGTTCCACGGCGGCGACGACGTCCGAGGTCAGTCCCATCTTGCAGCCGAAGCCGCCGCCCACGTGGACGGCCCGCGCCACCACCCGTTCGACGGGCACGCCGAAGCGTTCGGCTGCCAGCTCCGCCGTGCGTTTCACCGACTGGGTGGACACCTCCAGGTGGAGGGTGCCGTCGCTCCACCGGGCGAGGCAGGCGTGCGGTTCGAGTGGGGTGTGCGTCTGCGCGGCGGTGGTGTAGAGACCCTCCACGACCCGTTCGGGGGTGCTGCGGCGGGCTTCGGTGATCCGGCGTACGGCCGTGGCGGGACGCCTGCTCATGGCGGACGGGCCGCGGAGGTTGCCGCGCCAGCGGGCGGGCACCAGTTGGGGGGTCTCGCCGGAACCCGGCGCCCGCTTGCGTGCCGCCTTGTCCTCGTAGACCGGGGGGCCCTCGCCGGTTCGGGCCTGGCGTGCGTCCAGGGCCGCCGGCAGGACCTCGTAGTCCACCCTGACCCGCGCGGCCGCCGCCCGTGCGGAGGCCCGGTCCGGCGCCGCGACGGCGGCGACCGGCTGGCCGACGTAGCGCACCACGCCGTCGGGGGGCAGCAGTGGTACCAGGGGTACGTCCCCGGCTTCGAGGGAGCGTACGTGCGCGTGGGCGTGCGGCGAGCGGATGATCACCCCCTCCAGCAGTCCCTCGGGGCGCAGGTCCGTGGTGTACCGGGCCGATCCGTCGGTCTTCTCCGGGGCTTCGGTGCGCGGGGCCGCCGGTGCCTGGCCGTCGGTCGGGGCGTTGTCGTAGTCGCCCGCGCAGGCGGCGGCCACGGCGTCGAAGATTCCCTCGTAGGCGCCGCATCGGCAGAGGTGGCCCGCGAGGGCGTCGGCGATCTGCTCCCGTCCGGGTCGGGTGCGGCCGTGGGCGGCCCGCCACCGCTCGAAGAACGCCGCCGCCCCGACCACGAACCCGGGGGTGCAGTAGCCGCACTGGAGGGCGTCCTCGCCGGCGAAGGCACGGCCGATCGGGTGGCCGGCCAGGCCCTCCACGGTCGTCACCCGCCGGCCGGCGAGACCGACCGCCGGTGTCAGGCAGGAGACGCGGGGTTCACCGTCGACCTGGATCGTGCAGGCGCCGCACACCCCACCGGCGCAGACGAGTTTGGTGCCGGTCAGACCCAGTCGGTCCCGGACCACCTCCACGGCGGTCGGGTCGTCGTCCACGTCCACCGCGTGCCGGGTGCCATTGACCTCGAACCCCACGAGACGTTCTCCTCACCGCGGGGGGTGGCGCCTGTCCGGCCTCGCTCAGGCCGTCACGCTCCTTGATATCCCGCTCACGGCTCGGCCGCAGTTCGGCGCCCCGCGGTCCGGTCGTCCCGACTCCCCTTGTTCGGATCTCGAAGAGCGCGCCCTGCCGGGCTGCGACGGTACGCAGAACGGTGGGTGCTCAGCGGGAGTCGTCGGGTGTGGCGGTCGCGGCGCGGCGGAACTCGGCGTTGATGCGCTGGGCCTCTTCGAGCTGGTCCTCGAGGATGACGATGCGGCAGGCGGCTTCGACCGGGGTGCCCTGGTCCACGAGTTCCCGGGCGCGGGCCGCGATCCGGAGCTGGTAGCGCGAGTACCGGCGGTGTCCGCCCGGGGAGCGCAACGGTGTGATCAGACGGGCCTCGCCGATGGCGCGCAGGAAGCCGGGGGTCGCGCCGAGGAGTTCGGCGGCCCGGCCCATCGTGTAGGCGGGGTAGTCATCGTCGTCCAGCCGGCCGCCGAGCGAGTCATCCGCTGTCATCTGCACCTCTTCTTGAGAACGCGTCGAAGGGCCTTGGTGCCGTACGGCACCAAGGCCCTGAAGGGAATTCAACACCATCTGTCGGCCTCAGCGCTGCGCCGACCTTCTGTATCCGCGATCGCGCCCTGGAGAGAGCGGGAGTGCGGGGATCTTGGATGCCTGACCGGGGACCACCTGCCGTTCGGGGTCGTACGGTGCCCGAGCCGTGTGCTGCCTGCCCGGGCGATCCTGATGGTGTTCGCCTCTCCCTTCCTTCGATCTTGGCTATGGGAGAAACCCTAGGCACATCGCAACCGGATGTCTACCGTGACGGCGATAGATTTTCTTCTGCTGGACCGTAAGAGATCTTGTTTCGATCGGCACAGCACTGAGGGCCCGACCGAATGTGCTGGTCGGGCCCTCAGTGGTGCTGCTGGTGCTGCCGTGGTGCCGGTGGTGCCGGTGGTGCTGTGCGGTCAGACGGAAGCCGACACGGGTGCGGGCTCGCCGAGCATCGCCGATGCCCGCTGGAACGCGGTCAGGCCGGGGGTGGTCGTCGGCGCGGGGGCGGCCTGCGGCAGGCTGCGGCAGGTGAAACCGAGCAGGGTCATGGCGCGTACGACCTCCGCGGCGCTGAAGTCCCGGCGGTCCTGGCGGGTGATGACCTGGCCGACCTGCTTGACCGGGTAGTGGCGGCGTCCGATGATCACGGACTCACCGTCGACGGGCTCGGGCTTGATGCCCTTCATCGACTCCAGCACCCCGCTCTTGGTCAGGTCGAAGGGGAATCGGGCGATGACGACGCGCATGATGCCTCACAAGGGGAGAAGAAGGGTTCACGCTACGGCGTCGGCGGCGGACTGCCGTGCCGGCCTGCGGCGGGCGGTCGCGGCGGCGGGGCGGCGCCGGTTGCGCGAGGCGGGGCCGCCGCGCTCGCGTCGCTCGGGCGTCGGGGCGGTGATGGTGACGGGGATGCCGGAGGGGGTTTGGGCGCCGGTGATCCTGGTCAGGGCCTCTTCGCCGGAGCGGACCTGGGTGGTCTGCGGGACGATCCCGGCGGCGGCCATCAGGCGGGTCATGTCGCGGCGCTGGTTCGGGGTGACCAGCGTGACGACACTGCCGGATTCCCCGGCACGGGCGGTACGCCCACCACGGTGCAGGTAATCCTTGTGGTCGGTCGGCGGATCCACGTTGACGACCAGGTCGAGGTTGTCGACGTGGATGCCACGGGCGGCGACGTTCGTGGCGACGAGCACGCTGACGTGCCCGGTCTTGAACTGCGCCAGGGTACGCGTGCGCTGCGGCTGCGACTTCCCCCCGTGCAGGGCGGCGGCCCGCACACCGCTGTTCAGCAGGTCCTGGGTCAGCCGGTCGACGGCGTGCTTGGTGTCCAGGAACATGATCACCCGGCCCTCCCGGGCCGCGATCTCCGTCGTCGTGCGGTGCTTGTCGGCACCCTGCACGTGCAGTACGTGGTGCTCCATCGTCGTGACGGCTCCCGCGGACGGGTCCACCGAATGCACGACCGGGTCGCTCAGGTACCGGCGCACCAGCAGGTCGACGTTGCGGTCGAGGGTGGCGGAGAACAGCATCCGCTGACCCTCGGGGCGCACCTGGTCCAGCAGTGCGGTGACCTGCGGCATGAAGCCCATGTCGGCCATCTGGTCGGCCTCGTCCAGGACGGTGATCGCGACCTGGTCGAGTCGGCAGTCACCGCGGTCGATGAGGTCCTTCAGCCGGCCCGGCGTGGCGACCACGACCTCGGCGCCGCCACGCAGCGCACCCGCCTGCCGGCCGATCGGCATCCCGCCGACGACCGTGGCCAGCCGCAGCCTGACCGCACGGGCGTACGGGGTGAGGGCGTCGGTGACCTGCTGGGCGAGCTCGCGGGTCGGCACGAGGATCAGCGCGAGCGGCTGACGGGGCTCGGCACGCCGGCCGACCGTACGGGCCAGCAGCGCCAGCCCGAACGCCAAAGTCTTGCCCGAGCCGGTCCGCCCGCGACCGAGCACGTCACGGCCGGCCAGGGAGTTCGGCAGGGTCGCACCCTGGATCGGGAACGGCACCGTCACACCCTGCACGGCGAGTGCGGCCAGCAGCTCCGCGGGCATGGCCAGATCGGCAAAAGCCTCGACCGCGGGCAGCGCAGGAGTGATCGTCTCCGGCAGGGCGAACTCGCCCTGCACCACGGCAGGCCGACGACCGTACCCACCCGAACGACTCGAGCCACCCGAACGACTCGAGCCACCCGAACGGCTCGGGGCACCGGATCGGCTGGGGGCCGAACCGCCGAAGCGGCCGCCGCTCTTGCCGGATCCGGCCGTGCCGTTGCGTGTGCGGGGGAATCGGTCGTTCGTGCGCGTGCGGTTCATGCGGAACCTTCCTCGATACGGCGCATATCAAGGAATTCCCGCAGGCGTGCACTACGCGGGGAATTGCAAGAAACGGGCCGAATGAAAATGCGAAACGGACCTGCCCGGCCGTAGATCGATCCTGGCGGGTGCAGGTACTGAAAAAATAGGCGACGCCGTCCGTCAGGGTGTGCAACCCGGCGTATCGGCCGTGGCGCGATCCGCGTACGAAGGACAGCGGATACCTCGGCGTCGTACCTGCGGCCCGCGCGCGGCGGGGCGGTCGGTCACGGGACAGGACGGGGCGGTGACGGGGCGGGCAAAAATGCGCGTAGCTGGGGCCCGCACCCCGAAGGATGCGGGCCCCAGCTACGACGTGCGTGTCAGCGTCAGGCGGGAACGATGTTCTCGGCCGTCGGGCCCTTCTGGCCCTGCGCGATGTCGAAGCTGACCTTCTGGCCCTCGAGCAGCTCACGGAAGCCCTGGGCGGCGATGTTCGAGTAGTGGGCGAAGACGTCAGCGCCGCCACCGTCCTGCTCGATGAAGCCGAAGCCCTTTTCCGCGTTGAACCACTTCACGGTTCCAGTAGCCATGTCATATCTCCTTTGGGGCAGTACATCGGGATCCACACTGTGTGGATCCCGTGTCGCCGCGATGATTACCCCGACCGATGATGACTGACCGGTAAAAAATAAAAGCACCCCAGGGGCGTAGACACCTGCTGGGAGGACTTGAAGTTTTGGGAACCACAACTGCAACTGAGATCGACAGTAGCACGAATCGACACCAGTTGTACGGTGAAAGATTTCACTTCGCCCGCTGCGGGAAAAAGCCTCATGGCGCGGTTCTTCCAATTCTCATCGCGCGGGCACAGATATTGCGCCGACCCGCCGAGGCCATGCGGATCCTGCGGGTCTCGCGGGTCACGCCCGGCGGTCCGGTTCCGCGCGCACCGACGGACGTCCGAGGCAGAACTGCGGGCGGTCGCTTCAACCTCGTCCCGCATCAGGACAGTTGGACTCCGTCCCGGATCAGGGCCCGCTCGCGCGGCTCGCCGTGCGGTCGTGACGGTCCGTCTTTCGGGTCGGGTGCGTTACGTTCTGTCACCTGATCTCCGCGTCACGTGAACGTCCGACCAGCTTCCTCCGGAGACCGTCGTGTCCCAGCTCCCCCGCCCCGCCCACACCCGGCGACGCCGGGTTGCCGCCGTGACTCTGGCCTTGCTGGGCCTCCTGATCGCCCCGGCCGCCCTGCCCTCGGCCGCGGCTCCCCGGCTCCCGGCCGGTCCGCGTTCCGCGCCCACCACGACGACGGTTCCGCCGGGCGGGACCGCGTCGCTGGCCGGCTTCGCGATCCGGTCGGCGGCCGAGGTGCCCGACACGGCGGCCGCCGTGTCCACGCCCGGGTACGCGACGGCCGGCTGGCACCGGGCCGGGCCCCGCTCCACCGTGCTCGCCGCCCTGGTCGCCGACGGCACGCACCCGGACCCGTTCTACTCCACCGACCAGCAGCGCATCCCGCGCGGTGACTTCACCGATCCGTGGTGGTATCGCAGCGACTTCACGCTCCCCGACACCTCGGAACGCACCTCGCTGGACTTCAGCGGGGTGGTCTCCGCGGCCGACGTGTACGTCAACGGCCGGCGGGTGGCCTCGGCCGCCGAGGTGGCCGGTATGTACACGCGCCACGAACTCGACATCACCGGCCTGGTGCGGGCCGGCGCCAATACGGTCGCCTTCCGGATCCAGCCCAACGATCCGCGCAAACACCTCACGCTGGGCTGGCTGGACTGGTTGCAGCCGCCGCCCGACGCCAACATGGGCATCGTCCGTGACGTTCTGGTGCACCGGCGGGGTTCGGTCTCGCTGCACGACGCACACGTGGTGACCAACCTGCACGTGCCGTCCCCGGTGGGGGCCGTGGGGGCGACCGCCCGGCCGACCACGCGACCGGCGACGCGACCCGCCACGAGGCCGGCGACGGAGTCGCCCTCGGGAGCGGCCACGACCCCGGCCCCGGCCCCTGCTCCGGCTCCGGCTCCGGCTCCCGGCGCGGCCGAGCTGACGGTGAAGGCGCGGGTGAGCAACGACTCGCCGGAGACCACCACCGCGACCGTCACCGCCGCCATCGGCGGTACCGGGATCGTGCTGCGTGAGGACGTCACCCTGCGCGCGCGGGAGACCCGTACGCTCGTCTTCGCCTCGGACCGCCATCCGCGACTGCGCCTGGAGCGGCCCGCTCTGTGGTGGCCCGCCGGTATGGGACCCCAGAACCTGTACGAGCTCCGTCTGACGGCCATGGTGACCGGCCACCGCTCGGACGACGTCCGCCACTCCTTCGGCATCCGTGACGTGCGGGCACCCCTCGACTCCGCCGGCGCCCGCCGGTACACGATCAACGGCCGCCCCCTCCTGATCCGGGGTGCCGGCTGGTCGGCCGATCAGCTGCTGCGCTGGGACACCACGGCCGCGGAGGACCGGATCAAGGCCGCGCTCGACGCCGGTCTGAACACGTTCCGCCTCGAAGGCCATATCGAGCCGGACGAGTTCTTCGACCTCGCCGACCGACACGGCATGCTGACGCTGCCCGGCTGGGAGTGCTGCGACAAATGGGAGGGGCAGGTCAACCCCACCGGCACGGGCGAGAAGTGGAACACCGCCGACCGTCTCACCGCTCGGGCCTCCATGGCCGCCGAGGCCGCCCGGCTGCGCGACCACCCCAGCATCCTGTCCTTCCTCATCGGCAGCGACTTCGCACCCGACGCGCAGGCCGAGCGCGACTATCTCGACGCCCTGCGCGCCGCCGACTGGCCCACCCCGGTGATCCCGGCCGCCTCCGCCGTCACGACAGCCCTGAGCGGCCCGTCGGGCATGCGGATGACCGGGCCCTACGACTGGGTCCCGCCCTCGTACTGGTACGACAAACGCGAGGGCGGCGCGACGGGCTTCAACTCCGAGACGAGCGCCGGGCCTTCGATCCCGACGCTCGACACCCTGCGCCGCACGCTCTCACCGGCCGAGCTCGACACTCTGTGGAAGTCACCGGCCGCCCCGCAGTACCACCGCTCCCCCTCCCGGACCTTCAACACGCTGAAGCTGTTCAACGAGGCCCTCACGCACCGCTACGGCGCGCCGCGCAGCCTGTCGGACTACGTGGCCAAGGCCCAGCTCGGCCAGTACGAGAACGTCCGCGCCCAGTTCGAGGCCTACGCCCGCAACGCCACGGACGCCACCGCCCCGTCGACCGGGCTGATCTACTGGATGTTCAACAGCGGCTGGACCTCACTGCACTGGCAGCTCGTCGACCGTTTCCTCGACCAGGGCGGCGCCTACTACGGCGCGAAGAAGGCCAACGAGCCCCTGCACATCCAGTACTCCTACGACGACCGGACGGTGGCCGTCGTCAACCGCCGGGCCGCGGCCGCGTCCGGACTGACCGCTCGGGTCAGCCTGTTCGACACCGCCGGGACCTCCCTCTACGACCGCACCGTGCGCGGGCTGCGGGTCGGCGGCGACGGCGCGACGACCACCGCGGACACCCTGCCCGCCGTCGTCACCGCCTCGGGCCGGCCGGATTCCACGTACCTCGTCCGGCTCACGCTCACCGACGGCGCCGGCCGCGAGGTCAGCCGCAACGTCTACTGGCTCTCCACCCGACCCGATGTCCTGGACTACGACGCCGGCGACTGGTACCACACCCCCACGACCAGCTACGGCGACCTGACCGGGCTGAACTCCCTCGCGGCCGCCACCGTGACCGCGACCGCTCGTACGACGCACCACGCCGGCTCCGTCTCCACCACCACGGTCACCCTCCGCAACACCGGCCGCGGGAACACGCCCGCGCTGCTGACCGATCTGCATCTCGTCGACGGCCGGGGCGCACCCGTGCTGCCGGTGCGCTGGAGCGACAACCAGATCAGCCTCTGGCCCGGTGAGAGTGCCGTCCTGACGGCCGAGCACCGGACGACGGGTCCGAGCGGTGGGGCGCTCCGGGTCCGGATCTCGGGCTGGAACACCCCCACCACCCACATCACCCCGAGCACTCGCTGACACCGGTTCCCCGCGCCGGCGTGACCGCTCTGCCCGATACTCGCTTGCGCACCATGTGTCCCTCGCGTCAACGTCGACCGACCCCTTACGAAGGCAGAGACGATGACCACCGCAGATCCCCACCCCGTCGACCAGGAACTCGTCCGGGCCGCGACCGAGGTCGCGCGCACCCGGTGCCGCGGCGACAACCACACCATGGCTGCCGCGGCCCGCGCCCGGGACGGCCGGATCATCACCGCGGTGAACGCCTACCACTTCACCGGCGGTCCCTGCGCCGAGCTGGTCCTCATCGGCGCCGCGGCCGCCCAGGGCGCGTACGAATTGGACACGATCGTGGCCGTGGGCGACAGGGACCGGGGAATCGTTCCCCCGTGCGGCCGATGCCGCCAGGTGCTGCTCGACTACTTCCCCACCATCGAGGTCATCGTCGGCACGGGCGACCACCCCCGGGCGATCCCCGTCGCCGACCTGCTCCCGGAGCGTTACGTGTGGGCCGACCACCAGCTCGACACGCCATGAAGCGCCCTACGCGACCCAGCAGTACACGGCTCGGCCCTGACGTCGGGCGCGGCTGACCAGGTCGGCCAGATCGCCCACGGCGGCGGCCGCCGTGTTCGTGTCGATGGCCTCGCCGTCCTCCGCGCGCTGCGCGGCCCATGACGTGGCGACGTCCCGCAATCGGGACCGGTCGGCGTCGGCGAGCGCGGCCGACAGCCGGGGCGAGAGCGCGAAGACGACGCACCCGTCGTCGTCCTGTCCGGCGACGGTACGAGGTTCACCTGAGTCGACGAGATCCGTGAAGCTGCCGCCGGCCAGGAGGCATTCCCAGTCGACCACGGCTTCCGGTTCTCTCAGTCGACGATCTCCACCTCGGCCGGTCCGGGGAAGGTCAGGTCGTCCCACCCCATGGGTGGCAGCGAGGGCCAGATCCGGTCCAACGCGGAACGACACCACAGGTCGTTCGCGAGTTCCGGGGCCGACCATCCGTAGCCCTCCTCCACTTCCCGCACCAACGCGTCCCACTGCTCGAAGAGTGAGTTGAGCGTGCAGGGCAGTCCACCCGGCCCACCCATGGCCATCGGCTCATGAACTGCCTTTTCGGACAACGCACTTCAGGCGCGAAGCACGGTCTGGCAAGATCTGGATCATGAGTGATGCACCCTATGAAGCCGTCCTCTGCGACTTCGACGGGGTTCTGCGCCTGTGGGATCCCGACGGGATGTCCGCGCTCGATCGGGGGGCCGGCCTGGCCGAGGGGACGCTCGCGTCGGCCGCGTTTCGTCCTGAGCTGTTGGACGCCGCCGTCACCGGACGGATCAGTGACGAGCAGTGGCGCCGGCGCGTCGCGGAAGACCTGGCCGACGCCTGCGGATCGCTGGACCGAGCGCTGGATCTCGTGAGCGGCTGGTCGGCGCTGAGCGGCCGTGTCGACACTGCGGTCCTGGAGGTCCTGACCGAGATCCGCAGCCGGGTGCCGGTGGTTCTGGTGTCCAACGCGACCACGCGGCTGGAAGCCGATCTCACCGCACTGGGACTGGCCGACGCGTTCGACGCGGTCGTCAACACCGCCCGCATAGGCGTGGCCAAACCCGACCACCGGGTCTTCGAGGCCGCGGCGCAGGCGGTGGGAGTGGCACCGCGGCGTTGCCTGTTCGTCGACGACACCCCGGGCCACGTCGCCGCGGCCCGGGCGGCCGGGCTGACCGGCCTCCACTACACGCATGTCGATCAGCTGAGGAGTGCCACCGCGCCCCCGAAGCCGGAGCCCAGGTTGTCGAAGACCCGCTGCACCCGCTGATCGAGCTGGGTGCCGAAGTCCGCTTCTGAGGCGATACCGTCCATGACCGTACCGCCCGCGGTGGAGATGGCTGAACCCCGAGCCCGGGGAAGGGGATACCCGGGCTCGGGGTGTGGGGCCTGCCGGCGTCCGCCTACTTGAAGGTGACGTCCGAGCAGGAGTAGAAGGCTTCCTCGCTCTGGAAGGAGCCGTCGGGCCGCTTCAGACCGTGCCAGATCGTGTAGATCAGGTGCTTGCCCTTCTTCTCGGGGAGCACCGTCTTGAAGGTGAACGCCTTCGCGCCGAGGAAGCCCGAGGGTGCCGCCGTGGCCGCGGTGTTGTCGGCGCTGAGGAAGGGGGTGTCCTCCAGGTCGGACCACTTCAGCGGCTTCTTCGGGTCGTAGCCGTCCTTGGTGACGTACATCTCCATGCGGTACGGGTTGTGCAGCGCGCTGATGTCGTAGCGGATGTCGTACTCGGCGCCGCCGGGCAGTGTCGTCGAGGGGAAGTCGTCCCGCGCCAGATCCAGGCCGGAGAACTGTGCGTTGCCGGCGCTGCACAGCTTGCCGTCGGCTATGCGGGCGCGGTGCTGAGGGGAGGAGGTCGGGGTGCTGTGGTCGATGGCGCGGCCCTGGACGATCGACTTCCAGTCTCCGGGGATGCCGGGGCTCTGGGCGAGGGCCAGCCGGCAGGCCTCGCTCGCCTTCGGGTTCTTGGTGCAGGCCACGCTGCGGCTCACCGGATCGGCGGTGGAGCCGTGAGCGGAGGCGGGCGCGGAGCCGAGGGTGGTCACGGCGAGCGGGAGGGCCACGAGCGCGGTGAGGCGCAGGACGGCGGTACGGCGGGCCGGGGGCCGTACCGGGTCGGGGGACGTGGGGGTGGTGGGGCGGGTCGTACGCATGAGGGGGACGCTCCTGGTCATGAGGTCGTTCGTGTGCGTGAGGCGGCAGGCGGAGGGTCAGCCGCCGGTCTTCACGGTCAGCTCGCGGGAGAACGCGCCCCACGTGCCGTCGCCGAGCCGCGCCCGGATCTTCACGGTGTACGTCGTGCCGGGGTGGGAGCCGACGAGCACCTCGCGCGAACCCTTGGTCGTCGGCACCGGCAGCACCGGGTCGCCGGTGCCCCACATGAAGGTCTGGGCGGGCTTGCCGTTCAGGTAGACCTGGTAGGCGGCGATCTGGCCGACGCCCTGGGGGACGGACCAGGCGAGGTTCAGGTAGTGCTGGGTGACACCGCCATCCTGCTTCGTCGCGGTGGTGGCGGCGAAGTCGCCGGGGGCGGCCTTGCCACCGGTGCCGTCGGGGACGGTGGTGGTCGTCACCTGGGCTTCGCGGGTCGGGTCGGACTCCTTGCCGGAGGCGTCGACGGCGGTGACCTTGAAACGGTAGGCGGTGCTCGCGGTCAGGCCGGAGACGGTGGCCGAGGTGGCCTTGGCGTCGGCCTCCTGGACCTTCGCGCCGTTGCGGTAGATCCGGTAGCCGGTGACGGCGACGTCGTCGGTCGCCGCGCGCCAGCGCAGGGAGGCCTGGTACGGGCCGGAGGCCGTCGCCTCCAGGTCGGCGGGGATGATCGGCTTCGCCTTGTCCTGGCCGGGCGCGGCGAGGGTGGTGAGCACGATGTCCTTGCTGAAGCCGGTGGTGCGACCGTCGGCGCGGACGGCGCGGACCTTGAACGTGTACCGGGTGGCGGGGGCCAGTCGCTCGATGTCCGTCATCGTGTCCTTGACGGTCTTGAGCTGCTTGCCGTTCTGGAAGACCTCGTAGCGCACGACCTCGGCGCCGCCGGCGGGCGGCTTCCACATCAGGTGGACGGCGGTGTCGTCCTTGACGAAGGATCCACTGTCGGCGGGGACGGCCGTATTCGTGCCGGTGTCGCTCCCGTTGCCCGACGCGCCGTTCACCTTGCAGCCGGTGATCTTGGGTATGCCCTTGCCGTCGGGGTTGATCCCCACCTTGACGGCCCGGTTGCCCTTGGCCGCCACGTCGGCGCGGTCGGCGATGGGCTTGATGGTGACGTGCTTGCCGGTCTGGCGGAGTTCGTACGCCCAGGGGTTGTCGAGAGTGACCTGCCCCTGCGACACGTCGAACTCGGCGGTCCAGTCCCGTACGGGCCGGTCCACCTTGTTGGCCAGGGAGACCTCGCCGGACGCCCACCAGACGGTGGCCTGGTCCGCGACGCGGCAGGAGGCGCTGAGGCCGCCCTCTTCCTCTCCCGCGTTGGCGGCAACGGGTACGACGACGGAGCAGACTCCGACGACTACGGCCACGCAGGCCAGGGCAATTCGCTTTCGGGACATCAGAAACCTCTTGGTAAAGCCGATCCGCCGGTGCAGCGGCGGCATCGAATGTGCCTCGGTCAACACCCGTGACCCTAAGCGCGGTTTGCGGCCGGAACGGGCCGATGTGGGGCTACGGGCTCCCTGTTATCCGTCCCTTAAGGTCCGGCTAGGACGCCCTTGATCCCCTGCCCGCGGCCTCCGACCCTACGGACACTGAAGATCACGCTCAGTTGCCGGACCAGCTGCTGCGCCCCAGAGCACGTATGGGCACCCGAGCCCTGGAAAACGGATACCGCTTCCACGCGCGTCTCCGCCGGATTCGGCGCCATCGATCCGAGCGAGACGTCGGCGAGGCGAATGGCGTCGCGGTCGGCGTCGAATGCTGGGCGGGCGTAGGCGGTGTCGGCAGCGGCAGTCGTCGGCGCTACGCCAAGACCGGGACGTGTGGCACTTCTCCGGCGCTATTGATGTCGTCGAGCTCCGTCCCGGTCAGCCGGAAGAGGTGTCGAGCCAGCGGCGCACCTCCGTGCTCAGAGGCGGCTCGTTCGGGCCGTCCATCGCCCCCTGGGCAACCCATTCGGCGAACCGGCGCAGGACTCGCGACCGATGCGGCGCTGTCAGCACCGAGGTACTGATCGAGTGTTGCCACGTGGTGGCGAAGCACAGCACGTTCCCGTCGAGCGAGAGCATGCGGAACTCGGGGCGCAACGGCGCGCTGCCGAGCAGCCCGGCGGCGCCCTTGCCCATGATGTCCCAGTCGTCCTGCAACTCGACACAGCACCACCGGACGGGGCCACCCTCCACGGGCTTGTGAGGGAGGAGGAACCTACGGTCGGCCTCGGAGAAGAGCCCCCCTTCGACCGCCAGTCGGTACCAATCCGCGTTCGCCTTCTCGTGCAGCAGGGGATCGAGGACGTCCAACACGGACTCGACGCGCCCTTCATCAGGCGGGCAGCTCGGCGCCTGGCCGGTGATGTAGGGCGGTATGAGCCCTTCGGGCTCGACCCACCCGCCCACTATCCGCAGACCTGCCGCCGCGAGAGATTTCGTCATGCCCTCACCATGCCGTAGCTGCTGGTCAGCGCACGAATGAAAATGAAGGGGCCGGCCGTGCCCGCACGCCTGCCCGGTCGACGGCCGGTGGCGAACGCCTTGACCGTGGGTGGGGTGTCCGGGCGGTGGCCGCGATGGTGGGCGACGTCAGCAGCCCGCGACGCGCTCTGCGTCCGGGATGAACTCGTCGAGGTGGTCGCCGGTCCACCCTCTGAAGAGGAACAGGGGGCGGGTCAGAACGATGTCTCCCGCTCTCTGCCCGTGCAGGAAGAGGCCCACATCGGAGAGCGCGGGGTGGCCGCAGGGCGTCCAGCACGCTTCGACGCTCCGCAACGACCTTCAGGGCAAGGTGAAGAGGACCTTGTCGCCGTCCGACGAGGGGTCCGCCCGCTTGAGCGTGGCTCTGACGCTCGCGCCGAGTCGAAGTCTCTGGCCGTTGGTCGAGGCGACCTTGGCCAGCACCGCGGGGTCGGCCAGGAACACCTTGCCCTCGAGGGGGTCGTTCCACTCCGCGTCGGTGTCGATGACCGCGGCGTCGAACACCTCGCCCACGCGGTGCATGAGCACCGCGGCCTCGGCCAGGTCCACGGTCTGCCGGTCCGCGACACCCGCCTTCCCCCGTGCCATGTCGCACGGCAGGCAGTACATGGCGTCGAGCACCCATTTCGGCGGGGGTTCGTCCGCGCACGCCGCCACGCACAGGTCACCCGTGTACCGGTCGACCAGGCGGCGTAGCGGAGCCGTGCAGTGGGTGTACGGGGCCGCGATCGTCGCGTGCATCGTGTGCTGGGGCGTCCCGAAGTCGCGGAAGACGGTGTACTCCGCCTTGAGCATCGTGGTGGTGGCCTCGGTGAGGAAGGCCATGTGCTTCTGATTTCTCGGATCGAGGGTGCGGACCAGCGCGGCGTACGAGACTCCGGTTCCCCAGTCGATGCCCAGGCACTTGGCGATGTCGTGCAGGCGCCTGACCACGTGCTGGTCGGCCTGCTCCTTCTGGGTACGCAGGATCCCCGTACCGCTGTCGAGCATGATCTGGGCCGCGGCCATTCCGGTCATGAGGGAGAGTTGCTCGTTCCAGCCCTCCACCGGCAGCGTCGCCACGTAGCTCAGCCGGAACGATCCGTCGTCGAGGGTGACCTCCTGGTCCGGCAGGTTCACCGAGATGCCCCCGCGCGTGACCTCGACGCTCTCCCGCAGCATGCCGATCTCGCGCAGCAGTGCGACGGACTCCTCGGCCGTACCGTCCTCGATGGCCTGCTGGACGCCTTGGTAGCTGAGCTTGGCCCGGCTGCGGACCATGGCTCGGCTCACCGAGGAGGTGGTCACGTTGCCTTGGGCGTCGAGGTCGTGTTGCCAGACGAGGGCCGGGCGGACCCTGTCCGGAAGCAGGCTGACCGCGTCCTCGGAGAGGACGGGCGGGTACAGGGGCACCTTGAGGTCGGGGAAGTAGAGGCTCTCGATCCGGTCGTGCGCCTCGACGTCCAGGGGGCCGCCGGGCTTGACGAACGCGGCCACGTCGGCGATGGCGTAGTACACGCGGAAGCCGCCGCCCGGTCGCCGTTCCAGGTGCATGGCCTGGTCGAGGTCCTTGGAGGTAGGCGGGTCGATCGTGAAGAACGGCAGGTGGGTGGCGTCCTTGTGGTGCGGGTGCGACTGGGCCGCTGCCTTGTCGGCCGCTTTGAGAACGCGATTGGGGAAGGCCGAGGGGACCTTCAGCTCCGCACGCAGCTCCACCAGCGCGGAGCGCAGGGTGTCCAGGGCCTCGTCGGACATGTGCATCGGGCGGCGTCGCATGACCCGAGCGTAAGGCGGTGGTCACGGACCGGCACGGCGAGCGGGTCGTGGTCGGTATGCCGGGGCAGGGTCAGATGCCACCGCGAGGCTGAGGCGTCACGGGTTCGAGCCGCAGCCTCCGGGTCGGCCAGGGCGGGGGCTGCGACGGGCCGAACCAGACCCGGACGTCCTCCCCGGTGCGGACGGGCAGGAGGGGGTAGTCGTTCTCGGCGTGCTCGGTGCGGTGCAGCGCATGGCCCGAGCCCAGGTGCCGGGCCGCGTACGAGTCGAAGGCGGCGGCGTCGGACGGATGGCAGACGGTCGCGACCACCTCACGGCCGCCCGGCTCCGGTGTGAAGCCCGGGCCGCGCAGCAGCAGGACGTCGTCGCTGTCGATCATGGTGGCGTTGGCCGCGTCGCGGTGCTGCCGCCAGAGTGGGCCGCTGTAGAAGGCCTCCAGCGAGTGCCGTCGGCTCGCCATGTCGGGGAACGAACGGAACCAGACGAAGCGGTTCGGGTCGTCGAGGTCTCGGAACCGGCCGCCGACGGTGATGCCGACCGACCGCTGGCCGGTCACGAATTCACGCTCGAACAGCTCGATCAGCGTCTCGCGGGCTCCGGGGTGGAGCGTGTACTGCCGGAGTTCGACGATGCTCATGCGCCGGCGCTCCTGGTGCGGGTGAAGTCCATGATCCAGTTGAGCTCCCAGGTGCGGCCGTCGTCGCAGGAGAACTCCTGCTCCCAGCGGGCGGTGTCCGGGCCGAGGCGGTACCAGGTGAAGTGCACCCCGATCGGGCGGCCGGCGTAGGTGTCCTCGCCGTGGAAGTCCCCGCGGTCGCCGGTGAAGCCGCCGACCACCGGCGGATCCAGGCGGCCCGTCCGGCTGTCGGACCAGTGGATCGACCAGCGCCCCGTCCCATGGTCGAAGAGCCGCAGGGTCACTCCCTGGCGGGCGAGCGTGGGGAAGGTGATCTCGTCGAGGTTGCCGGCGCCTGCGAACAGCGGCCGGACCACCGAGTGACCGGGGAAATCCACCCAGGTGGCGGGGCCTGAGCCGAGCGGTGTGGTGAGGCGGCGGTTGGCCACGTCCCAGGAACCGTGCAGGAAGTCGAAGTCGTCCATGCGCCGGAGGCTAGGGGCACTCTCCTGACATCCGGTGTCAGTGGATACTGAGCGGCATGCGCGCGAGCCGACTGGTCACCCTGCTTCTCCTGCTGCAGAACCGGGGGCGGATGACGGCCCAACAGCTGGCCGAGGAACTGGAGGTCTCCGTCCGCACGGTCTACCGGGACGTCGAGGCGCTCGGCGCCGCCGGCATCCCGCTGTACGGCGCGGCGGGACACGCGGGCGGCTACCGGCTGGTCGACGGCTACCGGACCCGGCTCACCGGACTCACCCCGGACGAGGCGCAGGCGGCGTTCCTCGCCGCACTCCCCGGCGCCGCCGCCGAGCTCGGCCTCGGCGAGGCGCTCGCCACCGCCCAGCTCAAGCTGCGGGCCGCCCTTCCCGCCGAGCTGCGCGAGCACGCCGGTCGGATCCAGAAGTGCTTCCTGCTCGACGCCCCCGGCTGGTACGGCGACGCCGACCGGACGCCTCACCTGGCCTCGGTCGCCGCCGCGGTATGGGCGCGACGGGCGGTGGTCCTGACGTACCGGCGCTGGCGGGCGCCCGAGGAGATCGAGCGGCGGGTGGAGCCGTACGGGCTCGTGCTCAAGGCGGGCCGCTGGTACTCGGTCGCGGGCGGGCCGTCCGGGATCCGCACCTATCGGGTCGACCAGATCCTCGCGGTCCGGCCGCTGGAGGAGGAGTTCGTCGTTCCGGACGGCTTCGATCTGGCCGGCCACTGGAACGGTCATCTGGCCGACTTCCGGGCCCGGCTGCACACCGGGGAGGCCCTGGTACGGCTCACCCCGGAAGGTGCCCGTCGCCTCGGAGTGACACCCACGGGGGACGGATGGACGCAGGCCCGGGTGCCCATCGAGTCGATCGCTCACGCCCACGGAGAGTTCCTGCGCCTGGGCTCCGACGTCGAGGTCGTGGCCCCTGCCGAACTGCGTGACCTCATCGCGGCGACCGTACGGACCCTGGTCTCCCGCTACGAGAGTCGAACCTGAGCGAGGGTCCTCCCGACGTGGAAGCTCTCGCCGTTCGAGCAGGTAGCCGAGGAGCTCCCCGGCATGCGCCTCACGTCAGCCCTCGCCCGGGCTCGGGTGCATCGGCCTCGTCGGCCGGGCGGCGCGGAAACGGGTGGACGGGGTGCCTCGGCATGATCGAGGATGGCCGGCATGACGACTTGAAGAGCACCGGCCGGGCGGCAGCATTGGCGCAAGGTCTCCACCTGGGACACGGTCCCCGACGGGGACCGGCGGATCTGCGCCGCCTGCGGGACGCCCGTCCGCTCGTACCAGTACCGCTACCACCCGCCCGAGTCCACCCTGTTCGAGCGGTGCGTCGGATTCGCCTGGTGCTCGGGGTGCCGGATCTACTCGGGGAACATGGTGTATGTCCACCGGGAGCGCGTCCTCGTCGACGCCCTCGCTTCGCTCCCCTGCGAACAGCGAGAACGGATCGCCCGTTCGGAAACACGGTTGATCGAGTTCCTGGACCGCCGCAGCCGAGAGGAACGGTGACCTGTGCCGCAGGGCGCCGCGAAATTCGCAGGTGGCAGCGATGACGGCTCTCGTACAGTGCTGCGATGTCGACCGTACGAGTGATGACCGAAGCCGATGTCACGGCTGTCTCGGAGATTCGGGTGACCGGCTGGCAGGCCGCGTATGCCGGGATCGTGCCCCAGTCCTACCTCGATCGCATGACGGTCGAAGCAGATGCGCACCGGCGCCGGCAGTACGTCACCGGACCCGACAAGGTCACGACCGATCTGGTGGCGGTGGACGCCCGGGGTGGGGTGGTGGGCTGGGCGTGCCTCGGGCCCTCTTCCACGGCCGTGGGTGAGCTCCACGCGCTGTACGTTCAGCCCTCCCTCATCGGCACCGGCATCGGTCGCTCCCTCCTCCAGGCCGTGCACGGCATTGCGACGGCCCAGGGTTTCGGCTCGGTCCTGCTGTGGGTGCTCGCCGACAACGCGCGGGCGCGCCGGTTCTACGAACGGGCCGGCTACGCCGCCGACGGTGCCGTCCAGGCAGACGACTACGACGGGGTGTCCGTCACCGAGGTTCGTTACCGTCTCACGCTGTAGCGAGGCTCCACGCGGGGCTCCGTGCCGTGGCCCGAGGGGGTACGCGGCCCGGTCGCAGCGGTGCGGCGGCGCCGGCCGGATTGCGGCTGGACAGTGGGCAGGAGCCACCGGAGCATGGCGCGCAGGTGCGTGGCCTCTCCAGCGGAAGGACCGTCAGGATGAGCGTGGACGACGGGAAATCAGGCGGCCGGCGGCCTTGGCAGCGGCCGCCCGCGAACGGCAGCCCAGGACCGGTGGGACCAGGAGGCCCCGGTGCGCCGGGAGGACTCCCCCACGAGCCGATTCCCCCCGGCGCGCGGATGCCGGACGCTGTGCGGAACCTGCGTGTGCTGATGATGGTCCTGGGCGGCGGGCAGGCCCTCCTCGGAGTCGCTCTGGTGACCAACAGCGTGGCTGTGGCCACCTCCATCTGGGGCGACGGTGACGCATCCACCCCGTGTTGCACCACGCCGGGCGAGGATCACGCCGGGATGGTCGTGTTCGCCGGCTTGATCTTCCTTGCGGTCTCCGCGTGGGGTGTCACCTCCGCCCTCAAGTTCCCCACGCGCCACCGGAACCTGCGCGTGTCCGCCTTCGCCTACGGGTGGACGGCCCTGCCCTTCAGCTGGGCGTTCTTCCAGGTGATACCGCTCCTGGGATTCGCCTGGTTGGTGCCGGCGGTCCTGGCGATCGTCCGCCCCAACCAGCCGGAAAGCCGTGCCTGGTTCAACCATCGGCCTTCGTGACACCGGGAGGTGGCGCGACGGCATGGGAGACGCCACCGGGCGACCGTACGGAGGACGGGCCGCCGCCACGCACCCGCTTGTCCCACACGGGAGGTGTGAGATCCGCTCCGGCCGGTTATCCGAGGGGAGGTCTAACGATATTCCTGGGCAAAGGGGCAGAAGTGGCGCATCCAATGCGGGAGACCCGCTCCAGCGTCGGGCTGCACGTGAACGGCCGGCGGTACGAGCTCGACGTGGACCACCGGGTCACCCTCCTGGACCTGCTGCGGGAGCACCTCGGCCTGACCGGTGCGAAGAAGGGCTGTGACCACGGCCAGTGCGGCGCCTGCACCGTCCTGGTCGGCGGCCGGCGCGCCAACAGCTGCCTGCTGCTCGCCGTCGCCCACGACGGCGCCCGGGTCACCACCGTGGAGGGGCTGGGCGGCGAGGGAACCGGCGGTCTGCACCCCCTGCAGGAGGCCTTCATCGACCGGGACGCCTTCCAGTGCGGCTACTGCACGTCCGGTCAGCTCTGCTCCGCCGCCGGCCTGCTCGCCGAGGCGGCCGCCGACCCCGGTGCCACGGACCTCAGCCGCCCCGGGATCGCGGAGGCGATGAGCGGCAACCTGTGCCGCTGTGGCGCGTACCCCCGCATCGTGGACGCCGTACGGGACGTGGCCGCCCTCTCGCAGGCCGATGCCCCGGACCAGGTGCCCGGTGACGGGAGGGTGGTCGCGTGAAGCCGTTCGCGTACGTACGGGCCACCGGCCTCGCCGAGGCCGTCGCCGCCCACGGCGCGCGGGCCGGCTCCCGCTACCTCGGCGGCGGCACCAACCTCGTGGACCTCATGAAGCTCGGGGTCGAAGCCCCCGACACGCTCGTCGACCTCGCCGACCTACCGCTCGGCTCCGTCGAGGAGACCGCGGACGGCGGCCTGCGGATCGGCTCCGGGGTGCGGGGCAGCGATGTCGCGCTCCATCCCCTCGTCCGCGCCCGCTACCCGCTGCTGTCCGAGGCGCTCCTGGCCGGCGCCTCGGCCCAGCTGCGCAATGTCGCCACCACCGGCGGCAACCTGCTCCAGCGCACCCGCTGCCCCTACTTCCAGGACGTGACCAAGCCCTGCAACAAGCGGGAGCCCGGAACCGGGTGCGGTGCCCGCGACGGAGTCCACCGGGACCACGCCGTCCTCGGCCACTCCCCGCAGTGCGTCGCCACCCACCCGTCCGACATGGCCGTGGCACTCGTCGCGCTCGACGCGGCCGTCGAACTCCAGGGCCCCGACGGCGCCCGTACGGTGCCCGCGACGGCCTTCCACCGGCTGCCGGGCGACCACCCCGAGAGGGACACCGTCATCGAGCCCGGCGAGATCGTCACCGCTGTCACGCTCCCGCCGGACCGCGCCGGCCTCCCGTCGCGCTACCGCAAGGCCCGCGACCGCGCCTCGTACGCCTTCGCGCTCGTCTCCGTCGCCGCCGTGCTCGACATCTCCGGGGGACGCGTCCGTCATGTGGCGATCGCCTTCGGCGGGCTCGCCCACCGGCCATGGCGCGCCACCGCCGCCGAGGAAAGACTGCTGGGCGCCGCCCCCACCGAGAGCGCCGTACGGGAGGCCGTGGAGGCCGAGCTCGAAGCGGCGGAGCCGCTGCGCGACAACGCGTTCAAGGTCCCGCTCGCCCGCAACCTCGCCTGCGAGGTGCTCGCCTCCCTCTCCGGGAGTCCCCTCTCCCCCGGCTCCCGCTCCTGACACCTCCCTCCGCCCCGCCCCCGATCGCGAGGACCCGCCATGGACTCCAGCCCCGCCGCCCCGGCGCCCTCCGTCGGCAGCCCGATCACCCGCCTGGAGGGCCGGGAGAAGGTCACGGGCAAGGCCCGCTACGCAGCCGAGTACCCCCTGCCGGAGCGGGCGTACGCGTGGCCGGTGCCCGCCACCGTGGCCCGTGGACGCGTCACCGCCGTCGACACCGCCGACGCGCTCGCGCTGCCCGGCGTCCTCTCCGTCCTCACGCCCTACGACGCGCCCCGGCTGGGCCCCTGCGACGACCCCACCCTGCGCGTGCTCCAGGACCCCGAAGTGCCCCACCGCGGCTGGTTCGTGGCCCTGGCCGTGGCCGAGAGCGTCGAAGCCGCCCGAGCCGCGGCCGCGGCCGTCCGCGTCCGCTACGACGTCGAGCCCCACGACGCCGTGCTGCACACCGATCACCCGGCCGCCTACACCCCCGAACAGGTCAACGGCGGCTATCCGGCGCACCGCGAGAAGGGTGACCTGGCCGCCGCGTTCGCCGCCGCGCCGGTCCGGGTGGACTGCGCGTACGCCGTGCCGCCGCTGCACAACCACCCCATGGAGCCGCACGCCGCCACAGCCCACTGGGACGCCGACGCCGACACCCTCACCGTGTACGACTCCAGCCAGGGGTCCGGGCTCGTACGCTCCACACTGGCCTCCCTCTTCGGGCTGCCCGCCGATCGTGTCACGGTGGTCTCCGAACACGTCGGCGGTGCCTTCGGTTGCAAGGGCACCCCCCGCCCCCACGTCGTCCTCGCCGTCATGGCCGCACGACACACCGGCCGGCCCGTCACCCTCGCCCTGCCCCGGCGTCACCTCGCGGCCGTCGTCGGCCACCGCGCGCCCACCCTGCACCGCGTGCGCCTGGGCGCCCGTACGAACGGCACGCTCACCGCCCTCACCCACGAGGTCACCACCCACACCTCCCGTGTCCGGGAGTTCGTCGAACAGGCAGCCGTCCCCGCCCGCGTCATGTACGACGCGCCCGCCCTCCTCACCACCCACCGCGTCGTGCCCCTCGACGTACCCACGCCCTCCTGGATGCGGGCACCGGGCGAGAGCCCCGGCATGTACGCCCTGGAGTCGGCCATGGACGAGCTGGCCTGCGCCCTCGGCATCGACCCGGTCGAGCTGCGCGTCCGCAACGAGCCCGGCGCGGAACCCGACAGCGGCCGCCCGTTCAGCAGCCGCCATCTGGTGGAATGCCTGCGCGAGGGGGCCGCCCGGTTCGACTGGGCCGCGCACCGCACGCCCCGCCGGGACGGCCCGCTGCTGATCGGCACCGGAGTCGCCGCCGCCACCTACCCGGTGTACGTCGCCCCCTCCTCGGCGCGGGCGCACGCCCTCCCCGACGGTACGTACCTCGTGCAGACCAACGCCACCGACCTCGGCACCGGCGCCCGCACCGTCCTGGCGCAGGTCGCCGCCGACGCGCTGCGGGTCACCCTGGACCGGGTGACGGTGGAGATCGGGCATTCCGCGCTGCCGCAGGGCTCGGTGGCCGGCGGCTCGGCCGGTACGGCGTCCTGGGGCTGGGCGGTCCACGACGCCTGCACGAGCCTGGTCGCCCTGCTGGCCCGCCGCTCCGGCCCGATCCCGGAGGCCGGAGTGTCAGTCCCCGCCGATACGACGGCCTCCGCCAAGCAGAAGTCCCCGTACGCCAGGCACGCGTTCGGCGCCCACTTCGCGGAGGTGCAGGCCGACACCGTCACGGGCGAGGTCCGGGTCCGCAGGCTCCTGGGCGTCTTCGCCGCGGGCCGCATCCTGAACCCGCTCACCGCCCGCTCCCAGTTCGTCGGCGGCATGGTGATGGGTCTGGGCATGGCCCTCACCGAACACAGCACCATGGACCCGGCCTTCGGGGACTTCACCGAGAACGACCTCGCCTCCTACCACGTCCCCGCCCACGCCGACGTGCCCGACATCGAGGTGCACTGGCTGGACGAGCACGACAAGCACCTCAACCCGACGGGCGGCAAGGGCATCGGCGAGATCGGCATCGTCGGCACGGCGGCGGCCATCGGCAACGCCTTCCACCACGCGACCGGCTGCCGGATCCGCACACTCCCCCTCACTCCGGACCGCGTCCTGGCGGCCCTCGGCTGACGACCGGCACACGCCCCGGCAGGTGGCTTCGCCCTGGCCGGATCTGTTCGGCTTCGCCGGACCGGCGTCGCCCCACATGGCTGGTACGGGTTCGAGCAGGGCATGCCTTCTGTCGGAGTCGCGACTCACGAGGGGGCGAACCGATGACGGTCGACAGCGGGCTCGGGCACGGACTCGATCGAAAGGGCGCCGGCGTCACGCTACGACTTGCCTCGGTGGCTGCCGGCGTGGCGGTGGCCGCGCTCCTGGTCGCCGACTTCCGGCTGACCGGTTCGGCAGGCCGACAGCTGGTCGCGGTGGCGCTGATGGCCACGGTCGTGAGCGCGGGCACGTGGGCGGCGGCACGCCTGACGGCTCTCCTGATGCGGCCGTCCCTGCGACGGGCCAGGGAACTCCTCGCGCAGGAGCCCGATCTCTGGGGCTCGGACCGGGAGTTCTTCGCCCCGGTCCGTCGTCTGATGTTCCTCGGCGTGGTGCAGGCCCTGGTCGATCTGCTGGTTCTGCTGACCGTGTATCCGCTCGCCCTCTGGGCCGGCGTACGGATCTGCGGCGCCGCAGGTCTGTCCGCACACCTGCCCGGACCGTGGCCGGTCTTCGTCTCGGGGCTGCTCGTGGCGGCCGTCGCCGGCACGGTCGGGACCTTCTTCGCCCTGTTCCGCCGACGCACCCGCCACGCGGCGGCGCGCTCACTGGGCGCCGTACTGCTCAATGCCGCCGGACTCGCACTCGCCACGCTCGTCCTGAACGGCGTCCGGCTCGATCCCGCGCCGGGGTGGCGGCAGGCCCTCGCCCTGGGTGCTGTGGCGTCGCTCTTCATGCTGCCGCGCATCACGCTGTCCCTGCCCGTACCGGGAATCGCCTCGATCGTCCTCGTCGCCTACCACTGCCTGGTGTTGTGGCTGATCTGCGCGGCCTTCGCGTGCGTGGACCCTCGGCTCCATGCCGAAGGCTTCTGGCAGTTGGCGGGTGCCGCCGCGATCATGTGGGCGGTCGAGTGGCCCGCGCGCCTGGCCGTCCGGCGGGCGCAGGGAGCCGCCGCTCGGCCGGCTCCGGTCCTGCCCGATCCGTTCCCGCCGGATCACGGGTTTCCCTCCGGCCCGCTGTACTGAGGAACACGCCCGGCCGCCCGCAGACCGGTCGCCATGCGGATCACGCACAACAGGCCTGCGATAGATGCACCGCCGTCGATGTCCACAGCACCGTCGCGACCGCGACCATGACGCTCGCGCACGGCTCGGACACGTTCACCGGCATTCCTGAAGGAACGATCCTCTGCGGGTCCTCCCGAGTGACAGGAGGCGGCGCCCGGCCCGGTATACCGTCATGCGGCGATTCGCTTCCCCACCATGTGCCCGTGATCCCATCCCACTTGATCGGTGCGCTTTCCGCTCTCGCCCTGCTCGCGCCCACCTCCGCTTACGCGGCCTCCGCTCCCGCCGTGGCTCCGGCCCCCGGCCCCGACCGGCCGGGGGAGTTCTTCGCCGACCTCCCCAAGGGTGGTGATCTGCACAACCACCTGTCCGGAGCGGTCACCACCGAGTTCCTGATCGAACTCGCCGCCGGGGACGGCCTGTGCATCACCACCGACACCACCACCGCGGTGCCCCCGCCGTGCGGCGCCGGAACCCGACCCGCCGCCGACGCGGTCACCGACGCGGCCTTCCGCCGGCAGGTCATCCAGGCTTGGTCGATGCAGGACTTCCCGGCGGACGGCAACGGCCACGACCACTTCTTCGCGACCTTCGGCAAGTTCGGCGAGGTGACCTGGCGTCACCCCGGCCGGATGCTCGCGGAGGTCGCCAACTCCGCAGCTCGACAGCACCAGTTCTATCTGGAGACGATGATCTCCCCGGCCTCCGGTCAGGCCCGCACGCTCGCCGACCGGGTCGGCTACGACGCCGATCTCGACCGCATGCACGACAAGCTCCTCGCCGACGGAGGCCTGGACGCGGTCGTCCGGCAGGCCCTCAGCGACGCCGACAGCACCGACGTCGAGTTCCGTGGCGCCGCGCACTGTGACACCCCGCGGCCCGACGAGGCGTGCTCCCTGCCGTACCGGTGGATCTCCCAGGTCGCCCGCGCCGGCACCCCGGAACGGGTGTTCACCCAGATGGCGCTCGGGATGCGGCTGGCCGAGCGTGATCCGCGCTTCGTCGCCGTCAACCTGGTCCAGCCCGAGGACGACCCGGTCGCGCTGCGCGACTACCGCCTGCACATGCGGATGCTGAACTACCTGAAGACCCAGTACCCGAAGGCGCACATCACGCTCCACGCGGGTGAGCTCGTGCCCGGCCTGGTCAAGCCCGAGGACCTCACCTTCCACATCAGGGAGGCCGCCCAGACCGGTCGCGCGGAGCGGATCGGGCACGGCGTGTCCGTCCTGCACGAGGACCGCTGGGAATCGCTCATGCGCTACATGGCCGAGCGGCGCATCGCGGTCGAGGTCCCCTTCCACAGCAACGAGCAGATCCTGCGCGTCTCCGGCGACGCGCACCCCTTCGCCACCTACCGCCGTCACGGCGTGCCGATCGTCCTCGCCACCGACGACCCGGGCGTGTCGCGGATCGAGATCACCGACGAGTACCGCCGTGCCGCCGAGATGTACGGGCTCGGCTACCCGGAGCTGAGGGACCTGGCCCGGGCCTCCCTGGAGCACTCGTTCCTGCCGGGCCGTGGACTGTGGAACCGCGATCTGCGTACCGGCTACCGTCCGACCGGGGCGTGTGCCCGCGACGTCCAGGGCGCCGAGCACCCGAGCGAGCGGTGTGCCCGGTTCCTGAAGGCCAGCCCGAAGGCGCAGGTCGAGTGGCGGCAGGAGGCGGCCTTCCGGCGCTTCGAGGTGCACCATGCCCGCGCCACCCGTCCCGGCTCCCACTGATCCCGGAACGAATGCGCACCCGGTCCGCGCTCCTCAGGGGCGCGGGCCGGTCCGCACGGCACGGGCGATCAGGTCGTGGATCAAGAATTCTCCGGGGAGCCGGTTCTCCTTGAGGCGGTCGAGGTCTTCGGGACCGAACCATCCGTAGGCGGAGTGTTTGCTCCACTCCAGCGAGGGGCGGTCCAGGTCGCCCTCGACCTCGACGAGGAAGTCGGCCTCATGACGGAGTCCGGCGCTGTCGTCCCCGGTCCAGGTCGTGGTGCCGAGGAAGCGCCGTACGTGGCGCAGGCGCCAGCCGGTCTCCTCCTCGACCTCGCGCGCAAGGGCCTCCAGCAGGGTCTCCCCGGCCTCGACATGGCCGCCCACGATGTCCCAACTGTCGGGGAAGAGGCCGCGGTGCGGGCTCCTCTTCTGGGCGAAGGCCTCACCGTCGTCGTTGAGGATGACGGCGCCGACGGTCCACAACTCGCCGGGGACGGGCACGGGCAGCTCGACGTCAGGTTGCACGTCGAACGGCTGGTGAGGTGTCGTCATGGCGCCCAGCCTAGAGATGACGCGCATCGGCAATCCCCCGCGGGGGTGACACCCACCTGTTCGAGCGAGTTTCGGCGCCGGTGGGCGCGGGCCCGCAAAGGGCCCGCCTTGCGCGAGAAAATTCGTTCGCACCAGGCTCCTGGTCCGGCCGTGACGATCCCGATTTCCGGTCCGTTCTTCAGCGGGATCTGGCGAGGAACCCCAGGCCTTCAGGCCTGGGAGGAATCGCTTCTCTGGACTGCTCCGACCCGCAGCCTAGTTCGGACGTTTCTGCTGCTCGGCGTACTCCTTGATGATGCCGAGCGGTGCCCCGCCACACGACGCTACGAAGTACGACGGGGACCAGAAGTGTGCTCCCCACAGGTATGTGTGTGCGGATGTGGTCGGGGAACTCCTGCCGGAGCCTGCGTGCGGACACTCCCTTGAGGGAGCCGACCAGCCGGGACAGGGCGACCTTGGGCGGGTAATGCACGAGCAGGTGTACGTGGTCGCGTTCGCCGTTGAACTCCACCAGCTCGGTCTCGAAGTCCGCACACACGGCGCGCATGACTTCTTCGCAGCGCGTGAGCATCTCGTCGGTGAACGGACCACGCCGGTACCTGGGCGTGAAGACCAAGTGGGCGTGGAGGGTCTGGACGACGGTTCCACCCCTGCGAATATTGGGGTCCGACTCCCAGCGAGGTGACATAGGCCAGCGCTACGATCACGGTCATGAAACTCGTGACGCAGGTGAAGCTGTTGCCGGAGGCCGACCAGGCCGCCGCCCTGCGCTCCACCCTGCGCACGGTCAACGAGGCCGCGAACTGGGTATCCGGTGTGGCGTTCGAGCAGGGCGTTCCGCGTGAGTACGAGCTGCGGAAGCACACCTATGCGGAGTTGAAGGCGCGGGGGCTGGGGGCGCAGGCCGCTCAGCACGTCATCAAGAAGACCCGCGACGCCTACACCACGCTCAAGGCGAACATCAAGGCCGGTAATTACGGCAAGCCGGGTTCGAAGCGCCGGACCAAGACGGAGTCAAAGCCGATCAGCTTCCGGCCGCAGGCGGCGCAGCCGTTCGACGACCGGTGTCTGTCGTGGCAGTACGACGCCGGGGCGGTGTCGATCTGGACGGTGGCAGGCCGACTGAAGAACGTCCGCTTCGCCTGCTCCCCGGACGCCCTGAAGATGCTGCGCGAGCACCGCAAGGGCGAGTCCGACCTGATCGAACGCGACGGCGTGTTCTACCTCGTCGCGGTCTGCGACATTCCCGAGCCGGAGCTGCACGAGCCGGACGGGTTCGTCGGCGTCGATCTCGGCATCGTCAACCTCGCCACCACCTCGACCGGATACCGAGCCGCAGGGCGTGGCCTGAACCGGCACCGGGCCCGGCAGATCGAACTCCGCCGCAAGCTCCAGGCCAAGGGAACCCAGTCCGCGAAGCGCCTCCTCAAGAAGCGCTCGCGGAAGGAAGCCCGACACACCGCCGACATCAACCACATCGTCTCGAAGACGATCGTCACCACCGCTGAACGCACCGGCCACGGAATAGCCCTCGAAGACTTGACGGGCATCCGCAGCCGGGTACGGCTCCGCAAGGACCAGCGGACTTCACTGCACTCGTGGGCCTTCGCCCAGCTCGCCGCCTTCACCGAGTACAAGGCGAAGCGGGCCGGCGTGCCGTTGGTGTACGTCGATCCGGCGTACACCAGCCAGCAGTGCTCCGAGTGTGGCCACATCGACCGGCGCAACCGCCGGTCACAAGCGACGTTCGCGTGCCGAGCCTGCGGGCTCCTGGCGAACGCGGACGACAACGCGTCCCACAACATCGCCCGCAAGGGCGTAACCGTGTGGACCGCGGGGCGTGAGTCACGCGTCCCTGCCATCCCATAACGGGATGTCTGGACGGAGGAGTCCACCCAGCAGCCAGCTGGGCGCTACCTCCAAGCCCGGTCCTTCAGAGCCGGGTCAAGTTGACGGCACTTGTACGGACGTCCCGTCGCGACCGTCCCTCCGGAGTAGCCTTCGATGACCGCATCCGTCGAACCGCACGGCACCGCCGCACTGTTGGTCGACTCGCGAGGCCGGTACCTGTTGCACCTGCGCGACGCCAACAAACGCATCTGCGATCCGGGCACGTGGTCGATCCCGGGTGGAGGTCGGGAGGGCGAGGAGACCGCGGCGCAGGCGGTTCAGCGGGAGCTCCTCGAAGAGACCGGCCTGACGGTGCCGTTGGAACCCTTCGCCGTCGTCGACTGCCACGGGCCCGCGGCGGCGGAGCCGGACGCACCGGACGAGCAGGGCCGCATCCAGGTGTACCTGGGGGCCTGGGACGGGGACGCCGACGAACTCCCGTGTCCCGAAGGCATCATGTTCCGTCACTTCGACGTGGCCACGATCCCCTTCCTGACGATGTGCGCGTGGACGAAGGAGGTCATCGACCTCCACCAGGCCCGAGGCCTCGCCCCGGCAGGAGTACCGGCCCAGGCCCGGCCCGGCGGCGGCCGAGCACGCCGGAACATCGTCGGCGTGCACCTCTACCTCGAACGGAACGGGCAGGTCCTGCTCGGGCTGCGCCACCCGGACTCCGCCTTCGCCGCCTCCACCCACCACTTCCTCGCCGGACACTGCGAGCAGGAATCCGCCGTCACCTGCCTGGTACGGGAAGCGGCGGAGGAGGCCGGTCTGGTCATCGACCCGGGCGACGTGGACCTGGTCCACGTCGTGCACCAGGTGAACGAACCGGGCGGCCGGCCCCGTATGCAGCTCGTCTTCCGCGCCCGGCGGTGGCAGGGCACGCCCGAGGTCCGCGAGCCCGACCGCTGCGTGTCCTGGGGCTGGTGGCCGGCCGACGACCTTCCCGAACCCGTCGTCCCCTACACCCGGGCCGCGATCGACGGTATCCGGGCCGGTCGCCTCTACACCGAGCTCGGCTGGGCATGAGTCACCCATGACCACGACCTCTGTCCCCCGGCACACGGTGCCGGTCGACGTCCACCTCGTCCTGCGCCGCGACGGTGCCCTCGGCCCGGAGGTACTGCTGTCGCGCAGGGCCGGGCCCGTGTACGCGACCGGGCTCTGGCACCTGCCGTCCGGGCACCTCGACCCGGGCGAGGACATGGTCGAGGGGGTGATCCGGGAGGCCCGCGAGGAGACCGGTGTCCTCATCGCGGCGGCGGACGTGACCGTGGCGGTCACCGTCCACCACCGCCCGCCCCGGGGCGGGAATTCTCGGATCGGTGTCTTCTTCGAGGTACGGCGGTGGGCGGGCCGGCCCGGGGTGAGGGAGCCGGACCGGTGCGACGGCATGGGCTGGTACCCGCTCGACGCGCTGCCGGAGCCGATGGTGGCGTACTGCCGGGCCGGGCTGGACGCCTACCGGGCCGGCATGCCGGCCGCCGTGCACTTCCAGCGGCTCGGAGACCTCGTCGCGTACGAGGCGGGCGGCGTCGACCGTACCCGCCTCCTGCCCGGCCCGCCCCCGCCACCGACCGACGGGGCGGACCTTCCCGAACCACTGCGGGTGTTCGCCGAGCGGGCCGTCGGCCGGATCGCGCGGACGACCGACGTCTCCTGGACGCGCGCCGGTGCCCGGGTCTGGCGGCTCACGGGATCCGGTGGCGGCACCTGGTACCTCAAGCGGCACGCCGGGCAGCTCTTCCACGACCGCGAGGTGGCCGCGTACCGGACCTGGGCGCCGGGGCTCGGGCGCCGGGTGCCGCGCCTCGTCGCCCGCGACCCGGTCGCGCGAGCCGTCGTCGTCACGGCACTGGCCGGGCGGTCACCGCACGGCATGGACCTCGACCCGGCGACCGAGGCACACGTGCAGCGGGGGCTCGGGCGGCTCGCCGCCGCCCTGCACCGTGCCTGCCCGGAGCGGCCCGCCGGGCCGTCTTCGGCCACGGACTCCGTGAAGCGGCACGTGGAGGAGGCCCGGCCTCATCTGGCCGCCGGCGACGAGGAACTGGTGCGTGCCTTGGCCCGCGCCTACGAGGACCTGCCGCGGCCCGTGCTGGTGCCCACGCACGGGGACCTGCAGTACCGCAACGTGCTCCTGACCGACGACGGCGAGGTACGGCTCTTCGACTTCGAACGGTCGGAGTACGCCACCGCCACCCGGGACCTGGTGCGCCTGGCCGACACCTGGACGGGCCGGCCCGATCTGCGCGCCGCCTTCCTCGACGGCTACGGCAGACCGCTCACCCCGGTCGAGGAGCGCCGGCTGGACTGCGAGTCCGCCTTCGACGCGGTCTCCGGGATCGCGTACGGGACCGCCCACGGGGACCCCGAGGTCGCCGAGCGGGGCCACCGGACCCTGTACCGGCTCCGTGTCACCCACCGGCCGTGACCTCGGAGCGTCAGAGTGTCTCGCTGAGCGAGTCGGCCGGCCGCCGCCGTGCCGCCCGCGTCGCCGGCAACGCCGCCGCCCCCACCGCGCCCAGTACCGCCAGGACGATCACGGTCGACAGCACGGGGAGCGGTGGCAGTTGGGCGATGCCCGCGCCGATCCCGCTGGACGCTCCCTGGGTGTCCACCAGCCATCTGCCGGACAGCACCCCCAGCGTCGTGCCCAGCACGGCGGAGGCCAGCGCCGTCAGTCCGGCGGCCGTCACGATCATCGAGCCGATCTGCCGGGGCGTCAGCCCGATGGCCTTCAGCGCGAGCAGGTCCCGGCCCCGGTCCCGTACGCCCGTACCGATCAGCGTCAGCAGTTCGATCAGCCCGATCAGCGCGAGGACCGCGATCAGGGCGGCGATCACCGCGCGTGCCGGCTCCAGCCGGTCGACCGGGTTCGGGGTCTGTCGGACCTCCAAGGTGCCGCCCGCCGTCGCGGCCAGCGCGGCGCTCACGGCCACGGGGTCCGCGCCCTCGCGCAGGACGAGGGCGTGGAAGTCGGGGCGCAGGGCCGGATCGCGCTCCCGCAGCGCGTCGACGGTCGTGGTGATCACCCGGCCACCGGATTCGGGTTCGATGGTGCGGCCGACGACGTGCAGGATCTGTGGCCGTCCCTCGACGGTCATCCGCACCCAGGCGCCGACGCGGACGCCGAGGAGGTCGAGCAGGCCTTGTCCGGCCACGGCCTCGTCCGGACCGCCGGCCGCGCGGCCTTCGACGACCTCGGAGGGGTACGGGTCCTGGGCCGTGCCGAGGCCTCGGAGGGTGATCGTGCCGGTCTGTCCCGGTACGAGCGCCGCCATCTCGGCGCCGGGGTGGACCGCGGCGACGCCCGGGACGGCCGCGAGGGTCCGCTCCAGTTCCGCGTCGTTCGTTCCGGCCGACTGTCCGGCCCGTACGGTCAGTGCCGCGGCCAGTCCCATCTGCGCGGGCCTGCTGCGGAACTGGTCGAGTGTCGACCAGGCGACGAGTGCGACCGTGATGAGGACCAGCGGCAGGGCGAGCCGGGCGACGGCGGCGAGCGTCCGGCCGCGCCGCGGGAAGGCCGCACGCCATCCCAGGACCAGGGCGGGTGGCACGCGGAGGCCGAGGGCGCGCCTGCCGAGCGCGGTCATCGGCGTGGCGGACGGCAGCGCCGCGCGGGCCACCGGCACCGGCGGAACCCGGCCGGCCCGCCAGGCCGAGAGCCCGGTCGCGGTCGCGATCAGCAGTACCGCGCCGCACGGGATGCCGATCATGAGGGCGGTGTGGCCGGGCAGGTCCTGCCAGACGGCGGTCGCCTCGCCGATCCGCCCGGGTATCCGGTCGCCGAGCAGGGCGATCGCCGCCGTGCCGAGGGCCACGCCGAGCAGGGCGAAGGCCAGGTGCTGGACGAGGAAGCCGCGGGTCACCTGGCCGGGGGTAAAGCCGACGGCCTTGAGGATCGCGATGTCGCGTAGCTGGCCGCGGACACGGGCGCCGATCGCGCCGGCGGCGGCGAGCGCCGCCGCGAGCAGCGCGCCGAGCCCGAAGACGGCGAACATCTGGCCGAGCAGCCGGTCGTCGCCGCCCGCCTCGGCCCGTGCCTGCTGCCATTTGGTGACCTGGGCGACCCGGTCGGCGCCGAGGAGGGTCACGGCCCGCTGGACGGTGAAGTCGGTGTCGTCCGGATCGTGCAGCCGCAGGCCCACGCTCTGCCCGGTGTCTCCGTGGGCGACGTCGTCGAGGGTGCTGTCGAGCACCCAGCCGATGCCGGGGCCGCCGCCCGGGTGGTAGCGGGGCTCGGCCACCTCGGCGATGCCACTGACCTCCAGTGCGTGCGGGGCGCCGTCCGGGCCGGTGACCCGTACGGTGTCGCCCGGTTCGGCCCAGAGGGCGCGCGCGACCGAGGCCTCCAGTACGACGGTGTCGTTGCCGGTACCCGCGCCGCCGGTGGCGGTGTCCGGTCCGGTGAGCCAGCGGCCGTCGGTGACGAGCGGCCGTCCGGTCTCCGGGGGCTCCGCTCCGGTCGCGCGCAGCGTCACGCCGACCCGGGCGCCGCGCGACTCGACGGTGGTCGCCGTCGTGCGGTAGGGCCCGGAGAGGGCGGCGACGCCGTCCACGCGGGAGAGGGCTGCGGTGTCGGCGCCGGCGCGGGTGTGCAGCCAGATGTGTGCGCCGTGGGACTGGTTGAAGACGCGCTGCCAGGGGTTGGCGGCGTAGCCGAAGAGGGCGCCGGCCAGGAGGAGCGAGGCGATGATCCCGGCGCTGGCCAGGACGACGAAGAGGGCTTCGCCGCGGTGTGCGCGGAAGTCGGCGTGCGCCCAGCGCAGGGTGGCCCGCACGGTCACTCCTTGAGTTCCAGGTCCAGCACGCCCGAGACGCCGCGGGCCGGCCCGCGGCGTCCGCCGCCGAGCTGTGCGTCGTCGGCTATGCGCCCGTCGAAGAAGCTGACGACGCGGTCGGCGGCGCTGGCCATCCGGGCGTCGTGGGTGACCATCATGATCGTCTGGCCGCGCTGGTGGAACCGGGAGAGCAGCCGCAGTACCTCGCGGGTGCCCTTGCTGTCGAGGCTGCCGGCCGGTTCGTCGGCGAGCAGCAGTGCGGGGTGGTTGACCAGGGCGCGGGCGAGTGCGACCCGCTGCTGTTCGCCGCCGGAGAGCTCACCGGGCATCGAGCGTTCGCGGCCTTCGAGTCCGAGCTCGGCGAGCAGTTCGGCGCGGGATGCGCGGGCGGCCTTCGGGGAGGCGCCGGCGAGCAGGGCGGGGAGTTCGACGTTGTCGGCGACGGTGAGGTTGGAGACCAGGTTGAAGAATTGGAAGACGACGCCGATGCTGCGGCGCCGCAGGACCGCCCAGCGGGCCTCGCGGTACTCGTCGACCCGTTCTCCGCCGATCCACAGTTTGCCGCTGTCGGGGCGCTGGAGGCCGCCTATGAGGTGCAGCAGGGTGGATTTTCCGGCGCCGGAGGGTCCGGTGACGGCGACGAACTCGCCGGGCCGGACGGACAGGTCCACCCCGCGTACGGCGTGCACCGGTAGGCCTTCGCCGTGGTGGGTCTTGGTCAGGCCCTCGGCGCGCACGATGGGCTCGGCGGGGGTGGCGGACCCGCCGGGCACGCCAGGAGCGGCGGCGGGGGTGGCGTCGTCGCTCATTCCAGCTCCTCCTGGCAGCGTTCCAGCCAGTCGAGGTCGGCCTGCAGGTGCAGCATGGCGCCCTCGATCAGCAGGTGGGAGATCTTGTTGTCGCGGTCCTCCGCCGCGGCCAGCTTGGACAGGTCCCTCATGGTGTTGAGGTACTGCCGCCGCTGCTTGTTGATCAGTGCGACCGGATCGGCCAGACCCGACCGGGGTGCAAGGGCGAGCTTCATGAAGAACTCGTCCCGTACCCGGGGTTCCTCGGCGGTGTCCTCGAACCAGGCCTGCACGGCCTCGCGTCCGGCGTCCGTCAGCCGGTAGGTGCGCTTGTTGGGGCGTCCCGACTGCTCGACGTCCTCGCCCTCGATGAGGCCGCTCTTCTCGAGCCGTCCGAGGGTGACGTAGATCTGGCCGACGTTGGGCTGAGGGTACGCGGCGCCCAGGAGCTTCTCAAGGTCCTGCTTCAGCTCGTAACCGTGCGCAGGGCTACGGGTGAGGAGCGCAAGGAGCGCCAGCCGCACTCGCTCCCCCTCCTTCCCGCTCCGTAGTCAACGGTTCACTCGTCAGCGGGCCGAGTTGCGCCGCCGTCCGTCTCGTCTGCCTGGGCGTCTAGTATCGCCCATGCCTAACGGGTATATATAGGCCACGATGGTCGGCGACGCAGCCGGATCGTGCACTGGGAGGAATCTATGCGGTGGATGCGTGCCGCGGGTAGAGCTCTCCTGGTCGGGGCGGTCGTGCTGGCGGGATACACCGGTCTCGGCGCCCGCGCCGACGCGGGTCCCGCGTCCGAGGACCGCGGCCCGCTGACGCTCGTGACGGCGGGCGATCTGACGAACTACCTCCCTCCGCTCCTGGAGGACTGGAACGAGGCCCATCCCGAGGAGCGGGTCACGCTCGTCGAACTGCCGGACTCGGCGGACGAGACCCGGGCCCAGATGATCAGTGAGCTGCGATCGGGCCGCGATCGGTTCGACGTGCTGAACATCGACGTCGCCTGGACGTCCGAGTTCGCGGCGGCCGGTTGGATCTCCCCGCTCCGGCGTGAGCGCTTCCCGCTGGACGCCTTCCTGCGGCCCGTCGTCGACACCGCGACCTTCGACGGCCGGCTGTACGCGGTCCCGTACGTCACCAACGCGGGGCTGCTCTACTACCGCAAGGACATCCTGGACCGGGAGGGCGAGGAAGCGCCGCGCACCTGGGACGAGCTGGCCCGCCAGGCCCGCACGATCGCCCCGAAGTACGGACTGGACGGTTACGCCGGCCAGTTCCTCCCGTACGAGGGGCTCACGGTCAATGTCACCGAGGCGGTGCATTCGGCGGGCGGATCGATCCTGCGCGACGACGGGGCCCGGGTGAGCGTGGACTCGGACGAGGCGCGCGCCGGCCTGCGGTTCCTCGCGGACGGGGTGCGGGAGGGATGGATCTCCCGCGAGGCGCTCGGTTACAAGGAGGAGGAGTCGCGGCGGGCCTTCCAGGACGGTCGGCTGCTCTTCCTGCGGAACTGGCCCTACGTGTACGCGGACGCGAGCGCGGAGGGGTCGAAGGTCGCGGGCAGGTTCGGTGCCGTGCCGCTGCCCGGACCCGACGGGCCCGGTACCAGCGTGCTGGGCGGCTCCAACCTCGCCGTGAGCAGCCATGCGCGGCATCCGGCGTCGGCGGCCGACCTGATCTCCTACCTCACCAGTGAACGGGTCCAGCGGCAGGTGCTCACCAAGGGCTCGCTGCCTCCGGTGCGGGCCGCGCTGTACGAGGACCCCGAGCTGGTCCGGGCGTATCCGTACCTGCCCACGCTGCGCCGGAGCCTGCTGTCGGCGGTGCCGCGCCCCAAGAGTCCGCGCTACGACCAGGTGAGCCTCGCCGTGCAGGCCGTGGCGCAGGACCTGCTGGCGCTGCGCCAGACGCCGGAGCAGGCGTCGGCTCGGCTCGCGCGCGAGTTGGGGACCATCTCCCGCTCCGACTGATCGCATTCCGCCCCTCCTCCATCCTCAAGGGTCTCTACTTACATGTTAAGTAGAGACCCTTCGTCGTGCATGGGGTCACTCCAGTACAAATCACCCCAGCTTTTCGCTGTTTCTGGACACATCGTTGACACCTTCCGGTCGCTGCTACTTAACATGCATGCATAACAGCGCACCGATCCGGGGCGCTCTCGCATTCAGCAGACAGGTCGACGCGAGATGCTCAGCACCCTTCCGGCCGCCATCGGCCACCCCTCCCCCGCCGCCTCCACCTCGGCCCCTTGGTGGCGCGACGCGGTGATCTACCAGGTCTACGTCCGCAGCTTCCTCGACAGCACCGGCGACGGCATCGGTGACCTGGCCGGCGTCCGGGCCGGGCTCCCCTACCTGCGCAAGCTCGGTGTCGACGGCATCTGGCTCAGCCCCTTCTACCCGTCGCCGCAGCACGACCACGGCTACGACGTCGCCGACTACCGCGGCGTCGACCCGGTCTACGGCGACCTCGCCGAGTTCGACCTGCTGGCGGCCGACGCCCGTCGCCTCGGACTGAAGCTGCTGCTCGACATCGTTCCCAACCACTGCTCCAGCGAGCACCCGTGGTTCCAGGAGGCACTCGCCGCGGAGCCGGGCAGCCCGGAGCGCGCCCGCTTCCACTTCGCCCCCGGCCGCGGCCCGGACGGGGCCGAGCCTCCCAACAACTGGCACGCGATGTTCGGCGGTCCCGCGTGGAGCCGGACCACCGGGCCCGACGGCGCCCCCGGCGAGTGGTACCTGCACCTCTTCACGCCCGAACAGCCCGACCTGAATTGGCGCGACCCGGCGGTGGGCGACGAGTTCGAGGAGGTGCTGCGCTTCTGGCTGGACCGCGGGGTCGACGGCTTCCGCATCGATGTCGCCGCCGGACTGTTCAAGCACCCCGCGCTGCCCGACTCGGACGATCCCGCGGCCGACGAGCGGGCCCGCGACGCCGTCAACCAGCTGGCCTGGAACCAGCCCGAGGTGCACGGCGTGTGGCGACGCTGGCGCTCGGTCTGCGAGGAGTACACCGCCCGGGACGGCCGCGAGCGACTGCTGGTCGGCGAAGTGTCCGTGCCCACCGCGCGGGAGCACGCCGAGTACGTCCGCCCCGACGAACTGCACCAGGCGTTCTTCTTCGACCTGCTCAGCGCCCCCTGGGACGCCGACGCCTTCCGCGCGACGATCACCGACGCGATGCGCGACATCGCCGGCACCGGCTCCACCGTCACCTGGGTCCTCAACAACCACGACCAGGTCCGCACCGTCACCCGCTACGCGGGCGAGCCCGGGGTGGAAGGCAGCGGTCTGGGCGCCGCCCGTGCCCGCGCCGCGGCCCTCCTGATGCTCGCGCTGCCCGGCGCCGCCTACGTCTACCAGGGCGAGGAGCTCGGCCTCCCCGAGGTCCTCGACCTGCCCGACGAGGTCCTCACCGATCCGATCTTCCGCCGAACCGGAAGCCGCAAGCACGTCCGGGACGGCTGCCGCGTGCCGCTGCCCTGGTCCGGACACGCCTCCCCGTTCGGCTTCTCCGGGGAGGCGGCCGGCGCCAAGCCGTGGCTGCCGCAGCCCGAGTGGTTCGCCGAGCACGCCACCGACCGCGCCCTGGCCGACACCCGTTCCTTCTGGCACCTCTACCGCGACGGGCTCCAGCTGCGGCGCACCCTGCCGCAGCTCGGCGAAGGCCCCCTGCGCTGGCTGGACACGCCGCCTCAGGTGCTCGCGATCACCCGCGGCGACGGCCTCGTCTGCGCGGTGAACTTCGGTACCGAGCCCGTGCCCGCCCCGGTCCCCGGCACTCCGCTGCTCGCCAGCGGTCCCTGTCCCGACGGGGTGCTCCCCGCGGCGACCGCCGCCTGGTGGACGGCCGACTGCCCGACCCCGTGACCCCCGGCCCCTGACCTCCCCCTCCCCCTCTTTCTCCTTCCGCCCCTTCCTCCTCCCCCGCGCCCCCTCCATGTACGTCCGGACCCCGCCCCGTGTCCCGGACCTCCAGACAAGGACTCCCTCATGCGACGACCCAGCAAGACGACCCGGCGGACCGCGGCCACCGCATCGGCGGCCCTCACCCTCGCCCTCGGTGCCACGGCCTGCGGCGGCGGCACCACCGGACCCGCGAGCGGCGGCGAACTGAGCGGCCAGACCGTGACCGTGGCGGGTGTCTGGACCGGCAGCGAGCAGCAGAACTTCAAGAAGGTCCTGGACGCCTTCACCGAGAAGACCGGCGCGAAGACGGTCTTCATACCCTCCGGCGACAACGTCTCCACCTTCGTCGGAAGCAAGATCGAGGGCGGCAACGCGCCCGACGTGGTGATGGTCCCCCAGGTGGGCGTGCTCCAGCAGTTCGCCGCCAAGGGCTGGCTCCAGCCGCTGTCCGACCCGGCCGCCCGGAAGGCCGGCTCCACCCTCGCCCCGGTGTGGAAGAACTACGGCACCGTCGACGGCACGTACTACGGCCTCTACTTCAAGGCCGCCCACAAGTCGACCGTCTGGTACGCCCCCGAGGCCTTCGCCCAGGCCGGTGTCGCCGAGCCCACCAGCTACACCGACATGCTGAAGGCCGGCCGCACCCTCGCCGACTCCGGTCGCCCCGCCTTCGCCGTGGCCGGCGAGGACGGTTGGACCCTCACGGACTGGTTCGAGAACATCTACCTCTCCCAGGCCGGACCGGAGAAGTACGACCAGCTCGCCCAGCACAAGCTCAAGTGGACCGACGAGAGCGTCGTCAAGGCCCTGACCACCCTCGGCGAGCTGTTCAAGGACAAGCAGCTCGTCGCCGGCGGTGCCCAGACGGCGCTGAGCACCGACTTCCCCACGTCGGTCGCGCAGGTCTTCGGCCCCGAGCCCAAGGCGGGCATGGTCTACGAGGGCGACTTCGTCGGGGGCGTGGCCAAAGACCAGTTCGGCAAGAAGCTCGGCAAGGACGCCAAGTTCTTCCCCTTCCCCGCGGTCGACGGCGGCAAGGCGCCGGTCGTCAGCGGCGGCGACGCGGCCGTGGTCCTCAAGGACGCGAAGAACGGCAAGGCCGGTATGCAGCTGCTCGAGTACCTGGCCGGCTCCGAGGCCGCCGAGGTCTGGGCCCGCGCCGGCGGCTTCCTGTCCCCGAACAAGGAGGTCGACATCGCCTCGTACGGCGACGAGATCACCCGCAGCACCGCCAACTCCCTCATCGCGGCGGGCGACTCGATCCGCTTCGACATGTCGGACCAGGCCCCGGCCGCGTTCGGCGGCACCAAGGGCGCGGGTGAGTGGAAGCTCCTCCAGGACTTCCTGCGCGACCCGTCGGACCCGAAGGGCACGGCCGCCAAGCTCGAGGCCGAGGCCGCCAAGGCCTACGGGAACTGAGGCGACGTCCATGGCTGACACCGTGACCGCCACCCGCGGCCCGACCGACGGGCGGCGCCGGGCCCAGCGCAGGAAGCGCCGCCTCGCCATCGTCTTCGTCCTGCCCGCCCTGCTGCTGCTCGGCGCGCTGGTCGTCTACCCGGTCCTCTTCTCCTTCGGCCGCAGCCTCTTCGACGCCGACGGCGACCGTTTCGTCGGGGCCGCCAACTACGCGGCGATCGTGCAGGACCAGGCCACCCTGAAGGCGATCCGCAACAGCGCCCTGTGGGTCGTCGTCGCCCCGACCCTGCTGACCGGCCTCGGGCTGATGCTCGCCGTGCTCACCGAGAAGGTGCGCTGGGCGACCGCGTTCAAGCTCGTGCTCTTCCTGCCGATGGCCGTGTCGTTCCTCGCCGCCGGCATCATCTTCCGCCTCGCCTACGACCAGGACCCGTCCCGGGGCGTCCTCAACGCCGCCGTCGTCGGCGTCCACGACACCTTCCGCGACACCGCCGCCTATCCGACCGCCCGGGCCCGGGAGGGCCACGGCCTGACCGGCGGGGCGGGCGGCCCGTACGGCACCGAGGAGACCGTACGCCCCGGCCACGCGGTCGACCTCGGCTTCATCGGGGTGGCACCCGACGCGATGCCGGACGGAGCGAAGGCGGCGGCCTCCGCCGCTCCCGAGCCGGACACCATCGGGGGTGTCGTCTACCTCGACTTCGCCCCCGGCGGCGCCGGCACCCCCGGCCGTATCGACCCGGGCGAGAACGGGTTGCCCGGCATGAGGGTCGAGGCCGTCCGGGACGGCCGGGTGGCCGCCACCGCCGTCACGGCCGAGGACGGGTCGTTCCGCTTCACCGGGCTGGCCGACGGCGCGTACGCGGTCAGGCTGCCCGCGGCCAACTTCGCGGCCCCGTACCAGGGGGTGAACTGGCTCGGTCCGGCGCTGGTCACCCCGGCCATCATCGGCGCCTACCTGTGGGTGTGGACCGGTTTCTCGATGGTTCTGATCGGCGCCGGCCTCGCGGCCATCCCGCGGGACGCCCTGGAGGCCGCGCGGATGGACGGTGCCTCGGAGGGCCAGATCTTCCGCAAGATCACCGTGCCGCTGCTCGCTCCGGTGCTCACCGTCGTCTTCGTGACCCTGGTGATCAACGTGATGAAGGTCTTCGACCTCGTCTACATCATCGCGCCCGGACCGGTCCAGGAGGAGGCCAACGTACTGGCCACCCGCATGTGGCTGGTCTCCTTCGGCGGTGGCAACGACCAGGGGCTCGGCAGCGCGCTCAGCGTGGTGCTCCTCCTGCTCGTCGTCCCGGCGATGGTCTTCAACATCCGGCGCTTCCGAAGGAGTGGAGCATGAGCAGCGGCCACGGCACCATCGAGCGCCGACGGTCCCGGCGGACCGCGGATGTCCGCGCGGTCCCCGGCCCGTCGGCGAAGGGTCCGGGCCCCGGGCGCCGTCGCGGAAATCGGCTGTCGCGCCTGCTGAGCAGCTCCCTCGTGCAGGGTGCGCTGATCCTGGTGGCCCTGGTGTGGATCACCCCGTTGGCGGGCCTGCTCGTCTCCTCGCTGCGTTCCGAGGGCGACAACGCCTCCGACGGCTGGTGGACCGCGCTCGGCGATCCGTCCCAGCTGTCCCTGGACAACTACGGCGCCCTGCTGAAGGATTCCGGCATCGCGGAGGCGTTCGGGAACACCGTCCTGATCTCCGTGCCCACCACCGCCCTGGTGGTCGCCATCGCGGCACTCGCCGGATACGCCTTCGCGTGGCTGGAGTTCCCCGGCCGGGACGCCATCTTCCTGGTGGTCGTGGGACTGCTGGTGGTGCCCGTGCAGATCGGGCTGCTGCCGGTGGCCAAACTCTTCGGTGCGGTGGGGCTGTTCGGCACGGTCGCGGGCGTCGTCCTCTTCCACGTCGCCTACGGGTTGCCGTTCGCGATCTTCCTGCTGCGCAACTACTTCGCCGAGATACCGCGCGAAATGCTGGAAGCCGCCCGGATGGACGGCGGCAGCGAGTGGCGGATCTTCTCACGGCTGGTGCTGCCGCTCGGCCGCCCGGCCATCGCGAGCCTGGCCATCTTCCAATTCCTCTGGGTCTGGAACGACATGCTCGTGGCGCTGCTGTTCGCGGACAGCGGGTCCCAGCCGCTCACGGTCGCGCTGCAGTCCCAGATGCGGCAGTTCGGAAGCAACATCGGCGTCCTCGCGCCCGGGGCGTTCCTGTCCCTGGTGGTCCCGCTGATCGTCTTCTTCGCCTTCCAACGGCACTTCGTCCAGGGGGTGATGGCCGGCTCGGTGAAGTAGCCGTAGCCCCTTGCCGCGGGAGCGGGCCCTACCGGTGGTCGAGAGACCGTCCGCGGGGCCCGCTCCCGCGGCCGCACCGACCGTTTAGCGGGAACGGCACCCGGCCGTGCCACCATGCCGGTATGGAAGTCGACAGCTCGGGCAGAGCAGCCCCCTCGGACCGGGAGAAGTAGAGAGGGTCCGTTCTACGGGAGGACACCGCCCGTAGGTGAGGGCCGTCCTCGTGTCCTTGTCCGGGCAGACGCCGACCGCCGGGCCGGCCGCTCCGCCCACCGAGTCCGCGCAACCGCCTGTCGACCCGGGCGGTGTCACGTGAGCCGGACCGCCTCCGACGTCATCTCGGCCCGCACGATCGCGGCCCTGGCGGAGCGGCGTGCCGCCGGTGCGCGGCTGGGGCGGCCGCGCGCGTGCCCCGACACCGTGCTCCGCCGTACGGCTACTGCGTGCCGACGAGGGGGCTGCCGCATGACGACATAGATGCCGAAGGCCCGGACCGCAGGCCCTCCGCCTCGGTCCGGACGGCACGGCGCGGCGCGGCCCTAGAGTTGAGCCATGACGTGGAGCGAGGAGCAGTACCTCGACTGCCTGCGGTCCGAGCGGCGTGGCTACGCGTGGGTGATGCGGCATCACGGTGGGCTGACCCACGAGGAGGCCGAGGAAGCCGCCCTGGAGTGCTACCCGTACGAGCCGGCCGGCGACCCTTTGCGCGGACTCGTCTTCCACGACGAGGCGTGGCACTGGGCGATTCGGGCGATCCACGGTGCCGCGTACGTCGTGGACCGCCCGGACCTGGTCGATCCGTCACCGGCGTACCGGGCCCTCGGCTGAGCGTCGAGCGGACGTCGCCGACGCCGACGCCAACGCCGACGCCTCGATAGGCTCCCGCCATGTTCGAATACCACGGCTGGATCACTGTCCACGAGAGCGCCACGGACGACGACGACCCGAGCCGGAAGGCCGAGATCGTCGAGGGCCTTCGGCGCCGCGTCGACGAGATCGCCGGCCCCTACCTGCTCGACCTACGGTGGATGAACGGCGAGCTCTTCCTCCACATCGGGGGCTTCTCCAACCATCGCGCCCCCGAGATCCTCGACCTGTTCCGGCACGTCGGCGCGGTCGCGCCCGGCTCGTACGGCCTGCTGCACGTGCGTGACGACGAGGATCCCCGGCACGAGAACGACGTCCGTGTCCTGCGGATGGTCCGGGGGACCGTCACCGAGCACACCGAGTCGTCGCTGTCGCCGTGCATCCCCGTGCTCGAGGATCCCTTCAGCGGGTAGCACGTACGGTCAGTTGCCCGGGGTGTCGCCCTGTTCGCGCATGCCCCACGGGGAGCCGTACGCGGTGAGCAGGTCCAGGAACGGCTGCGGCGGCAGGGCCTCGGGGCCCAGCACTCCGGGCTGTGACCAGACTCCGGTGGCCAGGAGTTCGAGGGCCACCACCGGGTTGACGGCGGTCTGCCAGACCACGGCCTGGGAGCCGTACTCGCGCATGGACCACTGGTTGTCGACCACGTGGTAGAGGTAGACCTCGCGCGGCAGCCCGTCCTTGGTGCCCTTCACCCAGGTCCCGGCGCAGGTCTTTCCCGTCATCCGGTCCCCGAGCGTCGCGGGGTCGGGCAGGCAGGCGGCGACCACGTCGCGGGGTGAGACCCGGACCTCGGTGCCGTCCTCGCCGCGGACCGCGACCCGTTCGGTGGAGTCCAGGCCGAGGGCGTGAAGGGTCTTGAGCTTGCCGATGAAGTCGTCGCCGAGGCCGTACTTGAAGGTGACCCGGCGGGCTCCGACCCAGCGCGGTACGAGGAGGACCTCCTCGTGTTCGACGTTGACGCACTCGACGGGGCCGATGCCCTCGGGAAAGTCGAAGACCTCAGGCTCGCTGAACGGCTCGGTGGTGAACCAGCCGCGCTCGCGCTCGTAGACCACCGGCGGGTTCAGGCACTCCTCGATCGTCGTCCAGATGTTGAAGGACGGGGCGAAGTCGTAGCCCTCGACCGCCAGGTTCGCTCCGTCGCGGATGCCGATCTCCTCGATCTCGTCGAACAGGTGGTCGGCGGCGTAGCGGGCGAAGACGTCCGAGAGTCCGGGCTCGACGCCCATGCCGACGAGGGCGAGGCGGCCCGACTTCTCCCATTCCTCGGCCCGTTCGAACTGCTCGTCGCCGAGCTTGACCCCGCATGCGCTGTGCGGGTGCTCGGGGTGGGGGCGGGAGAGGGACATGGCCATGTCGAGGTAGTGGCTGCCGGCCGCGAGCGCGGCGTTGAACAGCGGCATCACGAAGCGCGGATCGGTGGCGTTCATCAGGACGTCGCATCCGCGCTCGGTGAGCAGGCTCGTGACCGCCGCCTCGTCGGAGGCGTCGACGCGACAGGCGCTGAAGCGCTGCTCCTCGCCGCCCAGGGCCGCGACCGCGGCCTCGGCGCGGGCCAGGTCGTAGTCGGCGACGACGAAGTGGTCGAAGAAGTCGCGGCGGGCGGCGATCTTGGTGATCGCGCTCCCGACACCGCCGGCACCCACAAGCAGAACACGCATGGCGAGGTCCTTTCTCTGTGAGGCGTGCGCCTCAGGGGGCTGATGGAACCGTTCCGTCCGAGTTAAGGTCAATGGTGTTGGCATAAGGATGGACGGAGGCGGGCGATGGCGAAGGACGTGGTCCCGGAGGAGGCCCGCAGGCGGCGGCGCCCGACCCGGCAGGGGACGGTGCTCTCCGAGCGGCTGATCGTCGAGACGGCCCTGCGGATGGTGCGCGAGCACGGGAGCGCGGGCCTGTCCGCCCGGCGGCTGGGCGCCGCGCTGGGCGCGGACCCCAGCACGCTGTACCGGTACTTCGACGGCATGGACGGGCTGACCCTGGCGATCGGCGAGGAGCTGATCGGCCGCGCGCTCGACGGCTGGGTCCCGACCGGGCGGTGGCGCGACGACCTGCGCTCGCTCGGGCTGCGCATCCACGGCGCCTACCTCGCCCACCCGCAGGCCGCGCTGCTGACCGCGAGCCGGGTCAGCGGCCGGCCGCGCGAGATCGCGGCGGACGAGGCGATCCTCGGCAGCCTGCGCGGCGCGGGCTTCGCCGACGCGGACGCCGTACGGATCTACCACGCCTACATCGACCAGGCGCTGGCCTTCGCGGCGCTCGACGCCGGGCCTCTCGCGCTGACGGAGAAGGCGCGGGCGTCGGACGAGGAGCGGTGGGAGTCGACGTACGCCCGGTTGCCGGCCGACACGTACCCGAACATCGCGGCCACCGCGGAACTGCTGGCCGCCCGGATGCCCCACAGCGCCTACCCGGTGGCGTTGGAGATGCTGCTGGACACCGCCGCGCGGCAGCTCGCGGACGCGGCGGGCGGCCGGGGTGCCGGGGACGGGGGCGCGGCCGGGCGCGAGTGACCGGGTCCGCGGGGCGCGCTTATGCCAACACCATTGACCCTCTGTGCGGAGCACGGGTTTCCTCATCGCATTCACGCCCCGTTCACCGTGCACCAGTGAGGGACCATGGTCGAAGACACCCCGCGGACGCCTGCCGCCGCCACGCTCAGACCGAACGCGATCGGGTTCGTCGACGCCCTCGCCATCGGGCTGAACGCCACCTCGCCGGCGTACTCGCTGGCCGCCGTGATCGGGCCGATCGTCGCCCTCGTCGGCGTCCACGCCCCCGGGGTGATGCTCGCGTCGTTCGTCCCGATGGTGCTCATCGCATCCGCTTTCTACTACCTGAACCGCGCCGATCCCGACTGCGGCACGACCTTTTCGTGGGTGACGCGTGCGCTGGGACCCACGACGGGCTGGCTGGGCGGCTGGGCGATCACGATGACCGGGGTCCTGGTGGTCGGCTCGCTCGCCGACGTGGCCGTCAACTTCGGTCTGTTGGCCGTCGGCCTGGACGGCTGGGCCGGGAACACGCTGATCCGGCAGGCACTCACCGTGCTGGTGATCGTGACGATGGCGGCCCTGTGCGTCCGGGACACCCAGGCGGCGGCCCGCCTGCAGAACGTCCTCGTGCTGCTGCAGACCGTCTGCCTGTTCGTCTTCGCGGCGGTGGCCCTGTACCGGGTCTACGACGGGACCGGCTCCCCGGGCGCGCTGCGGCCGTCCCTCGACTGGCTCGACCCGTTCGGATCCGGAAGCACGGCGCTGACCGGCGGACTGCTCCTCGGCGTCTTCGTCTACTGGGGCTGGGAGTCCGCCGTCAACCTCACCGAGGAGACGAAGGACCCCTCCTCCGCCCCGGGTCGGGCCGGCGTCTGGTCCACCGTCGTCCTCCTGGCCACCTACGTGTCCGTGGCCTTCGCGGTGGTCGCGTTCGCCGGCACCGGTTACCTCACGGCGCACGCCGACGACGAGGAGGCCGTCTTCGCGTCCCTGGCCCGAGATGCCCTCGGCGGCTGGGACTGGATCGTCCTGCTCGCCGTCGCCACCTCGGCGCTCGCCTCGACCCAGACGACGATCATCCCGGCCTCCCGTACCGCGCTGTCCATGGCGCGCAGGCACGCCCTCCCCCGCAGGTTCGGTCTGATCCACGACCGGTACCGCACCCCGGCCGTCGGCACCTGGTGGGTCGCGGGCACGGCCACCGTCTGGTACCTGTTCATCCATCAGGTCAGCGAGAACGCGCTCGCCGACTCGCTGACGGCCCTCTCCCTCCTGATCGCGTTCTACTACGCCCTCACCGGAATCGCCTGCGCGGTCTACCACCGGCGCCTGCTGACCTCGGGGGTGCGCGCGTTCCTGTTCATCGGCGCCGGTCCGCTCGTCGGCGCGGGGATGCTGATCTGGCTGCTCGTCGAGGCGGTCGTCGACATGGCGGATCCCGCCAACTCCGCGGGCGGCAGCTCCTGGTTCGGCCTCGGACCGCCGCTGGTCATCGCCCTCGGCCTGAGCCTCGTGGGGCTGCTGGTGATGCTCGCCCGGCGCGCGGCGTCCGGGACGTTCTGGACGGAGCGCCCGAGCGTCCACCAGGCGGAGCAGGTGGTGCCGAGCGTGTCGAAGCGGGCCGTGGAGCCGGCCGCCCGAGGGTGAACACACGGGGGACGTGCGGGCCGTGACGGTCCGCCGTCCCGCCGGGGCGGCTGTCGGTCGGCACCCGACTGGCCGGGCCGATTGTCAGTGGCTCGCGAGAGGATCGGTCCCATGATGAACCTTTCCGCCGATCAGGCGCTGTCCGGCATGTCCAGCCGCTCCGACTACGAGGCGGCGCTCGGGCGCCTGCGCGACGCATCGGGGGCGTACTACGCCGACGGCGACAGCCCGATGGACGACGCCACCTACGACCGGCTCCGGCTCGCCGTGCTGGCGTGGGAGGCGGAGCACCCCGAGGAGGTCGCCGTCGACTCCCCCACCGGGCAGGTCGGTGACGGCGCCGCCCCGGCCGGCGACGTCGCGCACACCACCCGGCTGCTCAGCCTGGACAACGTCTTCGACCCCGCCGGCCTGCTGTCGTGGGGCGAGTCCCTGCGGCGGCGGCTGGGCGAGGCGCCGGTCGGCGGGTTCACCGTCGAGCCGAAGCTGGACGGCGCGGCCGTCGCGGCCCGGTACCGGGCCGGGCGGCTGGTGCAGATCATCACGCGGGGCGACGGCAGCAGTGGTGAGGACATCAGCCATGTCATCGGGCAGATCGAGGGCCTGCCCGAGCGACTGCCGGTGCCGGCCACCTTCGAGGTGCGCGGCGAGGTGCTGTTCACCCAGGAGCAGTTCGAGGTGGCGAACGCGGTCCGCACCGCGCACGGCGCGCAGGTCTTCGCCAACCCCCGCAACGGCACGGCCGGCACGCTGCGGGCCAAGGACCGCCCGTACCGGCTGATGATGACGTTCTGGGCGTACGGCGCGGTCGAGCTGGACGGGGAATCGTTCCTGCCGGCCGGTGGCACACACGCCGCGACCCTGGCCGCGGTGGCGCGGGCCGGGGTCCGGACGACGGCGGACACCCCGGTCGGCCTGCACGTGGTCGCCACCCTCACCGAGGCCCAGCGGCGGGTCGACGAGATCGCCGCCCTGCGCGCGGGGCTGCCGTTCGGTATCGACGGGGTCGTGATCAAGCTCGACGACGCGGCCGAGCAGGAGGCGGTGGGACTGGGCAGCCGGTTCCCCTACTTCGCCGTCGCCTTCAAGCTCCCGGCCGTCGAGCGGCAGACCGTGCTGGAGGACGTGGTGTGGGAGGTCGGCCGGACCGGGGTGCTCGCCCCGACCGCCGTGCTCGCCCCGGTCCTGATCGACGGGTCCACGGTCACCCGGGCCACGCTGCACAACCCTGCCGACATCCGGCGCCGTGATCTCCACCTGGGCGACACCGTGACGGTCTACAAGGCGGGCGACATCATCCCGCGGGTCCAGGCCGCCGTGGTGGCGCTGCGGCCGGCCGGCGCGACGGAGGTGCCCCTGCCCGAGGCGTGCCCCCACTGCGGCGGGGAGATCGACAAGACGCAGGAACGGTGGCGCTGCGCGCAGGGCGCGGCCTGCGCCCTGCCGGCCCTCATCGAGTACGCCGCCGGGCGCGAGATGCTCGACATCGACGGGCTGGGCAGGACGTACGTCAAGGCCTTGGTCGACGCCGGTGCCGTCACGGACGTCGCCGACCTGTTCACCCTCTCCTTGGAGCAGCTCACCGCCGCCTCGGGGAGCGCCAAGCGGGCGGCGAAGCTCGCCGAGCAGATCGAGGCGGCGAAGGGCAGACCGTTGAGCCGTGTCGTGTGCGCGCTGGGCATTCTGGGCACCGGGCGCAGCATCTCGCGCCGTATCGCCCGGCACTTCGCCACGATGGACGCCGTCCGTGCGGCCGACGCCCTGGACATGCAGGCCGTGGACGGGATCGGCCCGGAGAAGGCGCCGGTGATCGTCGAACAGATCGCCGCCCTGGCCGCGGTCATCGACAAGCTCGCCGCCGCGGGCGTCACCATGGACGAGCCGCGGGAGGAGTCGGATGCGCAGGGCTTCGGGCCGCTGGCCGGCAAGGTCGTGGTGGTGACCGGGAAGATGACCGGGGCGTTGGAGGGCCAAGGGCGGGACGCGATGAACGCGTTGATCGAGAAGGCCGGCGGGCGCGCGGGCAGCGGGGTCAGCGCCCGGACCACCATCCTGGTCTCCGCGCCCTCCGCGAGCGGCAAGCCCAGCTCGAAGGCGGTCAAGGCCGCCGAACTCGGCGTCGAGGTGCTTACTCCGGAGGCCTTCGCCGAACTGGTCGCCGACTACCTGAGCTGAGGCGGGCCACGAAAAACCTCCGGCCGTCCCGCGTGACGCGAGGACGGCCGGAGGTTCGAGTCGGTGGCGAGGGAAGCGAAGAGGCTACTTTAGGAGTGTTGAGAAGGAAGCCCCTTCATGGCCTCGCCACGGCCACGTTAACAGTCACTCGGGGATCAGGTCACGCAGATTTTCGGGGGTGACGATCCGCGACCCCGGGTGCAGCTTCTCGGGCCGCTCCAGGCCGATGTAGGTGACGGGGCCCGCCGGGACCGTCCTCCCGTCCCACACGGTCACGGTGGTGGCGCTGCCGGTCATCAACTCGATCAGGTAGCGCACGGTGAGCTGCTCGCGGTCGACGATGGCGCGCATCAGCATCGCGACCGTCACCCGGTTGCCCTCGACCCGGTTGTACGACGGGGATCCCGTCAGGTACAGGTGCAGCCACTTGGCTCGCCACCGGCCGTCGGCCCCGCGCAGGAACACCAGCGGCAGTGCGATCCGGCCCGGCCCGCGCAGGTCCGACTTCATCCGCACCGTCCGAGGCTCGAACGGTCGCCCCTGCTGCTCGGTTCCGCGCAGCATGAAGCCGAAGAACGACTCCTCGACCTCCTCGAAGCCTTCCCCGGAGAAGATGTTGACCTGCGGGACGATGCAGGTGCCGCGTACGGCGTCCAGGCGTAGGTCGATGAACTCCGAGGCCCCGTCGGGTGCGTTCGTGATGTCACCGGAGTGCGCTCCGCCGACGTCGGTGAGGTTGGTGTACGAGAGCCAGGAGATGGTCGAGTAGTCGGGAGCGAGCAGCGCCGCCGACAGGTCGTAGTCGGTGCTGCGCTCGGTCTGCTTCCAGTACACGAAGAACCGCAGCAGTTCGCCGTCGACCGGGGAGATCGAGCCGCGGGGCAGCACGCCGAGCCCGGACGTGGTCGCCTTGCCGCTGAGCGGCAGTGCCACGTCCAGGACGTCCGGGTCGATCAGCAGGTGGTCCGCGGTGGGCAGTCGGCGGCGGAGTTCCGCGTCGATCGCGGTGATCATCCGCTTGCATTCGGGCTCGAACACCGGCGCGCGGGTGTCTTCGGTGACCCAGGCCCGGCCGGAGCGGTTGACGAACACGCGCTGTTCGCCGGTCGCCTCCGGGCGGTTGTGCAGGTGCTGGCGTACCGACAGCAGGACGCGGCCGGAGACGTCGGGCAGGACCTGCTCGGCGGCGGCCACGACCGTGTCGCGCTCGTCCTGCGTGAAGGCGGAGCGCAGCAGTCGGTCCAGGGAGCGCAGCAGCTTGCCGGGGGCGGCCGTCAGCAGGGCGGCCGCTCCGGTGGTGTCGAGCCGGGCGTGCAGCTCCTCGACCCGACTGTCGAAGGTACGGGCCTCCTTCTCGCCGCGGGCGACGGCGAACACGTCGGCCGCGTGCGGCCACTGCGGGTACTCGTGCGGGTGCAGCCGCTCGCCGAGCCGCTTCCACATCTCACGGTGGGCGTGCACGTCGGCGAGCTTGGCGGGCGCCGCGCCGACGACCGCGTCGAGGCCCGCGAGCAACGCCCGGCGCGCGGCGCGGGAGATGCCCCGCAGCCGGGTCGGCTCCTGCAGGCCGACGTCGCCGCCCGCGAGCGCGCAGGCGAGGCGGAGCACGTCGGTGACCGTGTCCAGCAGCAGGCCCGTACCGGCCTTCAGTCGGGCCTCGTTGACCACGGCCCGGTTCTCCCGGACGGGGATCTCCTCGGGCTGCGGTCCGTCGGCACAGTGGCCGGCGAGGTCCCCCAGGTCCCGCAGTCCGTCCTCGCCGAGGGGTGTGGTGCTGCCCGCCAACGCCAGGTAGAGGGCGGTGAGTTCGTCGTCCAAGGCGCCGCCGAGGTGCAGGACGGTCATACGGTCGCCCGCCACGGCGATCAGCTCGTCGTGGTGGGTCAGCATCTCGGCGTACGTGTGCCGGTAGTTCCCGTACGAGGGGAGGGTGAGCAGGTTCACCACGCCGGTGCTCAGCTGCTCCAGGGTGCTCTCGCGGGTGCTGTCGTCGGCGAGCGCCTCGGCTATGCACCGCATCCAGAAGTCGAAGGTGTCCGGCACGTTGGCCGGGAAGTCGATGAAGTAGGCGTTGTGCTGCACGTGGTCGCCGACCATCTCGCGGACGGTGCCCAGCGTTCGTACGGCGGTGTCGACGACCGCCCCCTCGGCCAGTCCTGACAGGTGTTCGAGCAGCTGTGCCGAGAGCTTGAAGCCCACGGACATCAAGGCGGCGTCGAACTGTTGCGCCGCGACTGCGCCCTCCCCGATGGGTCCCGTGGGGCGGGGGATGCGGTGGGTGTGCCGGAGAACCAGGGGGTCGAGTCGGTGGACCATTCCCGCATGATCCCAAGGCCGAGCGGACAGCCGCACCCGGTTTTCGTGGGGCCGGTGCGATGTCGGGCGGGTGCGGTGTCGGGCCCGGTGCGGTGTCCGCCGAAACCGGTTCCGTCGCGGACGCGTCGGGTCCTACTGTGGCCCGGTGACTCAGATGATCATTCTCAACGGTGGTTCCAGCTCGGGCAAGTCCGGGATCGTTCGGTGTCTGCAGTCCGTGCTGCCGGATCCGTGGCTGGCGTTCGGGTGCGATGCCTTCGTCGACACCCTGCCCGCCGCGATGCGGGAGGCGGAGGAGGGGATCGGGATCGCGGCGGACGGCACGGTGAGCGTCGGGGCGACCTTCCGGGCGCTGGAAGCGGCCTGGACGGAGGGGATCGTGACGATGGCCCGTGCGGGAGCACGGATCATCATCGACGACGTGTTCCTCGGTGGGGCGGCGTCCCAGCAGCGGTGGCGGAACGCCCTGGGCGACGTACCGGTCCTGTGGGTCGGCGTGCGGTGTGACGGTGCGGTGGCCGCGGGCCGTGAGATCGCGCGCGGGGACCGTGTCAGGGGTATGGCGGCGGCGCAGGCGGACGCGGTGCACCGGGGAGTCACCTACGACATCGAGGTGGACACCACGCGCGCCGAATCGCTGGAGTGTGCGCGGGTCATCGCCTCCCACGCCGGCTGACCCGCGCGGCGCCTCCCGATGCCGCCGCGGCGGGTATTCCGTCGCGGCGGTGTCGGGCAGGCTTCCACGGCGTCCGCGCGGGGGTGCGCTCAGCGCGTGGCACGGCCGTGGAGCAGCGTCGCACGCGCGAGCGCGGTCAGGGCCACGGTGCAGAGCAGGGTGCGCAGGATGTTCGTGGTGACCCAGGTGGACTTGAACCGCTCGACGATCGCGAAGTCCTTCATCTGCTCGACGGCGCCCGCGTCCGCGAGTTCGTTGTTGAGCGGGATGTTCACGGCGAAGGTGATCACGAGGACGACGAGGTACGCGACCGCGGCCGCCCCGGCCCACAGGGCGGTGGCGCGTCTGCCGCCGCGGTATTCCACGACCGCCGAGGCGGCGGCCGCCACCAGGGCCAGCAGGAACACCGAGCCGAAGAGCGGATTTCCGTCGATGGCCTTGTTGAACGCGCGCATCGCGGTGACGTACGTCTGCTCGTCACCCGCCGCCAGCCCCGGCATCACCGAAACGTCGAAGGCGAAGAACAGCCCGGCCATGAGCCCCACCAACACGGTGGACAGGGTGATCAAGGTGGCGGCGAGCCTGGTGCTCCGCGGCCCACCCGCCGCTGCCGAAGAGGCCGGCGGCGGGCTCGGAACGTGCGGTGTCGGGTTGACGGTCATTCGACTCTCGTCCTCTTCCCACAGTCAATACAGCACGATGCGATGCAGTGCGGTGCGACGCGTTGTGAACGCGAACGACCGATCGTGACATCGTCTGTTCGATCTTCCGCCAGGTTTCCCTGACCCCTTGGGTGAATCTTTAGCCACGGCCACCACGAGGCCGGCCTCGAACCCGCCGAAGGGGTGCCGAGGCCGGCGATACCCTGGACCCATGCCGTCTTCGAACACCTCAGCGCCGGGCGCGCTGCGCCTGGAACCCGTCACCGCCGACACCTTCGACGCGGTGTGCGCGATACAGGTCCGCCCCGACCAGGCCCACCTGGTCTCCCCCGTGGTGAAGTCGCTCGCCGAGGCGTACCTGCACACGGCGGCGGCCTGGCCGCGGGCCATCGTCGACGGCGACGAGATCGTCGGCTTCGTCATGGCCTTCCACGGCATCCTCTGGAACCCGGCCGTCGACCCCGACGACCGCCGCAGCGGCATATGGCGCCTCAACATCGACGCCCGCCACCAGGGCAAGGGCTACGGCCGCTTCGCCGTCCGCGCGGCCACCGAAGAGATCCGGACCCGCGGCATCCGCGAGGCGTACGTCAGTTGGCACACCGGCGCGAACAGCCCGGAGCCCTTCTACCTCGGCCTCGGTTTCCGTCCCACCGGCGAACTCAGCGGGGACGAACGCGTGGCGCGACTCTCCCTCGCCCCGGACCGCGCCTAGGACGTCCAGGACGTCTAGGACACGGCCCGGCCGAGCACGACCGTGCCCCGCGGTCCCTGGGCCATCGCCGCGTCCGGCGCCGGCGTGCCCGAGCGGAACTCCCGTGGGCTGACACCCCGGACCCGCTTGAAGGCGGCCGACAGCGCGAAGGCGCTGCTGTAGCCCACCTTGCGGGCCACCTTCTCGACCGTGGCATCCGGTTCACGCAGGAGATCGGCCGCCAGCGCCAGGCGCCAGCCCGTCAGATAGCCGACGGGCGGCTCGCCGACGAGCTCCGTGAAACGGCGCGCCAGCGACGCCCGGGAGACGCCCACCTTCAGGGCCAGTTCCTCCACGGTCCATCCGTGCGCCGGGCTCTCGTGCAGCAGCCGCAGCGCCGGCCCCACCACCGGATCGCCCTGGGCCCGGAACCAGCCCGGGGTGCCGGAGCCGGGGGCCGCGAGCCACGCTCGCAACACCCCGATCAGCAGCAGGTCCAACAGCCGGTCCAGGACCACTTCCTGGCCCGGCTCCTCGCCGGAGATCTCCGAGGCGAGGAGCGCGATCAGCGTGGAGTCGGCGGTCCCGGCCGGCCTCACCAGGATCGTGGGCAGCGCGCTCAGCAGCCGGCCGCCGACCTCGCCCGGCGCCTGGTACGTACCGCTCAGCATCACCGCCGCCCCGGCGTCGGGGCGGGCGACGCCCCAGGTCCGTACACCGAGCGCCATCGAGTCCGTGACGTCCCCGGCCTCCGGCGTACTGCATCGCTGGTCCGGCCCCACCGTGATCTGGACGGGGGTGTCCGGCAGGTCCGCGACCGTGTACGGCGCGGGCCCGCGTACGACGGCCACGTCGCCCGGGTCGATCCGGACCGGCTCGGCGTCCGGATCGTCGGGCAGCAGCCAGGCCGAGCCCTGCGTCATGGTCACGACGGACAGCGGGGCACGGTCCTCGATCCGCATCGACCACGGAGGGTTGAGCACCGACTTCTGCAGAAACGCGCCACGGGCCTGCGGGCCCGTGAGAAGACCGGCCAGCATGTCCATACGCACATCCTCCCCCGGACGCAACGACGTCCCGGCACGCTCCCAGGCGCGGCGGGTCCGCATCAGACGGCCCGGAGGTCCCAGACACCGGTGGCCGCCGCCTCCCGGGCGAAGTCCGAGAAGTCCCGGGGCCGTCGCCCCAGCACTTCCTCGACCCCGTCGACGAGGTGCGCGTTGCGCCCGTCCAGGATCAGGGTGAACAGCTCGGCGAAGTCCTCCGGCAGCCCGTTCTCACGCAGCACCGCACGATAGTCCTCCATCGGGATGGGTGCATAGGTGATCTCACGGCCGGTCACCTTCGAGAGCTCGGCGGCCACGTCGTCGAATCCCAACAGGCGTGGCCCCGACAGCTCGTACGTCTTCCCGATGTGCCGGTCGTCGGTCAGCGCGGCCACCACCACGTCGGCGATGTCTCCGGTGTCGACGAACGCCTCGACCGCGTCCGCCGTCGGCATCACGATCTCGCCCGACCGGACGGATTCGAGGAAGAAGCTCTGGTCGAAGTTCTGGTTGAACCAGCTCGACCGGACGATCGTCCAGTCCGCGCCGGACGCCTTCAGCCCCTCCTCACTCGCACGCGCCGCTTCCTCGCCACGCCCCGACAGCAGCACCAGGCGCCGGGCTCCGGCCGCGACCGCCACCTCCGCGAAGGCCGTCACCTGAACGGACGCCCCGGGGAAGGCGAGATCGGGGTAGTAGGTCACGTACACCCGGTCGACGTCTTCGAGCGCCGGGAGCCAGGTCGCGGGATCGTTCCAGTCGAAGGGCGGCTCGCCGCGGCGGGATCCGACCCGGACCGGGCGGCCCTGGGCCGTGAGCCGCTCGGCGACCTTGCGGCCGGTCTTGCCGGTTCCCCCGATCACCAGGGTGATGCCGTCGGCGTCGGCGTGCTCCACGACCATGTCCTGCTCGTTGCGGTGTTCGTTCCGGTTCTCGTTCTGGTTCTCGTTCTGGTTCTCGTTCTTCGTCGTCTTCGTCATGACCCCAGTCAAATCCACCGATGCGAGACGCGACATGGCCGAAGAGCTCACCTGCATACGCGAGCGTCCATCGGGCCCGGCCGTACGCGTGCGGCACGGGGCCCGGGAAACGGGATGACAGGGCGGCGGGCGGGGAGGAAGACTCGCGGGATGCGCGAACGTGTCGAAGTTTCCTCGGGTTTGGTGCTGCGTAGATGGGCCCCGCGTGACGCGGCCGCCGTGACGACCGCGTTCGCGGATCCCCTCATGCGTGAGCAGACCGGCCTTCCCATCGGTTCGCCGGAGGACGCACTGCGGTGGATCGCCGAGCGTGCCGACGAGTGGGAGGTCGGCTCCGCCTTCTCCTTCTCCGTCGTCGACGGCGCCGACACCGTGCTGGGACAGGTGTCGGTCGGCGCGGTGAACCGGCGGCACTCCGTCGGCTGGGTCTCCTACTGGACGACGGCCGCGGCGCGGGGGCGGGGCGTGGCCTCGCACGCCTGCCGGGCTCTCGCGCGCTGGGCGTTCGACGAGGCCGAACTGTTCCGGCTGGAGCTGGGGCACCGGGTGAACAACCCCGGCTCGTGCCGGGTCGCTCACGCCGCGGGCTTCGCCGTGGAAGGACTCCAGCGCCAGAAGCTCGCGTACGACGGCATCCGCTACGACGTCGAGTGTCACGCCCGTCTGGCGACGGACCCCGTGCCGGACCCTCATCCGGGTCCGGCACTTTTCGAAAGGGGCGGCCTCGTGCTCGGGTCGTCGGACGAGTTCAGTACACGAGCTTGTACGTGACGTCCTTCGGGACCGGGGCCGGTGCGGTGTCCGTGTAGAGGAGCCGGATCGTGGTGAAGCGGTCCACGTCCGGGTGGCCCGGCCAGGGCTCCGGACTGCTCAGGGTCACCGTCACGGGGTAGGAGCGGAAGCGGCCGGCGGCGCAGTAGGGGACACAGTCGTTGACCATGTCGGTGCCCTTGGCCGTGGCGGTCTTCGGCCCCCAGGTGTCCCACTTCAGTCCGACGAGGCGATTGTTGCCGTCCCCGCAGGCCAGCAGGTACTCCTCGGGGCGTACCTGGGACTGCGAGAAGCAGTCGACGACCACGAGGGGCTCCGCCGGGGCCGCTACGGCCCGGGGGCTCTGCGCGGAGGCCGGGATGGCGGCCGCGGCGAGAGCCGCCGCCGCACACAGAACGGTGGCGGTCCGCACCCTGGCCTTGAACCAGGACCGGGGTGCGCGAATGAGCCGGCCGTCTTCTGAGGTGTCCACGAGGCCTCCTCGCCCTGATGTCCCGCTGTCGGCGGTGCGGCTAGGTCGTCCCTTTCGGATTTCGTCTGTCAGGACGCGGACCCGGCAAGATCCGAAAGAGACGGCTAGACCCAGCTTCCCCCATCCGGGCGGGCCGCGCACGCGCAGCGCCGGGCACCACCCTCGTGGGCGCGAAACCGGCCCCGGTGGTCGGTGGCCGCCGACCGGGGACGAGAATGAGGCCGGGAAGCGAGCCGTCCGGCACCTCGGATCAGGTGGCGACGAAGGCTCGTGTCGATCGGGGGGACGCACATGCAGATCGGGGTGTATCTCGCACACCCGCGGCCGGGGAGCTTCAACCACGCCGTGTTCGATGCCGTTGTGGAGGAGCTGCGCGGCCGGGGATGCCGAGTGGTCGCGCACGACCTGTGCGCCGAGGGCTTCCCAGCGTCGCTGTCCGCCGAGGAGACCGGCACGGTCGAGGCGGCGCCGGGCGCCCGCGACCCGCAGGTGGCGCTGCACCAGCGGGAGTTGACCACCCTTGACGCCCTGGTGTTCGTCCACCCGAACTGGTGGGGCATGCCGCCCGCCGTTCTCACGGGCTGGGTGCAGCGTGTCCTCGCACCGGGCGTCGCCTACAAGCTGGGCACGGCGGACGGCGAGCCCGCCCCCCTCCTGAAGGCCGACCGGGCACTCGTACTGAACACGTCCGACACTCCGCTCGAACGGGAGGAGAGGGAGTTCGGCGACCCGCTGCAGCGGATCTGGGCGGCATGCGTCCTTCCCTATGCGGGAATCACCGACGTGCGACGCACCGTCTTCCGGACGGTCACCGACTCCTTCGACGAGGAGCGGGCGGCCTGGCTGCACCAGGCCCGCCGGTTGGCGGCCGAGCTCACGGAGTGAAACGCCTCCGATGCTCTCGGAGACCACCCACACGCTCCGGCGCCGTGGGTGCGGAGCCCGCGAGAACTGCCCCGATCCGGAAAACGTGATCAAGCTCGAAGCATGTGATCATATTGCGGCATGACCACGAAGACTCTCCACCTGCTCTGCTCCGCCGCCCCGCCCGTCTTCGACGTCGCCCGGGTCATCGAGGACGCCCAGGCCCGCGGCTGGGACGTATGCCTCGGCCTCACCCCCACCGCGGCGCACTGGCTCTCCCAGAGCCTCGACGGACTCGCCGCTCTGACCGGCCATCCCGTGCGATGGCAGTACAAACTTCCCGGCCAGCCGGACGTATGGCCGGCGGCCGACGCCGTCCTCTTCGCACCGGCCACCTTCAAGACCATCAACGCGTGGGCCCTCGGCCTGACCGACAACCTCGTCGTCGGCCTCGCCGCCGAGGCGACCGGCAAGCGTACGCCCGTCATAGCGATGCCCTGCGCCAACACCGCGCTTGCCGCCCACCCCCAGTTCGACATCTCCCTGAGCACCCTGCGCAACGCCGGAGTCGAACTCCTCCACGGCGAGTCCGGATACACCCCGGACCCCGCCGACCCGGACGCTCCGATCCACTTCCCCTGGGACACCGCCATCAACGCCTTGGGCGCCCTCGACCCCGCCGTGCCGCAGGCCTAGGCGGTCCGGCCGTCACCGGTCACCCGTACTCCAGGACACGGCCGTCGACGGTCCCGACCAGCAGCCGCCCCCGCGGAGCCACCGCCAGGGAGAGCGCGCAGGTCGGGACCCCGCCGACGGTGAGGGTGGTCTGCCGGAGCACCACGCCCGTGGCGGCGTCCAGGGCGGTCAGGGCGGTCAGGGCGGTCAGGGCTCCGGAATTGTCCGTCGAGTAGACCCTCTCGCCGTCCAGGGATCGCCGTACGACGTACGAGGCCCCTGCCCCTGAGGGTGGAGGACGGAGCCCACGTACACCAGGGACTCCCCGATCGCTCCGTCGGAGGGTCGGCACAGGGGTCACACGGGGCGTACGGGTCCCTCCAGGTGGCGGAGGCTCGCGTTCGCCCTGTCCCATCCTGCGGGCGGGGTCCGCGTCCGACCGCCCGGGGGCGGGCCACGGGCCCGCAAGTGGTTTCCGGTGGGCCGGCCCCCGTACCGGCGGGTTCCGGCCAACCTCCTGTGCGTCCGCTCCCGGAAGCCCAGGGGTGCCCGGATTCGATCAGCGGCCACCGCCAGGGAGCCGTCGCCGCGAGGTCGGCCAGATCCCGCTGCTCCGGCCGTCGGCCTGCGTTGTACTCACTGCCCCCAGTTCCCGCGACCACGCAGCCGCCCCTCCGCACACCGCGGAGCCGGGCTTCTCCGTCATGCGCTGCGAGCGACGAACCGGCCTCCACGACAACCCGGTTGAAGGAGACGCAGCATGTCCCAGCAGCAGGCCGAGCGGCGGAAGGCCGCCGCACCACCCGCCCCTCCCGAGTTCACGTACACCTGGGGCCGTCACAACGAGACCATGGAGGCGCTGTCGCTCGGGCAGATGGCCCGCCGGGTCCCGTCCGCCCTCCGGCAGACGGCGCGGCTCGCGCTCGCCGTCAACCGCACCGCGTTCCATGTGCTGGTCACCGCCCAGGTCCTCGGCGGGATCTGCACGGCGGCGGCGCTCGCGGCCATCTCCCGGGCGATGGTCCCGCTCCTGACCGGCGACGGCGTCCAGGAGCGGATCGCGGCGGCGGCCTGGCCGCTGGTCGTCGCGGCCGCCATGACGGCGCTCGGCGCTCTGGCCTCCATCACCTCGGGCAGCGCGGCCCGCCGCCTGAATCCCGGTATGGCCACCCTCGCCGACCTCGCCATGGTCGACGCCCACATGGACGTCGAACTCGACGCCTACGACGCGCCCGACTTCACCGAGCGTTCCGAGGCCGCCGAGACCGGATCCGCCCGCTCCGCCATGCTGCTGCAGGACGCGCTCGGCTTCACCGGCGGTCTGATCGACATGGTCGCCGTGGCGTCCGTCCTCGCGGTGGTCCACCCCGTGCTGCTGCCGTTGCTCCTGCTGTCGGTGATCCCGCGCGGCCTCGGCTCGGTCTACGCCGCCCGCCTCGACCACCGGCTCCACAACCAGACGGTCGGCTCCCGCAACATCAAGCACATGATGCGCTGGCACCTGACCACTCCGAAGCTCGCCGACGAGCTGCGCGGCAACAGCATGCGTCCGTACGCCCATCATTGGTACGCGGCGGTCTGCGAGCGCATCGACTCCAGGATGGTCAGCTCCGCGCCCCGCTACCTCACCGTCCACCTGACCGCCGCCACCGCCTCGGGGGTCTTCGTCCTGGCGACCTACGGGGCCCTCGCCGGGCTCGTCGTGGGCGGGTACATGGCGATCGCCGCGGCCGGCACGGCGCTCGTGGCCATGCGGACCTCCACCGCCGCCCTCTCGCAGCTCGTCGTCTACGGGGCGGCGATGTTCCAGCACGCCCTCTACCTCGGCGACTACACCGCCTTCGTCGCCGAGGCCGCCGAGAGGTCCGGTCCCCGCGGCCCGCAGGTGATGGAGGTCGCGCCGGAGAAGATCCGTCTGGAGGAGGCCACGTACACCTACCCCGGCAAGGACACCCCCTCGCTCGGGCCGGTGTCGCTGACCCTGTCCCGGGGCGAGGTCGTCGCCGTCGTCGGGGAGAACGGGGCGGGGAAGTCGACGCTGATCCGGTTGCTGACCTCGCTGACCGTCCCGACGTCCGGCGTCGTCTCCTGGGACGGTGTCCCCACCTCCGACGCCGATCAGCGCACCGCCTGGCAGCACGTCGGCCTCGTCACCCAGTCCTACGGGTACTGGCCCTTCTCCGCTCGGGAGAACATCACCCTCGGCCAACCCGGCCCGCGGGGCGAGGAGGCCGTCTGGGACGCCTTGGACGCGGTCGGCATGCGGACGACCGTCCAGGAGTTCCCGAACGGTCTGGACACACTCCTGGCCCGCTCGGTCTGGGGCGGGCACGAGCCCTCCGGCGGCCAGTGGCAGCGTCTGGCGTGCGGGCGGGCGTTCCATCGGAAGCCGGGGCTGCTGGTCATGGACGAGCCGACGTCGGCCATGGACCCGCGCGGTGAGCACATGGTGTTCTCCGGACTGCGGGACATGAAGGACGACCGGATCACGGTGATCGTCACGCACCGGATGGAGAACTGCCGCCTCGCCGACCGGATCGTCGTCCTCGACGCGGGACGGATCATCGAGCAGGGCGGTTACGAGGAACTGGTGCGCCTGGACGGCTCCTTCGCCGAGCTGGTCCGACTCTCCCAGGACAGGTAGCCCGGTGCGGTCCGGGGGACGGGTGGCGCTCCACGTCCCCCGGACCCGCGGCCTCGGTGAGGGCGCCGCGTTCGCGTCCTCACCGAGGCCACCCGCTCATGCCACCGGCCGGAAGTGCACGATGGTGATCCGGTCGGCCGGCTCGATGTCGGGGTAGTGGTAGCGCAGTCGGTCGTGGAGCTCGGCCAGGTCACGGAAGCCGTCCGCCCGGGCGTCCGCCTCGGTCAGCCCGTCGACCGTCGTGCCGGTGAGCCGCGTGACGACACCCGGCAGAGCCACTTCCTCGTCCGACTCGAACACGAGGCTGACCGGGCCCACCTCGACCGGGTCACGGAAGCGGACGGTGGTCGTCTTCCGGCCCGCACGCACGGCGTCGAGGTAGTCGGGATGGAAGTACAGGGAGGGCGCGTTCATCGACGCACCCTAACCGGTGTGGTGCCGGTCGGACCGGGCCGGCGTCCGCTCCCCGCGCGCCGAGTCGATCACAGGATGCCGTTTGGGTAGGGTTCATCCCGAATTCGTTCGTTCGCGACCTGACGCGATGGGGAACCGGCGGCGCGGCGGTGCGAGGCACGAACCTCGTGACGGCCGACCGACGTGACGGAAGGCGGACGCGTTGAGCCCTCAGCCGGTCGTGCACGTGCGCAGGAACGTGTGGACCCTGCCGGAAGACGACCTGACGCTCACGCACTACGCGGCAGCCGTCGCCGAGATGAAGCGGCGGGACGCGGACGACCCCACGAGCTGGTCCTACCAGGCGGCCATCCACGGGACGGCCCAGACACCGCCGAAGCCGCTGTGGAACAGCTGCAAGCACGGCTCCTGGTTCTTCCTCTCCTGGCACCGCATGTACCTCTGGTACTTCGAACGGATCGTCCGCGCCGCGGTCGTGGATCTGGGCGGACCGGCCGACTGGGCGCTGCCGTTCTGGGACTACGACGCCGATCCGTCGCAGGCCCGGATCCCACAAGCCTTCCGTGACGAGGAAGGCGGCGCCAACCCGCTGTTCGCCGACCGGGCGCACCGCCTCAACCGGGGTGAACCCCTCCCCTTCCAGATCACCTCCCCGGCCTACGCGATGGGGCGCACCCTGTTCGTCGGCGAGGCCGAGTTCGGTGGCGGCATCACCCCGGACGGCGACGCCTTCTGGAACCGCGACGGAGCCGTCGAGAACACCCCGCACAACGCCGTGCACAGTCATATCGGCCGCTGGATGGGGAGGACCGACACGGCGGCGCTGGACCCGATCTTCTGGCTCCATCACGCCAATATCGACCGCCTCTGGTTCGCATGGGCGAGCCGCCCGGGACACGACGATCCGACGGACCCGCGCTGGATCACGCAGGAGTACCGGTTCTTCGACGCCGACGGGAGCGAGCGGAGACTGGCGGCGTCCGCCGTCGTCGACATCGCCGACCAGTTGGGGTACACGTACGAGTCGCCCGTACCGGTCGCTCCGCCACCTCCGGCTCCGCCCCTGTTTCCCGTGCCCGAGGTGTCGATGAGCCGCCCGAACGCGTCCGAGCCGACACCGTCGGTGCCCAAACGCCGTGAGATGGCGGGCGCGTCACTGCAGACCGTGCGGCTCGTCGGTCGTGCGGCGAGCGTCACCGTACCGATCGACGGACGCACGACGCGGTCGCTCGGCCTGGCCCTGGGCGTCCCCGACCCCGAGGCCGATCGACGCGTGTACCTCAACGTCGAGGACATCGAGGGCGAGGAGAACCCCGAGACGGTCTACGGCATCTACGTCAACCTGCCCGACGGGGCCACCCCTGAGGTGGCGGAGAGCCATCGGGTGGGCAACCTGTCCTTCTTCGGTATCGAGCGCGCCCAGGATCCTCGGGGCGACGAGCACCCGCACGGTCTGCGGGTGACCGTCGAGATCACCCCGCTCGTGCGCCGGCTGGTGGCGCAGAACGCGTGGGACGACCAGGCGCTGCGCGTGACGTTCCTGCCGCTCGGCCCGGTCGACGGGGAGGGCGAGGACCCGCCGGTCGAGATCGGACGGGTCAGCCTCGGCTACACCTGATGACGGTGCGGGGCACGACGGCGCGGGCCGCGTCGCGGGTACGGCCGCTGTGGACGGCGCCGGTGCGGCGGTTGCTGCGGCCCCGTGTCTCGCTCGTCTTCGAGCTGGTGGCCGTCGCCGCCTGGATCGCCCTGATCGCATCGGCCGTGACCGGCGACTCGCACGACGGCGACCGTGCCGGGGCCTCGCACCACCACATGCCCGCGCCGCACGAGGTCCACGGCGCTTCCGTTTCCGCTTCCGCTTCTGTGAATGTGGCCATGTGGGCGTTGATGAGCGTCGCGATGATGCTGCCTGCGGCCGTCCCCGCGCTCGTTCACGTGGGGACGAACAGCCTGCGGTGGCGTCGCCGGCGCGCGATGGCCACGTTCGCCGCCGTCTACCTGGCGGTCTGGATCGGATACGGCGCCCTGCTCCTGGCGCCCGCACAGCTCTGGGCGCGACTGCCGGAGGGTGTGGCCCTCGCGTGCGCACTCGCGCTCGCGGCCGCCTGGCAGCTGACGGTCCACAAACGCCGGGCCCTGCGCGACTGTCACCGCTCCTCCCCGCTGCCGCCGAGCGGCCGGCGCGCCGTGGCGGGGACCTGCCGCTTCGGGCTGCGTCAGGGCTGGGCGTGCTTGCGTTCGTGCTGGGCGCTGATGCTGGTGATGGCCGTGGCGAGCGGCGGAAACGGGATGCTCGTGTGGATGGCCGTACTCACCGGGATCGTCATCACGGAGAGGCTGGCCCGCACGCCGCGGCGCCCGACCCGGCTCGCCGCCGCGGTCCTCGCCGTGGCCGCCCTCGCGGTCCTCCTGCCGGACACTGCCTGGCGGTGGTCCTGAGCGGGGAGGGGGTGCCTCCGCGCCGGAGTGCGCGCGTCCCGGCGCGGGGTGAAGCTGGTCTTGACGTCCCGGGGACCGGGAGGCATGGGCATGAGAGTGCAGAGCAGTTCCGGGCCATTGCGCGTACAAGCCATCGCGGGGACCCATGTGGTGGTCCTGGGGTTCGACCACGATCGAGCCGCCATGGACGACGTACTCGGTTTTGGAGTCGAGCGGTTCGACCACACCACGGGCCGGCACCGCTGGCTCGACAACCGGCTCCGCTTCCCGCAGGCGAGGCGCCGGTGGGGGTCCAACTGGAACCCGTTCCAGACCTTCACCTGGGCCGACTACCGCGTCGAGCCGGGGCGGACGTACACCTACCGCGTGCACACCATGACCGGAACCCCGGGCGAGGAACTCACCCCGGTCTCGACCGTCGAGCTGCGGGTGCGGGCCGAGGAGCCGGGCGTGCACGGTGTCTGGTTCAACCGTGGCGTCTACGCCTCGCAGGCCTACGCCGAACGTTTCAAGAACCTCCACCCGCGTGACGTACCCAACCGTGAGGCCTGGCGTTGGCTCTCACGCGGCCTGGAAGAGGCGCTGCTCGCCTTCATCGGCACCGCCGACGGCGACCGCGGGCAGCTCCGGGCGGCCTTGTACGAATTCGAGTACCTGCCCGTTCTCACCGCGTTCCGGGTGGCCGCGGACACGGGTGTGGACGTCCGGCTCGTCGTGTTCGACCACCCGCACAACCGTGAGGCCGTGGCCGCCGCCGGCATCGAGGACCTGGTCGTGACCTGGCGGACCCGCGCCACGATCCCGCACAACAAGTTCGTGGTCGTGAGCCACGAGGATGCGCCCCGGGCCGTGTGGACCGGGTCGACCAACATCACCGAGAACGGCATCTTCGGACAGTCCAACGTCGGACACACCGTCACCGACGCGTCCGTCGCACGGCAGTACCGCGACTACTGGGCCCAGCTCGTCGCGGACCCCACCCCCGGCACCCTCAACAACTGGGTGGACGTCCACAGCCCGATGCCCGACCCCTGGCCCGCGGGCATGACGGTCGTGTTCAGCCCGCACACGCACACCACGGCCCAGGACCGTTGGGCCGAGCTCTTCGGATCGGCCCAGGAGCTGGTGTGCATCACGTTCCCGTTCAATTTCGATCCCCGGTTCGCCGACCGGCTTCCCGGCGACCATCCGGCACTGCGTTGGCTGCTGTTCGAGGACGCCAGGGTCGCCGACGCGCACCGGAGCCTGGTCACCGATCCCGAGACCGAGCTGGTGGCCTGCGGACTCGTCGAAGAGGGCGGCCTGGCGGGCTGGGCGGCCGAGCACGACAACCCGTTCTCCAACAACATCGAGTACCTGCACACGAAGTACCTGCTGATCGACCCGCTCGGCGACGATCCGATCGTGGTCACCGGCTCCGCCAACTTCAGCAACCCCTCAGCGAACCGGAACGACGAGAACATGCTGGTGATCCGGGGCGACCACGGCCTCGCGGAGATCTACTTCACCGAGTTCTCCCGCCTGTTCAACCACCACCGCTTCCGGGACTCGCTCCGCCTGGCCGCGCACCAGCCGACGCCCGGCCCCGAGACGGGAGTCGAAGCCCCGGTGCCGCTCGTCGCCGGGCACTGGTCGGACAGGTACTACGACGAACCGGCGCGCGACCACCAACGCCGGCTGCTGGCCGGCTCGCCGTAGCGCGTGCCCGGCCTAGACCTCGGGCAGGGTCGGGTCGGGCGTCCAGGGGCTCGGCGCGGTGATGGCCCAGCGTTCGTGGTCGCGCCAGCCGCCGTCGATGTAGAGGTAGACGGGCGAGAGGCCTTCGTAGCGGAAGCCCAGCCGCTGGACCAAGGCCAGGGAGGCTTTGTTCCCGGGCTGGATGTTGGCCTCCAGCCGGTGGAGCCGTAGGTCGGTGAAGGCGTGCCGCAGGGTGGCGGCGACCCCTTCGGTCATGTACCCGTGGCCCGCGGACGGGGCGAAGGCCGCGTAGCCGAGGGAAGCGCCCTGGTAGCGGCCCCGGATGATCGAGTTGATGTTGACCATGCCGACGGTCGCGCCGGTCTCCCGGGCCCGGACCAGGAAGCCCCGGTTGGTGCCGTCGTCGAAGCGGGACATCCAGGCCTGGAACTCTTCAGCGGTCGCGGGTAGTTGCATCCACGGCCGGTGGAGTGCGGAGCTGGCTCGCACGAGCGTGCAGAACTCGTCCTGGTCGGAGAGGGTGAGCGGGTTCAGTTCGACCCGTGACGGCGTATCGATCATGGGCCAACGTTACCCAGGGGGTGTCACCCGCTGGGGGCCGCGTAGCGTAGGCCCGATGCGTTT